>NZ_JASGDD010000193.1:0-20170 GCF_047607365.1 Nocardioides sp. | reverse complement strand
GTCGCGCCGCCGGCCAGGCGGAGCACGCGGGCGCCGGCGGCCTCGGCCGCGGAGGCGACGACGGCTGCCAGATCGTCCAGCGCGACGCCGTCGGCGGGGGCGAGGATCGCGACGTCGACGTACGGCGTCAGCGCCCGTGCCTCGTCCACGGTCGTGACGAACGTCAGGATCACCGGCCGGCCCTGCGGGGTCGGCGGGGTGTCGAGCGGCCCGGAGACCCGGAAGGACGTCGAGCGGTACTCGATCCGGTGGATCCGGGAGTCGTCCTTGAAGACGCCGGCGGCCTTGTCGGGCCACTGGGAGCCGTCCTCCCAGCTGCCCCACAGCTCGCGCTCGATCTCGATGTACTCCGTCGCGCGGTGGAGCTCCTCGCCGCGTCCGGTGGTCGAGCGCCAGGCGTAGGCCGACCCCTCGTCGGCCCCGGTCCGCGACCGGACCAGCCAGCCGCTGCGTCCGGCGGCCAGGTGGTCGAGCGTCGCGAGCCGGCGCGCGGAGTGGTACGGGAAGCTGTAGAGCGCCGAGTCGCTCGCGATCACGCCGATGCTCGAGGTGGCCGCGGCGACCCGGGCGGCGAGCGTCGTCGACTCGAAGGGCGTGGCGCCCAGGCCGGTGTCCTGGGCGTCGAGCAGGCCGACCGCCGCGACGCCCGCGGCCTCCAGGCTCCGGGCGGCGCCGACGACCTCCTCGACGGTGCTGGCGCCTTCGAGGGCGAGGAACGCGGTGGCGATCATGGGACCTTCTCCTGGTGGGTCGGGCGCGGTCAGACGAGGGTGGGGACGCGGGGGTCGAGGGTGTCGAGGCCGAAGAGGCCGGCGTGGGTGGTCGGGCCGTCGCCGTACGACGTGCGGACCAGGCCGCGCTCGGCGAGGATCGGCACCACCTTGTCGACGAAGTCGTCGATCGTGCGCGGGACGATCGGGGCCACGATGGTGAACCCGTCGCAGGTCCCCGCCTCGAACCACTCCTGCATGGTGTCGGCCATCTGGACCGGGGTGAGGGCCTCGCGGAACTGCATGTTGGCCAGGCCGCCGGCGTACGCGCGGAAGGCGATCTCGCGGATGCTGAGGCCCTGCTCGCGGGCCATCCGGGTGAGGAGCCCCGACTGGCTCACGCTCGAGGACCGGACCTGCGGGAGCAGGTCGAACGGGAGCGGCCCGTCGGGGTCGAAGCCGGACAGGTCGAACTCGAGCACGCCGCCGAGGTAGCCGATCGTGTCGGCGCCGCGGACGTGGAGGTCGTTGAGGGTGGCCTCGAGCGCCTCGGCCTCCTCGACGGTGTCGCCGATGAAGGAGGTGATGCCGAGCATGACCTTGATGGAGTCGGGGTCGCGGCCGTAGGCCGCGGCGCGCTCCTTGAGGTCGCGGTAGAACTCCTGGGCGCCGGCCATCTGCCGGCCGGCGGCGTAGACGGCGTCGGCCCAGCGCGCCGCCTGGTCGCGGCTCTCCTCCGACGAGCCGGCCATGACGATGACGGGACGTCCCGCCGGGGCCTTGGGGACGTCGAGGGCGGCGTCGACGGCGAAGTGGGGGCCGGTGTGCCGGACCGGCACCGCCCGCTCGTCGCCGTCGGCGGAGGCCGCCCACAGCCGGGTGACGACGCCGAGGAACTCCTCGTAGCGCACGAACCGCTCGTCGTGGGAGAGCTGTCCGGGGAGGTTGTAGTTGCGGGCGATGGGGTCGCCGGAGGAGGCGACGAAGTTGATCCCGGCCCGCCCGCCGGTGAGGTGGGACAGGGAGGCGGCGCGCCGGGCGATGTCGTAGGGGTCGTTGTAGCTCGTGGTGATCGTGGCGATGACGCCGATGTGCTCGGTCTCCTGGGCCATCAGCAGCGCCACCGCCATCGGGTCCAGCCGGGTGGGGCCGACGCTGAGCTGGCCGCGGTTGTGGACCGGGCTGTCGGCCACGAAGAGCTGGTCCATGAAGCCCTCTTCGGCCTTCTTGGCGATGTGGCGGTAGACGTCGATGTTCGGCATCTGGGAGACGTCGCTGTCGGGGTGCAGCCAGCCGCCGGAGTGGCGGCCGTACTCGGTGCAGTTGAGTCCGAGGTGCATCAGCTTCGCGGTCATGCGGTTCGACCTCCCACGGGCAGGGGTCCGATCCCGAGACGTTCGGCGAACGTCCGGGCGGTGCCGTCCGGCGGCTCCGGCACAGCGGTGGCCAGAGCGGCGACGTCGGCGACTCCGGTCGTGTCGATGACGGGGGCGAGGCCGTCGGCCACGCCCGCGGCGGCGAGCTGATCGGCGGCGGCGATCGGGAGGCCCTTGGCCCCGCAGGCGAGGAGGACCTTCGGGATCCGGCCGTCGGCGCGCACGGCCGCGGCCAGCTCGACGGCCGCGTCCTCGTCGGGAGCGAGGACGACCGCGACGTCGATCCAGGGCCCCAGTGCGGCGACCTGGTCCGGCGAGCTCACCAGCGCGAGGACGACCGGACGGTGCTGGGGCGAGGGCGGCACGTCGAGCGGTCCCTCGACCTGGAACCGGTCGCTGGCGTAGTCGATGGCATGGATCCGGGAGTCGTCCTTGAAGTTACCGCTCTCCTTGTCCGGCCATTGGGCGCCGTCCTCCCAGGAGTCCCAGAGCCGGTAGCCGATCTCGGCATGCTCGCCGGCGCGGGCCAGTCCTCCGTCGGCGCCGCTGCCGGCCTGCCGGTCGAGGGCGGAGGCCTCGCTGCCGGCGGAGCCGGTCCGCAGGAGCCAGCCCGACCATCCGGCGCTGAGGTGGTCCAGCGTGGCGAACCGGCGCGCGGTGTGGAACGGGTAGCCGTAGAGGCCGGACTGCGAGCCGATCACGCCGATGCCGGGCACCGTGAGTCCCACCAGGGTCGCCAGCGTGCTCGACTCCAGGGCCGCGACCGGCGTACCGAGGTCCTGGGCGTCGAGGAAGCCGACGCCGTCGACGCCGGCGTCCCGGAGGGTCCCGGCCGCGGCGACGAGGCCGGAGGCGGTGTCGGCCGGGCCGATCGTGAGGAGGGCGATCAGGTGCATGCTCGTCACGCCTCCCTAGAACGCCATCAGGTTGTCGCGGAAGTGCTCGTGCTCGTAGGCGGTCCGGGTCAGGCCGCGCCTCTGGAGCTCGGGGACGAGGCCGTCGCAGATCTCGGTGACGTAGCGCCGCGGGAAGTAGGAGTTGACGAAGAGGAAGCCGTCGCCGCCGACCTCCTGCATCACCTCGTCCATGTAGCCGGCGACGTGGTCGGGCGTGCCGACGAAGCTCTTCGAGCCCGGGCTGAGGACGTTGCCCCGGATGATGTCGCCCAGGACCCTGCCCTCCCACTTGGCGACCATCGACTGGTGGCCGTTGCTGACGAGCCGCTCGGGGAGCGGCTCGTCCAGGGCGAACTGGGAGAAGTCGATGCCGGACTGACGCGAGAGCGAGGCCAGCTGGTACTGCACCTCGTTGTCGTCGATCTCGACCGAGGCGTTGTGACGGGCGAGCGCCAGCTCCGTCGTCTCGTCGATGATCGGCGAGACCAGGAAGAGGACCTTGACGCCGTCGGGGTCGCGGCCGGCGTCCGCGGCGTGCTGCCGGATCGCCTCGCGCTGCCGCTTCATGTCGGCGGGGTCGGTCGCGGCGGTGATGACGGTCTCGGCCCACTGGCCGGCGAAGCGGTGGCCACGGCCGGAGCCGCCGGCCTGGCAGATCACCGGGCTCCTCTGCGGCATGGGCGGGGCCGACAGCGGGCCGCGGACCTTGTAGTACTTCCCCTCGTGGTCGATCGGGTGGACCTTGTCGCCGTCGGCGAAGATCCCGTTCTCCAGGTCGAGGACGAGGGCGTCGTCGTCCCAGCCGCTCCACAGGCCGCGGCAGACCTCCATGAACTCGTCGGCCATGTCGTAGCGCTCGTCGTGGGGCCACTGCCTGTCGCGGTTGTAGTTCTGCGCGCCGCCGTCGTTGGAGCCCGTCACGACGTTCCAACCGATCCGGCCGTCGGAGACGTGGTCCAGGGTGTTGAAGAGCCGGGCCAGCATGAAGGGCTGGTACTCCGTCGTCGAGCAGGTGACGACGATGCCGAGGTTCGTGGTCGCCTCGATCAGGAAGGGGGCGAGCACGGCAGGGTCGAGCTTGGGCGTGTCCACCGAGTGGCGGAGGTAGGCGTTGTGGCTGCCCTGGTAGGTGTAGGGCACGTTCGAGGAGTCCTCGATCATGAAGTAGTCGAAGCCCGCGCGCTCCATCGCCTGCGCGAGGAAGACCCCGGTGTCCGGCTTGGTGAAGCGGGCGACGTCGGAGCCGTGCCAGCGGTGCTTCCACGCCTTGGGCCCGAAGCCCTTGGAGAAGAACCACGCCAGGTGGAACATGTCCGCGCCCATCAGAACGCCATCAGGTTGTCGCGGAAGAGCCTGTGCTCGTACGCCGTGCGCGTGAGGCCCCGCCGCTGCAGCTCGGGCACCAGGCCGTCGGTGATCTCGGTGATGTAGCGCCGCGAGTGGTAGCTGTCCATCAGCAGGAAGCCGTCGCCGCCGACCTCCTGCATGAGCTCGTCCATCTCGGCGGCCACCGAGTCGGCGGTGCCGGCCAGCGGCACGCACTCCAGCGCGCGGCCGTAGCGCAGCACGTCTCGCAGGATCTTGCCCTCCAGCGCGCGGGCGCTGGACTGGTGGCCGTTGGACTCCAGGTGCGGGATCGGGGCGTCGAGGTCGAACTGGGAGAAGTCGATGCCGGTGCCGCGGGAGAGGCTGGCGAGCCCGAACTCCCAGTCCTGCTCGGCCTCGTCGAACCGCTGCTGCTGGCGCTCCAGCGCCCGGTCCACGGTCTCGTCGATGATCGGCGAGATGAGGAACATCAGCTTGATCGCGTCGGGGTCGCGGCCCTGGTCGACGGCGTGGGCACGGATGTCCTCGCGGAACCTCTTCATCGCCTCGACGCCGCGCGGGGCGGCGATGATCGTCTCGGCCCAGGTGCCCGCGAAGCGCTGGCCGCGTGCCGACCCGCCGGCCTGGCAGAGCACGGGGCTGCCCTGCGGCATCGGCGGCGCGGAGAGGGGGCCGCGGACCTTGTAGTACTTCCCCTCGTGGTTGATCGGGTAGACCTTGTCGCCGTCGGCGAAGACGCCGTTCTCCAGGTCCAGCACGAGCGCGTCGTCGTCCCAGGACTTCCAGAGCCGGTGGCACACGTCGAGGAACTCGTCGGCCATGTCGTAGCGCTCGTCGTGGGGCCACTGCCTGTCGCGGTTGTAGTTCTGCGCGCCGCCGTCGTTCGAACCGGTGACGATGTTCCAGCCGATCCGGCCGTCGGAGACGTGGTCGAGCGCGTTGAACTTCCGCGCCAGCATGAAGGGCTGGTACTCCGTCGTCGAGCAGGTCACCACGCAGCCGAGGCTCTTGGTCGCCATGGTGATGAACGGCGCGAGCACGGTCGGGTCGAGCTTGGGGGTGTCGACCGAGTGCCTCAGGTAGGCGTTGTGGCTGCCCTGGTAGGTGTAGGGCACGTTCGAGGAGTCCTCAATCATGAGGTAGTCGAAGCCGGCACGCTCCATGGCCTGGGCGAGGAAGACCGCGTTGTCGGGCTTGGTGAAGTTCCGCACGGCCTGCTCGGGCCCGGCCCAGCGATGCTTCCAGGCCTTGGGCCCGAAGCCCTTCGAGTAGAACCAGCCGAGGTGGAACATGTCCGCGGTCATCTCCTCACCTGCCTTTCTCGTGTCGACGTCCTGAAACGTACGAACGGCGTATTACGCGGCCCGCGCGCTCACGGTGAAGTCGCGTTTACGCCAGCTGTGCCATCGCCTGTAACACGAGGCAGTACGACGGCGGGCGCACGCGACTCGTCGAGGTAGAGCGGCACCCAGCGCCACAGCATCCCCGCGCCGACGAGGCCGAGCAGGCCGAGCCCGACGCTCGCGAAGCCGAGGGAGACCACGGCGGTGCCCGCCGCCATCAGGAAGGGAGCGGCGGCGCCGCCGGCGTCGTTGACCAGTCGCCACAGGCCGAGGAACTCCGAGGCCCGGCCCGGCGGGGCGAGGTCCGAGCCCATCATCATCATGATGCCGCCGCCGAAGCCGTTGGCGACGGCGAGCACGACCACCACGGCGAAGTAGGTCCCGGTCCCGTGGGCGCCGACGAGCAGGATGTGGCCGAGGGCGATCCCGAGCACGACCGGCATCGCCACCCACATCCGCCCGAACCGGTCGGCGATCTGGCCCGAGGCGTAGACGAGGACGAGCTGCAGCAGCCCGGAGAGGCCGACCGCGAGCGCGATCCTCGAGGCCGGCATCCCGATCGCCAGTCCCCAGAGCGGGATGATGATGACCATCGTGTTGCGCAGCAGCATGAGGATGGCCATCGCGGACCCGACCCGCAGCAGCGGCCCGGCGTTCTCCCGGAACATCCCGGTCAGGCCCGTCATGGAGTCGCCCGGAGTGTCGGTCCGCAGGGCGATCACCTTCTCGAGGTCGGGCATCGAGAGCAGGAATGCGATCACCGCGACCGACGTCGCCGCCTGGACCCAGAACGCGGCGAGGGCACCGAAGTGGCTGATGAGGGCGGCGGTGGTGAAGGGACCGATCGTCACGCCGGCGCGATAGGTGCCGGCCAGGAGGGCGAGCGAGCGCGCCCGAAAGGCGGGCTCGACCAGCTCGGTGAGCAGGCTGTGCCGGGCGAGGAGGAAGACCGACGAGGCCGCGCCCATCACCAGCGCCGCCAGGCTCAGCACCGTGAGGTCGCCGGCCAGCACGACGACCACCGAGCACAGCGCCGTGACGAGAGCCGAGAAGATCATGCCGCGCCGCTCCCCGACGCGGGCCACGAAGGCGCCCGCCGGGCCGTCGCCGAGCAGTACGCCGACCGCCGGCAGCCCGGCGACGAAGGCGGCCGTCGCGTAGGAGGCGCCGAGATCGTGGGCGCCGATGGCGATGACGGGGGTGACCGCGCCCTGGCCGACCGCGTAGATCGTCGCGGGGAGGTAGACGGGGACCGCGAAGCGGCGCAGGACCGTGGCTGTCGACTCTGGCGCCGCCGGCTCGGCGACGGCGGTCACCAGGGCAGCTGCTGCGCGCCCGGCAGCAGCGTGTGGCGCGGGTCGAGCGGCGACTCCAGGCCGAAGTGCCCGGCCAGCGACGTCGCGTCGTACGCCGTCCGGACCAGGCCCCGCTCCTGGAGGATCGGCACCACGTGGGTCACGAAGCTCTCCATGGTCGGTCCGACGTTGGGCGCCACGAGCGAGAACCCGTCGCAGGCGCCGGTCTCGAACCAGAGCTGCATCTCGTCGGCGACGTGCAGGGGGTCGCCGACCGAGACGAACTGCATGTTGGCCAGGCCGCCGACGAAGGACCGGTAGGCCAGCTCGCCGAGCGGGACGCGCTCCTCCTCGGCGATCCGCTTCCACATGGTCGCCAGGCCCACGGAGGCGGACCTCACCTCGGGGAGCTCGTCGAGCGGAAGCTGCCCCTCGGGGTCATAGCCGGACAGGTCGAACTCGAGGATCCGGGAGAGGTGGCCGATCACGTCGGCACCCTTGGCGTGGTAGTCGTCGAGGACGTGCTTGAGCTCCTGCGCCTCGCTCTCGGTGTCGCCGATGAAAGGCGCGATCCCCATGATCACCTTGATGCCGTCGGGGTCCCGGCCGTAGGCGGCGGCACGGCGCTTGATGTCCGCGTAGTACTCCCGGCCGCGCTCGACGGTGGTGCCGGCGGCGTAGATCGCGTCGGCCCAGCGGGCGGCCAGGTCACGGCCCTCGGCCGACTGTCCGGCCTGGATGATGACCGGCCGCCCGTACGGCGGCTGGTGGACGTCGAGGGTCGCCTCGATGTCGAAGAACTCGCCGTGGTGCTCCAGCATCCGGCCGGGCGAGCCCGGCGTCGGCGCGTAGTCCCAGAGCTTGGTGATCACCTCGAGGTACTCGCGGTAGCGGGCGTAGCGCACCACGCGGGGGTGCTCCTTGGCGAGGTTGTAGTTCCGCGCCATCTCGTCGCCCTGCGAGGCGACGAAGTTGAGGCCGACCCGGCCGCCGCTGAGGTTGTTGAGCGAGGCTCCCCGTCGCGCCACCTCGAACGGCTCGGTGTAGCTCGTCGACATCGTCGCGATGATCCCGAGGTGCGTGGTGTGCTCGGCGAGGGCGCCGGCCATCTCCATCGCGTCCAGCCGGGTCGTCGTGGTCGACTCGTTGCCCCAGGTGTGGACCGGCGAGTCGGCGAGGAAGCCCTGGTCGAAGAAGCCCTTCTCGGCCCACTCGCATGCGTGCAGGTAGGCCTCGAGGTTGGGGATCCTCGAGACGTCCGCGCCCGGCTCCCGCCAGGCTCCCGAGTGACGGCCGTATTCCGTGAGGTTGATGCTGAGGTGGATCTGCTTCGTGCTCACGGACTGGACGCTAGGAGCGTTCTATTAACCGTGCTGCGCTCGGTCGTCACACCGATATTGCGCCAGTGTTCCAGGCCGCCTGCAGGCCCCCGCGGTGACATAGCCTGCGGCCGTGCGAGTGGCAATCGTGGGCGGCGGCGAGGTCGGAGGTGCCTATGCGGAAGGGGCATGCGGCGATCACGAGGTGGTGGTCTGCACGCCTCGGCCACGGCCGCAGCTCCTCGACCGGGCCGGTCTGCTGGGGTTTGGCGTGGAGACCCGTCCCGGCCCCTGGCTCGCCGGGATAGACCGGGTCTGGGTCTGCGTCGGCGGCGACGTCTCCCGTCAGGTCTGCGACGAGGTGGTGCCCCACCTGCGCCCGGGCGCGATCGTCGTCGACCTCGCCTCCGCCTCGGCCGAGGACAAGCGGGCCTGCGCCGAGACCGCCCGTGCCGCGGGGGTCGGGTACGTCGATGCCGTCATCATGGGGCCCGTCCCGATCACCCGCGCCGCGACTCCCGTGATCGCCGCCGGCCGCGACGCGGCGACCGCCATGCTCGAGTTCGCCGGCCTCGGCGCGCCCGTGCGCGTCCTGCCCGGCTCCGAGCCCGGTGACGCCGCGACCCTGAAGCTCCTCCGGACGGTGCTCACCAAGGGCATCGAGGCGCTCGCGGTGGAGTGCCTCGTCGCCGCCGAGCGGGCGGGGATGCGTGCCGAGCTCTACGACACCCTGACCGACATCGACGCGACCGGCTTCACCAGGTTCCTCGACCTGCTGGTGACCTCCCACGTCCAGCACGCCCAGCGCCGGAGCTCCGAGGTCGAGCGGGCGGCGGAGCAGCTGCGGGCGATGGGACTGTCCACGACGATGACCGAGGCCGCCGGCGACCTCTTCTCGAGAAGCGCCACCGCCCGCGCCACCGGGCTGCCCTCGCACGAGGCGACGCAGGAGACCTCCGCCGCCCTCGCCTGGCTGGCGGACACGCACGCCCCCGGAGAGGCCCTCTCGTGACGGCCGTTCCCGCGTACCCTCGGCGACGGCCGACTGTCCCGATCGAGGAGCCCGCCCGGACGCGGCGGGTCGGTCAGGCGGAGTGCGCGATCTCGTGGAACGCGCTGCGGTGGAAGACCATCGGCGCGATGTCGGGCTTGAGCAGCATGGACTGGATCTCCAGCACGACGATCTGGTGGTCGCCGGCGTCGACGGTCTTGAACGGCGTGCACTCCAGCCAGAGGCTGGCGCCGTGCACGAAGACCGCTCCGGACTCGGTCTGGGCCCAGTCGATCTCGGCGAAGCGGTCGACGCCGCGGGCCGAGAGCTGCCGCGCGACCAACCCGTGCTCGAAGGCCAGGACCGACAGTCCCAGCGTCGGAAGGGCGGCCAGCCTCGGCCAGGTCGAGGAGGTGTTGGCCACGCAGACCGAGACCAGCGCCGGGTCGATCGAGACCGAGGTGAAGGAGCTGGCCGCCATGCCCTCGGGCTTGCCGTCGATCATCGCGCAGAACGCGGTGACGCCGGAGGGGAAGAGGCCGAACGCCTGCCGCAGCAGGCCCTGGTCGAACTTGGTGTCCGACGCGGTGATCATCTCGTGTGCGCTCATAGGAACTTCTTCGCGATCGTGACCCACTCGTCGAGGGCCGGGGCGGTCTCGTAGTCGGAGTCGACCAGGTAGAGGCTCGGAGCCGGGCAGCTGGCACCGATCTCGACCAGGACGGGACGCAGGGTGAGCTCGGGGGCGAGGTAGTGCGCCATGGAGCCGCCGAGCATCAGCGGGAAGGTCGTCTTCTGTCCCAGCTCGCCCTGGCCGAACTGGTCGAGGAAGAGCTTGAGCAGGCCGGTGTAGGTCGCCTTGAAGGTCGGCGAGGCGACGATGAGGGCGTCGGCCTCCAGCACGGTCCTCTTCGCCTCGGCCACGGCCGGGTCGCCCCAGCCGAGCAGTCCGGCGCCGAGGTCGACCACGTCGACGACGGCGGACGGCGCGGAGCCCGTGAGCTTCTCGGCCATCAGCTCGGCGGCCGCGCGGGTGCGCGACATCGGCTTCGGGTTCCCCACGATCGCGACGACCATCACGACCCTCCCCTCGTGCTCGTGTGCCCACGACGCCAGCCAGGACTCCGCACGACGAACCACGGTGCGGTGGCCGCCCACCGGCGGGTGTCGTCGACGTCGGACTGCATCTGGGCGCACAGGCTCTCCACGGAGGCGAAGCGCTTCTGCAGGCGCAGGCGGTGGTCGAGCCACACCCGTAGCTGCCGGCCGTACAGGTCTCCGGAGAAGTCCAGGAGGTAGGCCTCGAGGAGGCGTACGCCGTCACGCGCGTAGAACGTCGGGCGACGGCCGATCGACACGCAGGACGGCACGAGCCGGCCGTCCTCCAGCTCGACGGTCGCCGCCCAGACGCCGTCGCGGACGCCGGGGTCGTCGATCGCGAGGTTCGCGGTCGGGAACCCGAGGGCTCGACCGCGCTCGTCGCCGTGCTCGACCGGCCCGGCGACCAGCCTGCCGGTCTCGAAGGACCGGCGTCGTCCCGTCCTCGGCTGCGCCTGTCGAACGTCTACCTCCACGTCCACGGACCACCTTTCACCTCGAGCCGGTTGATCACTGCATCCAGTGAACGGAGTACGTGTTGCCGAGCCACTGACGCCCGGTAACGGCCCCGTTGCGCTGGCGGTGCCGCCCTTCGGTGCCGCCCTTCTGCGCGCCTCTGGACGCTCGTGGGGCGAGCTCATGCGAGGGCCGGGACGACGTCGGCGTGGATGCGGTCGAGGACAGCGAGGCGCTGGTCCGTCGTGTCGCCGAACCACCAGGACGGCAGGATCAACTCGTCGAAGCCCGCCTCGACGTAGGCGCCGAGCGCGTCGACCACCTCGGCCGCGTCGCCACGGACCACCGGCCGCGGCCCCTGGTTCCCGACGCCCGCGTCATAGCCGGTGTCCCCGAGGTCGAGCAGCACGTTGGCGGTCGTCCAGATCTCCTCCGGGTCGCGGCCGACCCTGTCCGCGGTGTCGAGGAGCGCCTGGCGGTTCCTCCGCGCCTCGGTCGCGTCGCCCCAGGTGTTCCACTGGTCGGCGTACCGCGCCGTGATGCGGAGCATCCGGGGACTCGTGGACCCGACGAGGATCGGCAGGGGCGACTGCACCGGCTTCGGCTCGCAGGGGGCGTCCCGGATGTCGTAGACCCTGCCGTGGTATGTCGTCCGGTCCTCGGCCAGCATCGAGCGGATGATCCGGATGGCGTCCTCGAACCGGTCCACGCGCTCCCTCGGCGCCTCGAGCGGGATGCCGAAGGCGGCGTGCTCGTTGACCTGCCAGCCGGCGCCCAGGCCGAGGGTGATCCGGCCGCCGCTGAGGTTGTCGATCGTGCTGACCCGGTTGGCGAGGATGGCCGGATGGTGGATCGAGGTCGGGGAGACCATCGTGCCGACCCGCAGCGTCTCGGTCAGCGCCGCCACCGCGGGCAGCATCGCCCAGACCTCCTGGACCGGGCCCGAGGCGACGTCGGCGCCGCCGGTGTTGGGCATGTAGTGGTCGGCGAGCCAGATGCCCCGCCAGCCGTTGCGGTCGGCCCATCGGGCCTCGGCGAGGATGTCGGCCGGGGCGAGGGTGCCCTGCGGCCAGACGGAGAACCTCAAGCGAGACCGGCCAGGGGGTCGATCATGGCCCTCGTCCCCGGGACGTCGGCCCACGCCTTGCCGCCGGCCCAGGTCCGGGTGTCCGCGACGTCCTGGTGCATCTGCTCGATGAGCGAGTCGACGTCGGGGAACCGGCGCTGCAGCCGGAGCCGCGAGTGCAGCCACACGCGGATGTTCTGGCCGTAGAGGTCGCCGTCGAAGTCGTGCAGATACGCCTCTAGGAGCCGGATGCCGTCACGTCCGTAGAAGGTGACGCGACGCCCGACCGAGACCGTCGCGGCGTAGATGGAGCCGTCCTCGAGAACGACCGTGCCGACCCAGACGCCGTCGCCGGCGCCGTGGTCCTCGAGCGTCAGGTTGGCCGTCGGGAAGCCCAGCTCGCGCCCTCGCTGGTCACCGTGCTCCACCGGGCCCTCGATGAGCTGGACGGGGCCGGTGGCCAGCGGACGGGGGTTGGGACGCACGAAGGTCTCACGCATGCCGTCAGTCCACAGCCGGCGTATTGCGTGCCGGCGGCGGATGCGGTGACCGGCCTGTTGCGCCTGTGTGTCCGCTGGGAAGAGCGGCGCAACAGAGCGAAACATCCCGGCCGGCCCGCGAGCGGCCCGGGCCAGGCGCAAACAGCGTTACATGTCGGCGAGACGCCGCCGCAACGTTCGCTGCGTTGCATGGCGTCCATGACCGTGCCATCGGCGTCCGTCGGACGCAGTCACCGCATCACCTCGCGCACCAGTCGGGACCCTGCTCGCGTCGTCGCGCTCCGCGACGCGCGCCGCCGGATCCTGCTGCGCGAGATCATCGCCGGGGTCTCCCACGAGCGGGTCACCCACGAGTGGCTGGCCCTTCAGAGCGGCATACCGCTGCCCTATCTCCGCTGGCGCTACCCGACCATCGAGGACCTGGTCCGCACCCTCGACGAGTCCTGGGTCTAGTGGTCGGTCCAGCGACTCACCAGATCCGGACGCGCTCGGCAGGGTCGAGCCAGAGGCCGTCGCCCTCGGCGGTGTCGTAGACCTCGTGGAACTCGTCGAGGTTGCGCACGATGTTGGCGCGGAACTCCGGAGGTGAGTGCGGGTCGATGGTGAGGTACTGCTGCTCCTGTTCCTTGCGGCGCTTGGTCCGCCAGCAGTAGGCCCAGTTCTGGAAGAGCCGCCGCCTCTCCTCACGCGTCGCCTCGGGGCGTGCGATGAGGAAGGCGGTGTGGGCGATCGTCAGACCGCCGAGGTCGCCGACGTTCTCACCGACCGTCAACGCGCCGTTGACGTGCTCGCCGGGCAGGTTGCGCGGCTCGAAGGCGTCGTACTGCTCGATGAGGGCCTTCGTCTTGGCCTCGAAGGCCTCCTTGTCGGCCGGCGTCCACCAGTCGTTGAGGTTGCCGGCGCCGTCGAACTGCGCGCCCTGGTCGTCGAAGCCGTGGCCGATCTCGTGCCCGATCACGGCGCCGATGCCGCCGTAGTTCTCCTCCAGCAGCGCGTCGGGGCTGAAGAACGGCTTCTGCAGGATCCCGGCCGGGAAGCAGATCTCGTTGGTGCCGGGGTTGTAGTAGGCGTTGACCGTCTGCGGCAGCATGAACCACTCGTCGCGGTCCACGGGCGAGCCGATCTTGCCGAGCTGGCGGTCGGTCTCGAAGGCCGAGGTGGCGAAGACGTTGCCGAGCAGCTCGCCCGGGACGATCGTCAGCGCGGAGTAGTCGCGCCAGGTGTTGGGGTAGCCGATCTTGGGCGTGAAGGTGTCGAGCTTGGCGTAGGCCCGCTCCTTCGTCTCCTCGGTCATCCAGTCGAGCTTGCCGATCGACTCGCGGTAGGCCGCGAGCAGGTTGGCGACCAGCTCGTCCATGAGCGCCTTGGAGGTGGGCGGGAAGTGGCGGGTGACGTACTCCGCGCCGACCGCCTCGCCGAGCGCGCCCTCGACGAGCGCGACGCCGCGCTTCCACCGGGCGCGGAGCTCGGGGGTGCCCGACAGGGTGCGGCCGTAGAAGTCGAAGTTGGTCTCCACGAAGTCGTCGGTGAGGTACGGCGCCGCCAGCCGCAGCACATGCGAGGTCAGCCACGTGCGCCAGTCCTCGATGCCGACCTCGCCGAGCACGCCCTCGAGGTGCTGGAAGAAGCTGGGCTGGCGGACGCATCCCGAGAAGAGCAGCTCGGGCGCGGTGGTCTTCGCGGCCGAGAGGTTGCGGACGTAGATCTCCCAGTCGAACGACGGGGTCAGCGCCGCGACGTCGGCGAAGGTGAGCAGGTTGTAGGTCTTCTGCACGTCCCGGGTCTCGGCGCGCTCCCAGTGGCCCTCGGCCAGCCGGGTGTCGATCGCGAGGATGGTGGCCGCCTTGGACTCCGCGTCCGCGATGCCGGCCAGGCCGAGCAGGCGCGCGAGGTAGGCGGCGTACTTCTCCCGGATCTCGGCGAACTTGTCGTCCTTGTAGTAGCTCTCGTCGGGCAGGCCGAGGCCGCCCTGGAGGAGGTTGACGACGTAGCGGTCGGAGTTGCGGTCGTCGTTGTCGACGTAGGAGCCGAAGAGGCCCCGGCCGCCGAAGCGCTCGAACTCGCCGAGGAAGGCGGCCAGCTCGCGCAGGTCGCCGATGCCCTCGACCGCCGACAGCAGCGGCTCCAGCGGCGCGAGACCCGCGGCGGCGATCGCGTCGCTGTCCATGAAGGAGGCGAAGAGGTCGCCGATCTTCTGGGCCTGGCTGCCCGGCGCGGCTTGGCCGGCGTCGGCGAGCGCGGCGAGGTCGGTGATGATCTCGTGGACCTGCTGCTCGGCCGCGTCGGCGAGCTGGACGAACGGCCCCCAGCTCGAGCGGTCGGACGGAATCTCCTCCTCGCGCAGCCAGGTGCCGTTGACGTGGCCGAAGAGGTCGTCCTGGGCCCGGACCGACTCGTCCATGCCGGGTCGTGCGTCATCGAGAGTGCTCACGGCGGCCAGCCTAGCCAGCGCGCTGGTCAGCCCGGATGGACGATGCGGTTCATCTCGAAGTGCATGGGATCGGTGTAGTGCCAGTCGCCACCCCAGGTGAAGCCCCAGGTCTTGAAGATCTGGACGACGGAGCGGTCCATCTGGCCCACGGTGCCACGGCCGTTCTCGGGGGCGTTGATGTCGATCGCGAGCCCGAAGGCATGGTTGGACAGCGACGTGGTGCCGGCGATGAAGCGCGGGTAGTAGCAGCCGGCGGTCGAGTGGATCGTCGAGGCGAGTCCCCGGTCGACCACCTCGGCGAGCGCGGCCTTGAGCTGCGGGAAGAGCTCCTTGTTGCAGGTCACCGCGCCGAGGATCGGCACCACCTCCGTGGTGATGTGGCTCTTCACCCAGGCGGCCGACGGCGTGACCTTGCCGTTCGCGACACGGTAGGTGTAGGTGCCGACCGCCTGCGCGACCGTGCCCGAGGTGACGGTCACCTGGACGGCGTCGGTGTCGAGGCCGTACTGCGCGACGACGTCGATCCGCTGCACCGACACCCCCGAGCCCACGACCTTGCGGACCGGCTTGACCACCCGGTCGGGCGCCCTGTCCGCCGTGGTGATGATGAGCGCGTTGCCGCTCACCATGCCGAGGCTCTCGCCCCACTTCTCGTTGACGACGGCGTCGACGCCGCTGACCTGGGGCGCCCACGCGCCGACGTGGATGGAGGGGGCGTCCTCCTCCGCGCCGAGGGTGAGGTAGCCGTCGTCGTCGGTCGCGACGGCACTCTGCAGGTCGGTGGCCACGGCGATCTCGCCGCCGGCGACCCGCTGCCACAGCTCGAGGTTGTCGGCCGACTGCACGGGGGTGAAGTTGCGGTACGTCGACGGGTCGACCGCCATGACGTGCAGCAGCCGGTCCTCGACCGAGAGGTCGGCCACCGAGACCTGTGCGACCCCGCTGACGCCCGTGGCCGCCTTCACCTTCGCGATGGTCTCGTCGCTGATCGGCTCGGGGGAGACGACGAGCAGGTCGGCGGGGACGAGCGCCCCCGTGCGCGGACCCGGGGCGTCGACCGCGTGCGACGGATCGGCCGAGATCGACGTGGTCGAGGAGCCGGTGGCCGTCGCGGAGGCACTGGAGGAGGAGGTGCTGGAGGAGGAGTCCGACGCGGACGACGCCGACGGCTCGGCGCCGGGGTCGGCGGAGCCGCACGCCGACAGCAACGTCGCTGCCAGCGCGCCGATCAGCACGGCGACCGGCGCGCGCACCGGCCGCGTCCCCTCAGACATGCGGTCGAACCTCCCCGAGCCACGGTAACGCAGGCCCGGACGAAGTTGCGCCAGATGAGCGCGGGAGCATGCCCTAGGTTGAGTCCATGAGCAGCGGGAAGCGGCGGGGCTTCGGCATCGACTTCGGCGGCACCGGCATCAAGGGCGCCCCGGTGGATCTGGTCGAGGGCGAGTTCGCGGCGGAGCGGGTGCGGATCAAGACACCCGCCTCCTCGACGCCCGAGAACGTCGCCGAGGTGTTCGCCGAGCTGCTGGCGGAGTTCCCCGACGTCGACGGCCCGATCGGCGTCACGGTGCCGGGCGTCGTACGCCATGGGATCGTGCGCTCCGCGGCCAACATCGACGACGCGTGGATCGGGGCCGACGCCGACACGCTGTTCACCAGGGCGCTGAAGCGGCCCGTGCACGCGGTCAACGACGCCGACGCCGCCGGCCTCGCCGAGGTGCACTACGGTGCCGCGAAGGGCCAGCGCGGGCTGGTCATCGTGACGACCCTCGGCACCGGCATCGGCACCGCGTTCGTGTACGACGGCATGCTGCTGCCCAACACGGAGCTGGGACACATCGAGGTCGACGGGCACGAGGCCGAGGCGAGGATGTCCAACCGGGTGCGGGAGGAGAAGGAGCTCAGCTGGAAGCACTGGGCCAAGCGCCTCACGACCTACTACCAGACGCTGGAGCGGCTCTTCTCCCCCGACCTCTTCCTCGTCGGCGGCGGCGTCTCGAAGGACTTCGAGGAGTTCGGGCCACTGATCGAGGTCGACACCGAGCTGCGCCCGGCCACGCTGCTCAACAAGGCGGGCGTCATCGGCGCGGCGCTCTACGCGAGCGAGCACGCGTGAGGCAGGGCTGAACCGCCTCGCGCCGGGGTAACCCCCTCCCATGCCGAGCGTCCAGCGCACCATCACCGTCGACCAGCCCGTCGAGAGGGTCTATGCCTACCTCTCCGACTTCACCACCACGTCCGAGTGGGACCCGCCGACGAAGACAACGACCCGCACCTCGGGCGACGGCGGCGTGGGGACGACCTACCACAACGTCTCGGTGATCCTCGGGACCGAGCAGACGGTCGACTACGTCGTGACCGAGCACGTCGTGAACCGCCGCTTCCAGCTCGAGGGCGACGCCGGGAGGTCGCTCAGGGTCCGCGACACGATGACCTTCGAGACCGTCGGCACCCGCACCGCCGTCACCTATCACGCCGAGTTCAACCTGCAGGGCCCGGCCAAGGTGATTGCCCCGCTGATGCCGCCGGTGCTGAAGCTGCTCGCCGACAAGGTCGCCAAGAGCCTCGAGGAGCACCTCACCGCCTTGGCCTGAGGTCTCCGTTGACGGGCGCGTGCGGGCGCAAAGGCCACTCCGTTCAGACCTGACCGCGAAGGCGGCCTGTGAGCGGAGCCGCCGTCGAGCGGGCTGCAACGCCGCGCACGCTCCGCCCGCCGTCGCGGGTTCAGCGGAGGAAGGTGAAGAGCTCGGAATCGTTGTCGATCTTCTCGATGATCAGGTTGCTGGCGGCCATCCGCTCCAGGAGCGGGGCGAGGCCGTCGGGCCGCTCGAGGTCGATGCCGACGAGCGCGGGACCGGTCTCGCGGTTGGATCGCTTGATGTAGTCGAAGACGACGATGTCCTCGCCGTCGCTCAGCACGTGGTCGAGGAAGCCGCGCAGCGCGCCGGGCTCCTGCGGGAACGAGACCAGGAAGTAGTGCCGCAGGCCCTGGAAGACGATCGCGCGCTCGACGATGTCGGGGTAGCGCGAGACGTCGTTGTTGCCACCCGAGAGCACCACGCCGACCCGGCCGCTGAGGCCGGCGAGCTGACCGAGACCGGCCGCGGCCAGCGCCCCGGCGGGCTCCGCGATGATCCCCTCGGTCTGGTAGAGGTCGAGCATCTCCACGCAGATGGCACCGACCGGGACCTCGATGATCTCGTCGACGAGCTCGCGCGCGACGGCGTACGGCGTCGAGCCGATGAGGGCGACGGCCGCACCGTCCACGAACGTGTCGAGGTTGTCCAGCTTCACCGGCCCGCCCGCGCGGAAGGCGGCCTTCATCGAGGCGGCGCCGACCGGCTCGGCGCCGATGATGCGGCAGTCGGGCCACACCGACTTCACCCAGGTCGCGACGCCGGCGAGCAGGCCGCCGCCGCCGATCGGGAGGACGAGGGTGTCCAGCGGACCGCCGGCGACCTCGAGGGCCTGGTCGGTGATCTCGACGCCGACCGTGGCCTGACCGGTGATGGTGCGCTCGTCGTCGAAGGCGTGCACGAAGGTGGCGTTGGTGTCGCGTGCGTAGGCGATGGCCGCGGAGGACGCCTCGTCGTAGGTCGAGCCGACGAGGGTGAGCGTGACGTGGTCGCCGCCGAGGGCGAGGATGCGGTCGCGCTTCTGCCGTGGGGTGTTGGTCGGCACGAAGATGTGCCCCTCGACCCCGAGCCGGGCGCACGAGATCGCTACGCCCTGGGCGTGGTTGCCGGCGCTCGCGCAGACGACGCCGTTGGCCAGCTCGTCGTCGGGCAGCGACGACATCAGGTTGTAGGCGCCGCGGACCTTGTAGGACCGGGCGAGCTGCTGGTCCTCACGCTTGAGGAAGACGTCGGCGCCTGCGCGGTTGCTGAGGCGGGCCGAGCGCTCGAGCGGCGTGCGACGCGCGATGGTGCGCTCCGCCGCCGCGGCGATCTGGGCGGGAGTGACGGTCACGCGCACCAGTGTCTCGCATCGCCGCCAGTGCTTTCGTCACTACCCTTGCGCCCATGACCACGGTCTCGACCCACGTCCTCGACGCCCAGCTCGGCCGACCGGCGGCCGGCATGGCGATCTCGCTGGCGCTGGCGGACGGATCGACCCGCGCGGCCGCGACCGACGCCGACGGCCGGATCCGCTTCGCCGACGAGGTCCCGCCGGGCACTCACACGCTGCAGTTCGCCACGGGAGCCTGGTACGCCGAGCAGGGCCGCGCCACGTTCTACCCCTCGGTCACGGTGACCTTCACCGTCACCGAGGGCGAGCACCACCACGTCGCCCTCCTACTCAGCCCCTTCGCCTACACCACCTACCGAGGATCGTGAGGCCCGTGACGTCCGAGGTCCACCGCCTCGCCAATGCCGAAGAGCGTCAGGCCGAGTCTCCGACGAGCTTCGTCATCCCGTCCGTCACCGAGCGCGCCTCGCTCGGGGTGGGCGATCTCGCGAAGCTGATCTTCGAGCTCGCGGATGTCGAGGAGACTCCAGCAGAGCGCATGTGGGTGATCGTCACGCAGGTCGTCGGCGGCAGATACGTCGGGCGGCTGGACAACCAGCCCGTCGCGATGACGGCGCTCAACCTGGGCGACACCGTCTCGTTCGGACCCGAGCACGTGATCGACACCGGCGACGATCCTCCGCTTGTGAGCCGGAAGGTTCTACGTCAGCCCGCGCGCGCACGAAAGTGGCCAGCTTCCTCGTCCATCGCTGGCCGGACCTCCGCGCCCTCGTCGAGTCGGACCCCGCAGAGGGCGCCTGGGACTGGGACGACGCTACGGGTGAGTATCGACCCGAGTCGGATCAGTGATCGGCGCGTCGCTCATTCGCCGCAGTCTGCCTGCTCGAACAGTTTTGTCGGTGGGGTGTCGTAGCGTTCTGAGTAGGCGGTCACCTCAAGGTGCCACCCACGAGACGTCTGGTTGAACGCGGTGTCGAAGTGGCGAAGGGTCCGCCAGTCGCGAAGGTCACGTAATCGCCCTCCAGGCCTCCCGCGCGACGACAGTAAGCGCACGCGTCCGCATGCGCTCCCGTCGTCCTGCGTGAAGGGAGGTGGCCAGCGATGGTCGCTCAGCACGTCGACCCCACTCACCCGATCATCGCGGCCGCTGCCGCGGTGCGAGAGGTTCTGCGCTCCGTCGCGCAGGTGGATCCGATATTCATGCCGCCCGCCGTTCAGGCCGAGGCGCTGCGCGAGCTGGTCGCGGCCGAGGGGCAGCTCGCCGAGCTCCGCGCCCGGGTCATGACCGCAGCCCCGCAGGTCGCCGACCAGTCGGGCGCACACGACACCGCGGGCTGGCTCGCCCACGCCGCCCACCTCGGCGCCCGAGAGGCCCGCGCCCACCAGCGCCTCGC
>NZ_JASGDD010000192.1:0-7281 GCF_047607365.1 Nocardioides sp. | reverse complement strand
TCGGCGCCCTCGGCGGTGTGCTGCGCGCGGGCACGCCGGGCCACGCCGCGTCGCTCGCACTGGTCCTGATCGCCGCCGTCGCGCTCGCGATGGCCGGGGGCGTCCTCACCCTGATGCCGCGCGCCCGAGAGCCCCACGAAGCACCCGGCAACGCACCCCGCGAGGCGAACGGTCACCGTGACACCCCGCCGCTCGGGTGACACGTCGCGGGTGTCACCCGACGCGCGGACGGCCACGGTGACCGCGTGCGCGCGGTCGGTCAGCCGCAGGCGGGGGCGGCGGGCAGGGGCGCGGGGACGCCGACGGTCGGCAGGCCGAGGCCGACGACCGGACGGGCGTCCTGTGGCGCGCCCTGGCGGCGCTCCCAGGCATCGCCGGCACGCGTCCGGCGGACCGCCAGGACGGCGCCGTCCGCCTCGAGGTAGTGCGGCGCGCCGCGGGTGATCGTCACCGTGGCCACGTCGCCCGGCCGGATGCCCTCGGCGCCGGCCACGGAGAAGTGGACGAGGCGATTGTCGGGAGCGCGGCCCGACAGCCGCCCGGTGGACGCGTCGCGACGCCCCTCCCCCTCGGCCACCATCACGTCGAGGGTCCGGCCCTCCTGGGCCTGGTTCTCCTCCCACGAGATCTGGTTCTGCAGCTTCACGAGGCGCTGGTAGCGCTCGGCCACGACCTCGGGCGCGACCTGGTCGTCCATCGTGGCGGCCGGGGTGCCGGGGCGCTTGGAGTACTGGAAGGTGAAGGCCCCCGAGAACCGCGACCGGCGTACGACGTCGAGCGTCTCCTCGAAGTCGGCGTCGGTCTCGCCGGGGAAACCCACGATGATGTCGGTGGTGATCGCCGCGTCGGGGATGGCGGCCTTCACCTTCTGGATGATGTCCAGGAACCGCTGCTTGCGGTAGGACCGGCGCATCGCCTTGAGCACCGCGCTCGAGCCCGACTGCAGCGGCATGTGGAGCGACGGCATCACGGTCGGCGTCTCGGCCATCGCGGCGATGACGTCGTCGGTGAACTCGGCCGGGTGCGGGCTGGTGAAGCGGATCCGCTCCAGCCCCTCGATCGCGCCGCAGGCGCGGAGCAGCTGGGAGAACGCCTGGCGGTCGCCGAACTCGACGCCGTACGCGTTGACGTTCTGGCCCAGCAGGGTGATCTCCGAGACGCCCTCGGCGACCAGCGCCTCGATCTCGGCGAGGATCTCGCCGGGACGGCGGTCCTTCTCCTTGCCGCGCAGCGACGGGACGATGCAGAAGGTGCACGTGTTGTTGCAGCCGACCGAGACCGACACCCACGCGGCGTACGGGCTCTCGCGCCGGGTCGGCAGTGTGGAGGGGAAGACCTCGAGCGACTCGAGGATCTCGACCTGCGCCTCCTCCGCGACGCGGGCGCGCTCGAGCAGGACCGGCAGCGAGCCGATGTTGTGCGTGCCGAAGACGACGTCGACCCACGGCGCCTTGGAGGTGATCGTGTCGCGGTCCTTCTGCGCCAGGCAGCCGCCGACCGCGATCTGCATGCCGGGCCGTCCCGCCTTGATCGGCGCGAGGTGACCGAGGTTGCCGTAGAGCTTGTTGTCGGCGTTCTCCCGCACCGCGCAGGTGTTGAAGACGACCACATCGGCACTGTCCGCCTGCTCCGGGTCCCAGCGCAGATAGCCGGCACCCTCGAGCAGCCCGGACAGGCGCTCGGAGTCGTGCACGTTCATCTGGCAGCCGTAGGTCCGGACCTCGTACGTGCGGGCAGATGACACTGCGCGGCTCTCGGATTCATCGACCACGAGGCGAAATCCTATGTCCGAGCGGCCGAAAGACCGTCTTCGAGTGTCCCTTGCAGCGCGGGTCATGCCGAGTCGTGCGCCGGCCAGGAGCCGGCCGGTGCTGGTCATCCAGCGATGTGAGGGGAGGCCCCATTCGGCGTGAGGGGAGGCCCCACTCGGCGTGAGGGGAGGCCCCACTCGGCAGTCAGCCGAAGCGGCCGTTCACGTAGTCCGAGGTGCGGGGGTCGACGGGCGAGGTGAACATCGCCTCGGTGTCGCCGTGCTCGACGATCACGCCGGGCTGGCCGGCGCCGGCGAGGAAGAAGGCGCACTGGGAGGAGACCCGGCGGGCCTGCTGCATGTTGTGCGTGACGATGACGACGGTGACCTCCGAGGCGATCTGGAGGATCGTCTCCTCGACCACGCGGGTCGAGGTCGGGTCCAGCGCCGAGCAGGGCTCGTCCATGAGCAGCACCTGCGGGGTGACGGCCAGCGACCGCGCGATGCAGAGCCGCTGCTGCTGGCCGCCGGAGAGGGCCGAGCCCGGCTGCGCGAGACGGTCCTTGACCTCCTCCCACAGGCCGGCACGGCGCAGCGAGATCTCGACGAGCGCCTCCGCCTCGTCGCGTCTGATCTTCGTGCCGGTGAGGGACAGGCCGGCGAGGACGTTGTCGCGGATCGACATCGCCGGGAACGGGTTGGGCTTCTGGAAGACCATCCCGATCGCGCGACGCGCGTCGGTGAGCTGGCGCTGCGGGTCGTAGATGTCGTGGCCGTCCAGGCGCACCTCACCCGCGAGCGCGGCCCCGGGCACAAGCTCGTGCATCCGGTTGAGGATCCGGAGGAAGGTCGACTTGCCGCAGCCCGAGGGCCCGATCAGCGCGGTCACCCTGCCGGCGGGCATGGTGAGCGAGACCCGGTCGAGGACCTTGCGCTGCCCGAACCAGGCGGAGACGGAGTCGGCCTCCAGAGCCCGCGCCGTGGTCGGCGCGGACTCCGGAGCCTCGACGGCGGCTGCCGACACGGGCTACTTCCCCGCCTTGGCGTCGGCCAGCGCCTGGGCGGCAGCGGCCACCTTGGCGGCGGCGGCCTTCTGGGCGGCGAGCGCGGCGTCGTACGTCTTCGCGGCGGCGCCGGCCTTCTTCTTGGCCTTGGCAGTGGCCTTCTTGGCCTTCGTCAGCGCCTTCTTGGCGGCGGCGAGGGCCTTCTTGGCCTTCTTCTTGGCCGACGAGGTCTTCGCCGCCTTCGACTTCGCGGTCGCCGTGGTGACCTTCGTCTGAGCCTTGGCCTGCTTGGCGAGCGCCTTGATGTAGGGCTTGACGGCGGCGGGCTTGGACGCGGTGGCCAGGGCCGCGTTGGCGCTGGCCAGCGCGGCGTTGGCCTGGTCGAGCGCGGCCTGGGCGGCGGCGATCTTCTGCTCCTGTGCGCTCGGCGAGGGCGTGGACGTCGCGGTCGCGGTGGCCGTGGCCGTGGCCGTCGCGGTGGGCGTCGGGGTCGACGTGGCGTCGTCGAGGCCGGACACGCGGGTCCAGGTCGAGCCGGTGATCTTCACGAACGCGGCGGCGTACGACGTCCCCACGCCGCGGCTGGCCGAGCTGGTCCGCAGGCGCACCTGGTAGACGTCGTTGTCGGCCTCGAGCGCGGAGGCGCCCTCCTCGAGCGACGCGGTCACGGGCACGACGACCGCGCCGCTGATGCCCGACGACGTGGCGACGGCGCTCGTCGTGCCGATGATCTGGCCGGTCCAGGCGCCGGGGCTCAGGTCGGCGTCGCCGCCGTAGAGGTAGAGCGTGCCGTGGTCGGCGCCGGAGCCGAGCGCGACGTCCGAGGACGCGTACGCGCCGAGGTCGTCGAGCGATCCCGCGGTCACCTCGGTGCCGTCGGCCTTGTAGAAGGTGAGCACACCGGTGGCGTCGGGGTCGGCGACGGTGGCGTTGGCACCCTCGAACCAGGTGGTCGGGTCGGCCACGACGGCCGCGGCCCCCACGGTGCCGGCGGCCACGAGGGCGATGCCCGCAGGGGCTGCCCAGAGCTTGCGCAGTCGGACGTTCACGGTGTTCCTCTCGAAAGGGTCAAGCGAAGTTCAGGTGGTGCAGGAGGTCGTTCAGGAGATGGCGTTGCTGGTGGTGTCGGCGACGCCCGCACAGTCGGCGCCGCCCGTGGCGCCGACGACGTGCCAGCGGTCGCCCTCGATCTGGAGGTCGAGTGCGTCGTACTCGCTGGCGCGAGGCGTGTTGCCCTCCACCGTCAGGATGAGGCGGAGCTCGACGAACCCGTCCCACTCGGCCGGATAGGCGGCGACGAAGTCGGCGAGCGTGCTCGACTGGTCGGTCACCTGGGCGGCCGGGTGCGCGGTGGAGGTGTAGCGGCTGGAGGCCGCGAGGATCTGGCCGCTGAACTCGTCGGCCGCATGGCCCTCACGGGGCTGGTAGGCGTAGAGCGAGGCGGTCTGCGAGGCGCCCTGGTAGGCCGCCGGCGCGGCGGTCGAGCCGACGACGTACGCCGCGAAGGGAGCGTCCTTGATCGCGCCCTCCGTCACGGCCTTCCCGTCCGCGTCGCAGAGCGTGAGCCGTCCGGTCGCCGCGTCGTCGGCGTACGGCGCCGTCTCGTCGCCGCCACGCAGCAGCGCCCAGGCGCCGCCCGCGACGACGAGGAGCACCACGAGCGCGACGGCGATCGCGACCGTACGGCGACGGGTCGGCGCGGTGTCGGCCTGCTCTGTCACGGTGCTCACCGCCTCCAGCTTCGCGTTCATGGTGTCCTCGTCTCCTCGTGCCGATCTCGTTCGGTCCGTGCCGGCCGACGGGGGGTGCGCCCGTCGGCCGACACGGAGTCATGGGGCCGTCAGCCGCTGGTGGTGTAGCCCTTGTCCTCGTACGCCGGGGTGACGCCCGCCGCCTCGAGGAGCTGCTTGCCCGCCTCGGTCTGGACGAACGGCAGCACGCCGTCCGGGTTGGTCTCGTCCGCCGGGTTGTAGAAGAGCGTGCGGACCCAGTTGAACTTCCCGCCCGGCTGCCACGCCTTGGTGTCGGAGACGTCGGAGTCGCGGAAGATGGCGTTGTAGGAGAACGTCCAGTCCCAGGCCCCCGCGGCCGAGCCGTTGAGGCCCTGCAGCGTGAGGCCGGTGGTGCTCAGCGCGCTGCGCGTCGTCTGCTGGCTGTAGCTGTTGGCCGACGCCGGGTTGGCGTAGTAGCCCTTGCCGAGGAGGACGTAGCGGCCCTTGGGGAACGGCACCAGCGCGTTCTTCCGCTCCGCCTCCGAGAGTCCGGTGATCGTCGTGGGGTCGTTCTGCTGCACGATCCGGGTCGCGGTGATGTTCGCCGCCGTCACGGCGGTGCCGCCGTTGGCCGCGGTGAGGGCGTTGAGGAAGACCTTCTGCATGCCCGCCGAGGACGGGATGAAGAGCGGCAGGATGACCTCGGACTCGCTGCCCGACTTCAGCGTCAGCGACTCCGAGGCGTTGTTGGCCGTGTTCCAGGTCTTGAGGTCGCCCCAGGTCTTCGGCGACGCGGTGCTGCCGGCGTTGGTGTAGATCCAGAGCACCTGCTTGGCCGTCAGGTTGTCCGGCACGTTGGTGTCGGTCGCGGTCGCGATGAGATCCCGGTCGGTGGCGATCTGGACCGTCCGCACCTTGGTCGCGAGGTTGGAGGACGCGGTGGTCTGGTTGGCCGCGGTCGGCAGGTTGGGGTTGCGCGCCACGTCGATGTCGCGCGGCTTGCTCGTCCCGTTGCCGTCGACGAGGAGCGCGCCGAGACCGCCCGAGCCGCCCGACGGCCGGACGACGTTGTTCTGCCCGGCCTGGAGGGTGGCCGTGGGGTTGAGCGCCGCAGCGCTGGCGTCGGAGAGCTTGACGTACTTCTCGTTGGTCGAGTCGCCGTCCAGGCTTCCGGTGTAGCTCGTCAGGTTGGACGGGTCCAGCCACGCGCTGCGGCCGTTGCCGTCGCCCGAGGAGTCGAAGTTCACGAAGCGCCACTTGTTGCCGGCCGAGTTGTAGCCCGGGAGCTCCCCGTAGCCGTCGGCCAGGAAGTTGAAGGCGTTCTGCTGGATGTCGGAGCCGACGGTGACGACGTCGTCGGGCTGCGGGGCGAGGTCGGCGTGGGCGGGCGCGAGGGTCAGCGCCGTGACCGCAGCGACGCCGAGCGCGAGGCCTGCAGTGGTCCTCTTGAGCATCGGACTGCCTTTCATGTGTATTTCCCTAAATCTCGATCAATTTGATCGAATAAGTCGTGATGGAGAGACGCTAGAGGGTGTGTCCACCATCTGTCTCAAGGTTCCGACAGGTGAGACTCTGGTCTAGATCAGTCCCGGTATCAGGCGCCCCGCGAGGGACGACGCCAACCAGACCGACGCGATGACCGCCGGGGCCCCGACGAGCCACGCGGCGCGCTCGGACCACCGGTGCCAGGCCCAGACCACGCCCCCGACGACGAGGGTGAGCAGCTGGAGCGCGAGCACGAGCTGGGCGAGCAGGCCGGCCGAGACCTTGCTCGTCATGGGGACGCCGTCGGGGTCGGGACCGCTCATCACGCCACGCGCCACGGAGGTGCCGACGAGGTCGGCGTCGACGTAGAAGGTCTCCGACGGACGCAGCGCACCGCCCCGGCCCCGGCCGGACGCGGTGACGAGCGTGAGCCGCGCGGAGCCCGCGGCCGGGGCGGCCGGGGACGTCGCGCCCGCCCTCCGGGTGCCCGAGACGTGGAACACGAACCTGCCCTGGGCCGTGGTCACCGCGATGGGGTCGCCGACACGGAGCTGGTCCAGGTGCCCGAAGGGAGCGCCGTAGGTGAGCCCCTTGCCGAGGATGACGCTGGTGCCCTGCTGACCCGGCAGCACGCTTCCGGGAGCGTGCCCCGGGGCCTCGACGAGCTGCTCGGCGCGGATGCCCTCGACGACGACCAGGCTGCTCACCCCGATGGCCGGGATGTCGAGCAGGCTCACCGGGTGGCCGGACGCGATCGGCGCCCCCGTGGGAGCCGTCCCGAGCGCGAGCTCGGTGCGCAGCTGGTCGTAGAGCCGCCGCTGCGCGTGCCGCTGCTCCAGCCCACTGAGGAGCAGGACGTAGGCGATCACCCAGAGCAGCACCAGCGCCACGGCGAAGAGCGCCTGGCTGGTGCCCGAGCGCCACGGCACCCGCGTCCCGGAGGAGGGCCGCGACGCGTCGACCGGCTCCGTGCGTACGGCGGTGGGGGCGCTCATCGCGCGATCCTCCTGCGCAGCTCGCCGATCCCCGCCAGCGCCACACGCCACCCCGTCTCCGCCCACTGCAGCGCCGAGCTGGCGAGGAGGGCGAAGAGCGCGAGCCCGATGATGACCGGGATGCCGATGGCGCCGAACACCGAGTGGTTGCGGGCGGTCTTCGCCAGCAGGATGTCGTCGGTCGTCTCGGCGACCGGCGCCGAGCCCACCACGCCGGCGTCGGGCACCACGGCCGCGGGGACCTCGATGGCGGGAGCGGCGACGTCGGAGGTGGTGGCCGAGGACGACGCCGTGGCGGTGGCCGACGCCGAGCTCGTCGCCGCGGCGGCCGCGCG
>NZ_JASGDD010000191.1:0-16006 GCF_047607365.1 Nocardioides sp. | reverse complement strand
GGCGCGCTCGGCGCCCAGGCCGTCGAGGCGAGCCGGACCGCCCTGGAGGTGCGCTCGGCGCTCGCGTTCCTCGACGCGGCCGACGAGGCGATCTCCTTCGCCGGCCCGGCGGCGGAGGTGGCTGCCGGCGTCGCCGGCCGGACGTGGCTGCTCACGCCCGGCAGCGGCAACCTCCAGGCCTCCGGGCGGCTCCTCGCCGCGACCGAGGGGGACGCCGGCGTGACGGCCGCAGCGCCCTCCCCCGTCACCGGGAGCCCGCGGGACCTCGCCGACCTCATGCGCAGGCTCGGCGCTGTGAACCGGCTGCCCGACGGAGTGATCGAGGTCCAGACGCTCACCGACCCCTCCGGCGGACGCCGCCACATCGTCTACGCGCCGGGCACCGACTCCTTCGCGCCGTGGAGCCGGGCCGTGCGCGGCCTCCCGGGCAACCTCGGCATCCGGTTCGGCGAGGCGACCACCTACGAGCGCGGGATCCTGCGGGCGATGGCCGCGAGCGGCATCCGCTCGGGAGAGCCGGTGCTCATGGTCGGTCACAGCCAGGGCGGGATGGCCGCCGTCGAGGTGGCACGGCTGCGGACGCCGTACGCGATCACGGACGTCGTCACCGCGGGCTCGCCGATCGGCGACCGCGACCTGCCCGCAGGGACCAGGCTGCTCGCGCTGGAGAACGACGGCGACCTCGTCCCGCGGCTGGACGGCGCGAGGCACACCGACGGTCCCGGGCGGACGACGGTCACCTTCGACGACGGCCTCACCGACCCGCTGGCGAGCCACGGCGTGGAGCACTACGTCCACGGCGCCGAGGCCGCCGGGGCCTCGCCGGACCCGGCGATCCGGGACGCCCTCGCCGCCCTCGAGCCCTTCCTCGGGGAGGCCGAGTCGACGTCGCAGACGTGGACCGTCACCCGCGAGTGAGACACGTTCGTCAACTGGTGATTGGCATCGACGATGCGTCGCCCAGCAACGGGCGATCGCCGACGGTTCGGACATGGTGGAGGCCGACCATCTGCTCGAGGCGCTCCGCGCCGACTTCCCGGCCGCCTGACCTGCCTCAGCCCGCCGGCGAGCGCGAGACTCGCCCACCGACGGGGCGGGCCGCCGTCGCCGCGTGAGTGGTCAGTCGAGGAGGCGGGCGACGCGCTCGACCTTCGCGGTGAGCTGGCCGGTGTGGCCAGGCCGGATGTCGGCCTTGAGCACCAGGCTCACCCGCGGCGAGACGGCGGCGACGGCCTCGGTGGCCCGCTTGACCACGTCCATCACCTCGTCCCACTCGCCCTCGATCGTGGTGAACATCGAGGTCAGCTCCCACGGGAGCCCCGACTCCTTGACGATGCGTACGGCGGCGGCGACCGCCTCGGCGACCGAGCCGGACTCGTCGGCGGTGGTCGGGGCGACGGAGAACGCGACCAGCATGAGATCAGGCTAGATGGTGCACGAACTCGGTGAGCTGCTCCAGGTTGCGGCACTCGACCATGGGCACCACGGCGCCGTACGGCGTCGCGGCGGAGTCGCCGACGTCCCACTGCATCCGCACCTCGGGGTTGAGCCACCACGCGTGCCGGGCTCGGCCGGCCAGCTCGCGGAGGACGTCGACGTGGAGGTCGGCGTAGTTGGAGCGCGCGTCGCCGAGGATGAGCAGGGCGCTCTTGGGGCCGACCGCGTCGGGGTACTTGTCGGCGAAGAGGCTGAAGGCGCGGCCGTAGTTGGTCCGTCCGATCGTCGCGGCGAACTGCGCCCGCGCGGTCAGCTCCTCCATCGTCTCGACGAGGTCGGCGCCGGGTCGCATCGCGTCGGTGACCTCGACCACGTCGTCGACGAACATGAACGCCCGCACCGCCGAGAACTGCTCGCGCAGCGCGATCACGAGCAGCAGGGTGAACGTGGCGAAGTGGCTCACCGAGCCGCTGACGTCGCAGAGGACGACGAGCTCGTTGCGGTGGGGGCGCTTGGGCCGGTGCCGGGTGTCGACCGGCACCCCGCCGTACGACATGGACTCCCGCATCGTGCGGCGGATGTCGAGGGGGCCGCGGCGCCGGGCGCGCTGCTGCCTGGCCATCCGCGTCGCGAGCTTGCGGGCGAGCGGGTAGAGCTGGCGGCGCAGCTCCTCCACGTCGGCCTTGCGGGCGTGGAGGAAGGTGAGCTTCTCGATCGTCGGACGGACGGTGACCTTGGCGATCTGGTCGGGCCCCTTCTCCTCGGCGATCCGCCGCCGGGCGTCGGCCTCGACCAGTCCCTGGAACTCCCGCACCCGCCTTCCGGCGGCGCCGGCCGCCTCGCCCTCGGGCCAGCCGCGGGCGGTGAGCGCCTCGGTCAGCCGCCGCTCGATCTCGCCCGGGTCGAGCCTTCTCAGCGCCGTGTACGACGACCAGCTGGACATGCCGGGACCACGGCCCGGCATCGAGCCGAACCGTCCCACCGCCTCGGAGGCGAGCTGTCGCTGCTGCTGGCTCGCTCCGCCCTCGCTCGCGAGCGCGTCGGTGAGCTGGTCGCGGAACGCGTCGAGCGCCGCCGCGGCCTCCTCCGCCGTCATCTGGTCGAACGAGGGCCTCCACTCGGCAGGGTCGAAGGCCCCACTCGGCTGATCCGGGGCCCCATTCGGGGGAGGAAAGGCCCCATTCGGGCGGGTGCCGACCACCCGGGGGAAGTAGAGGTCGAAGAGCTCCTCGAACGTGGGGGCCTGGCTGGAGCGTTTGACCAGGGTGGCGGCGTACACGTCGTGGACCTGGTCGCGGTCGCCCCAGCCGACGAGCCCGAGCGCCGCGACGGCGTCGAGGTCCTCGGCGAGCGAGACCGGCATGCCTGCGCGGCGGAGCGCCTCGAGGAAGGCGATGTGCCGGTCGAGCAGCGACATGTCAGCGCCGCCTCAGTTCCACTTGGTGAGCTTGCGGTCGGGCTTGCCGAGCTTGAGCTCGCGGGCCGCGCGGGCGACGTCGGAGCTGTGCTTGAGCACCACGCCGAGGGTGTCGTCGATGACCTGGTCGTCCAGGTTGGCGATCTGCAGCGCGATGAGGGTGCGCGCCCAGTCGATCGACTCAGCGATCGAGGGGGACTTCTTCAGCTCCATCTCCCGCAGTCGCGCGACGACCTGGACCAGCTGGGCGGCGACCTTGTCGGAGAGGCCGGGGACGCGGGCGGTGATGATCGCCTTCTCCCGCTCGGCGTCCGGGTAGTCGATGTGCAGGTAGAGGCAGCGCCGCTTCACCGCCTCGCTCAGCTCGCGGCTCGCGTTGGAGGTGAGCAGGACGAACGGCCGGCGGGTCGCGGTGACGGTGCCGAGCTCGGGGATGGTGACCTGGAAGTCCGACAGCACCTCGAGGAGGAGCCCCTCGACCTCGACGTCGGTCTTGTCGACCTCGTCGATGAGCAGCACCGTCGGCTCCTCGCGCCGGATGGCGGTGAGCAGCGGGCGGGTGAGCAGGAACTCCTCGGCGAAGATGTCGTCGTGGGTCTCGCTCCACTCCTGGTCCGAGCCGGCGGCCTGGATGCGGAGCAGCTGCTTCTTGTAGTTCCACTCGTAGAGCGCGCGGGCCTCGTCGAGCCCCTCGTAGCACTGCAGCCGGACCAGCTCGGCGTCGCATGCCTGCGCGATCGCCTTGGCCAGCTCGGTCTTGCCGACCCCGGCAGGGCCCTCGATGAGGACCGGCTTCTCCAGCGCTCCCGCGAGGTACGCCGTCAGCGCGATCGCCCCGCTCGCGAGATATCCCGTCGCCTGCAGGCGCTCGCGGGCATCGTCAGGCGACTCGAACCACGTCATGTGGCCAGTCTTCCACGGCGGAGACGGCGCATTCCGGCCGGAGCGAGCGAGACCGGAGTGGATCAGGCCGGGGCCCCGGCGGGGACGGGAGTGGGGGCGCCGGGGACATGGAGCGTCATCCGGGCGCCGCCGACGGGGTTGCGGCCGGCGGAGACGGTGCCGCCGTGGCGGTCGGCGGTCTGCTTCACGATCGAGAGCCCCAGGCCCGAGCCGGGCATGGCGCGCGACTCCGCGGAGCGGTAGAAGCGGTCGAAGACGTGCGGCAGGTCTGCCTCGGCGATGCCGGGGCCCTCGTCGTCGACGGTGATGGTGCCGTTGCGCAGGGTGACGTGGACGGTGCCGGTGGGAGGGCTGTACTTCGCGGCGTTGTCGAGCAGGTTGGTCACCGCGCGCTCCAGGCCGGGGGCCTCGCCGACGACCCACCAGGGGTCGGCGCGGACGTCGAAGAGGACGCTCGGGGCGCGCAGCCGCACGCGCGACACCGCGTGGTCGAGGACCTCGTGCAGCTCGACCGGCCCGACGGCGATCTCCTGCTGCTCCTCGCGGGCGAGGGCGACGAGGTCGCCGATGAGCTTGGTGAGCTCCTCCATCTGGGCGCGTACGTCGCCGAGCAGCTCCTCGCGCTGGTCGCCGCTCATCACGGAGTCCGCCTGGGTGAGCAGGTCGATGTTGGTCCGCATCGAGGTGAGCGGGGTGCGCAGCTCGTGGCCGGCGTCGGCGATGAGCTGGCGCTGCCGGTCGCGGGACGCTCCGAGGGCGACGAGCAGGCCGTTGAACGCGGTGCCGAGACGGGCCACCTCGTCGTCGCCCTCGATCTCGAGAGGCGTCAGGTCCTCGGTGCGGGCGATCTCCTCGACGTCCGAGGTGAGTCGGCGTACGGGCCGCAGGCCGTTGGCGGCCACCAGCCAGCCGAAGACGCCGGCGATCGCGACGCCCAGGACCGCGCAGAGCATCATCACGATGCCCAGCCGGTGGAGCATGTGCTCCTGCGACTCCAGCGACTGCGCGAGGACGAGCGCCTGGCCGTCGGGACCGCCGGTGGGCACGGCGACGACGCGGTAGGTGTCGTCGTCGGTCGAGATCGTGCGGATGGATGACTTCGACGCGCCGGTGGCGACCTCGTACTCGGGCGTGGAGAGCTCCGGGAAGGCACCGCCGGTGTCGATGTCGGGGATGAAGACCCGCCTGGAGGTGCTGGAGACAAACGCGATCCGGACGTCCGCGGCGCCGAGCGCCGAGGCGGGGACCTGGTTGTAGCCGCCGACGATCTGCTGGAGCGCCGACGACTTGGCGGCCTGCCGGGCACGGTCCTCGAGCGACTCGTCGAGGTTGTGGGTGAGCTGCATCCGCAGCACCACGTAGACGAGCACCGAGAGGGCGGCGACCACCAGCGCCACCGCGAGGGTGGTGAGGATCGTGACCCGGGCGGCCAGCGAGCGCCGGAAGTGCCAGCGCTCCTCCGGGTGGAGGAGGCTCACGATTCCTTCAGCACGTAGCCCACGCCGCGGACGGTGTGGATCAGGCGCGTCTCGCCCTCGGCCTCGGTCTTGCGGCGCAGGTAGCCGACGTAGACCTCGAGCGAGTTCGCGGTGGTCGGGAAGTCGTAGCCCCAGACCTCCTCGAGGATGAAGCTGCGGTCGAGCACGCGGCGCGGGCGGCGCAGGAACATCTCCAGCAGGGTGAACTCGGTGCGAGTGAGCTCGATGCCGCGGCCGGCACGGGTGACCTCGCGGGTCGTGGTGTTCATCGACAGGTCGGCGAACTCCAGCACCTCCTCGTCGTCGCCCTCCGCGGGCGGCGCGATCCGGCGCTGCAGCGCCCGCAGCCGGGCGAGGAGCTCCGGCAGCGCGAACGGCTTGGTGAGGTAGTCGTCGGCCCCGGCGTCCAGGCCGTCGACCCGGTCGCCGACCGCGTCGAGGGCGGTGAGCACGATGATGGGCACGTCGTTGCCGGCCGCCCGGAGCGCCTTGGTCGCCTCGAGGCCGTTGAGCCTCGGCATCATCACGTCCATGACGACGACGTCCGGCTTGGCCGCGCCGATCACCGCGAGCGCCTCGGCGCCGTCCTCGGCCAGCGCGACGTCGTACCCGTTGAACTCGAGGGAACGGCGGAGGGACTCACGCACGGCCTTGTCGTCGTCGACGACGAGGGCGCGGGGCTTCGGAGCAGCGGCGATGGCGTTCACAGATAAAAGATTGCCATGAGTCGCTGAGTGCCTGCTTAGAGCCGGCTTGAGGAATGCCGAAGGTTTTCCGAGCCCCTCTCAGCGCGTCGTTCACGGCGTGCTGACGCGCGCGGTCGCGAGGCGCGGCCACGAAGGCGGCCTGAGAGCGGAGCGGCCGCGAGGGGCCGCAACGACGCAAACGCGCCGTCAGCGCGTCGTGACGCTGGTTTTCTCGCGCCAGGCGCGCTCAAAGGGCAGCCGCCAGGTGTGCGGCGCGATCAGCTGGTGGATCGCGTTGGGCCCCCACGAGCCGGGCGCGTAGAGCCGCACCGGCGGCGGGTCGTCGAGCAGCGGCTGGGAGACCTCCCAGAGCGTCTCGATGCCGTCGGCGGTGGTGAAGAGGGTGTGGTCGCCGCGCATGGCGTCGAAGATGAGCCGCTCGTAGGCCTCCAGCACGCCGCGTGCCGAGGTGGTGTCCTCGGTGGCGAACTGCATGGAGAGCTTCTCCAGCTTCATGCCGGTGCCGGGCCGCTTGCCGTAGAAGCTCAGGGAGAGCTTGGACTGGTCGGCGAGGTCGAAGGTGAGGTGGTCCGGGCCCGCCGCGCCGGCGTTGGAGCCGGCCGGGAACATCGTCAGCGGGGGCTCCTTGAACGCGATCGAGATGATCCGCGCCCCCTCGGCCATCTTCTTGCCGGTGCGGAGGAAGAACGGCACGCCGCTCCAGCGCCAGTTGTCGATGATCACCTTGAGCGCGATGAAGGTCTCGGTGTCGGAGTCGTCCGCGACCTCCTCCTTGCCGCGGTAGCCGCTGTACTGGCCGCGGACCACGTTGTGCATCGGGTCGATGGGCCGCATCGAGCGGAAGACCTTGTTCTTCTCGTCGCCGATCGGCCCCGGCGCCAGCGAGGTCGGGGGCTCCATCGCGACGAAGGCAAGGATCTGCATCAGGTGGGTCACCACCATGTCGCGGTAGGCGCCGGTCGACTCGTAGAAGGCCGTCCGCCCCTCCAGGCCGAGGGTCTCGGGGACGTCGATCTGGATGTGGTCGATGAAGTTGCGGTTCCAGATCGGCTCGAAGAGGCCGTTGGCGAACCGGAAGGCGAGGATGTTCTGCGCCGCCTCCTTGCCGAGGAAGTGGTCGATCCGGAAGATCTGCTCCTCGTCGAAGACCTCGTGCACGGCCGCGTTGAGCGCCTTGGCGCTCTTGAGGTCGGTGCCGAACGGCTTCTCCATGATGATCCGCGCCTTCTCGACCAGCCCGGCCTCCTCGAGCTCCTTGATCACGACGAGTGCGGCCTTGGGCGGCACGGAGAAGTAGTGCAGGAGGCGCACGTCGGCGGGGCTCTTGAGGTGGTTGGCCTTCGCGAGCTCGCTGCGCTTCTCCTCCACGAGGGTCTTGAGCGCGGCGGCTCCCCTGGTCGTGGGGATGTAGGAGAGCATCGCCTCGAACGGCGCCCAGCGGGCGTCGGTGATCTCGCCCTTGCCGAACTCCTCGCAGGCCGCCCGGGCCAGCTTGAGAAACGCCTCGTCGTCGAGGTCGTCGAGGGAGGTCCCGATGATCTGGGCACTCGTGAGCAGGCCTGCCTCGTGCAGCCGGAGCAGGCCGGGAAGCAGCTTGCGGCGCGCCAGGTCACCGGTCGCTCCGAAGAGCACGATGACGTGAGGAGCCACGGATTCGTCGGGGACAACCGCCATGGATCCCACGCTAATGGATCGATCCAGCGAGCGTCAGTCCGCGAGGGTGGTGAAGATGCAGAACGTGTGCCCGGCGGGATCGACGTACACGCGCAGCGGCTCCTCGGGGTCCTCGGACTCGTCGGAGCGTACGACGGCGCCGAGCCCGATCGCCCGGGCGTGCTCCGCCGCGAGCTCCTCGACGCTGTCCACGCGGAAGTCGAGGTGGAGCTGCTGCGGCACGCTCGGGTCCGGCCAGGTCGTCGGCGTGACCTCGTCGGCGAGCTGGAAGGAGATCCGCTCGCCGTTCGGCCCCACGATGGTGCGCCAGTCCTCGAAGTCCTCGGGGCCGGGATCGAACCCGTCGGGATAGCTCCAGCCGAGCAGCTCGCGATAGAACTCCGCGAGTCTCGGCACGTCGGTGGTGTCCAGCACGATGCCGCGCAGGGAGAGGGCCATGCGTCTCAGCGTGCCACGCCGGGCAGCACCCGACGGCGTACGACGGCGGGCTGGTCGCCCCCGCCCAGCTCGACCTCCCACGCGGCCGGCCCGATCGCCGTGCCCTTGAGCGTGGTGTGCTCGCCGACGGAGAGCACCGATCCGTCCAGCGTGGCGTCGGCCTGGCTGTCGTCGGAGAAGAGGATCAGCCCCTCACCCGCGCCGAGCGGCGGCGAGCCGGGCTCGGGCCGCAGCCGCGCTCCGGGGAAGAGATGGCTGTGCGACGCGCGTGCCAGCCAGGTGGGTCCGGGCTCCATGCCCCGAGGCTACGTGTCAGCCGTCGAGGAGGAGGGTGCTGACGAGGTCGTGGAGGAGGTCGAAGCCGCGCTCGGTGAGGATCGACTCGGCGTGGAACTGGATGCCCTCGAAGTGCGGGCCGTGGAGGGCGTGGATGTCGCCGGTCTCGGGATCGGTGTCGACGGTGACGCGCTCGGGGAGGCCGCCCTCGGGGACCCGCCCCACGAAGGTGTTGTAGAAGCCGACCCGCTCGGTCCGAGTCCGGCCCCCGAGCGTCACCGGCACCGCCGACTGGGTGCCCTGGAAGACGATGTCCTTGACCCCGAGCGGCAGGCCGAGCTGATGGCAGAGCGCCTGGTGGCCGAGGCAGACGGAGAGGAACGGGCGTCGCTCCTCGAGCAGGTGAGCGACGGCCGCGCGGAGCTGGCCCATCTTGGGATCGGTGTCGTCGCGGGGGTCCCCGGGGCCGGGGCCGACGATGACGAGGTCCGCTCCGTCGAAGGCCGACGGCGTGTAGTCCTCGTGCCGCACCACCTCGCTGGTCATGCCGAAGACGCCGAGGATGTGGCGGATCATCTTCACGAAGTCGTCCTCGCCGTCGAGGATGACGACGTGCTTCCCGGCGAGCCGCGGGTCGGGGTCGGAGCCGGCCTGGTCGGTCAGCCAGAACTGCGAGAGCCGGCGGTTGCGGCGGTTCAGCTCGATGAGGACGTCCTCGTCGGTGACCACCTCCGCGACGCCGAGCCGCGACGCGGCGGGCGCGGGCGGGACGAGGCCGAAGGCGCCGAGGATGCCGGCCGCCTTGGCGTGCGTCTCCGCGACCTCGTACGCCGGATCGGAGTCCCTCACGAGCGTCGCCCCGGCGCTCACCTTCAGGTGGCCGTCGACCGACACGTCGGCCGTGCGGAGCACGATCGGGCTGTCGAGGACCGGGGCGCCGGACGAGTCCCGGCCGAAGATCGCCAGGGCGGCGGCGTAGTAGCCACGGCCCTCGGGCTCGTACTCCTTGATCAGCCGGCAGGCGTTCTCCACGGGCGATCCGGTGACGGTGGCGGCGTACATCGTGTCCCGCAGGACCGCGCGCGGATCGGTCGAGCTGCGTCCCGCCAGGAGGTACTCGGTGTGGATGAGGCGTGACATCGGCTTGAGGAACGGGCCGAGCACCTGGCCGCCCTCGTTGCAGATCTCGCACATCATCTTCAGCTCCTCGTCCACGACCATGTAGAGCTCGTAGATCTCCTTCTCGTCCCGGAGGAAGTCGAGGAGCTGGGGCTTGAGCAGGGCGGCGGCCTCCTCGGCGGTCTCCGCCTCGAGCTCGCGCGGGAGCCGGAACGTGCCGGAGATGGGGTTCATCCGGACATCGCCGCCGTACATGCTGACGTGACGCTCGGGCGTCGCGCCGACGAGATAGCGGTCGCCGGTGAAGAAGAGGAAGGTCCAGTACGCGCCGCGCTCGCGCTCCAGGAGGCGGCGGAAGACGGTGAGCGCCTTGGCGGCGTCCCAGTCGGCGATCACCGCGCGGTAGTGCCGGCCGATCACGAGGTTGGCGCCCTCGCCCTGGCCGATCTCGTCCTCGATGATCTGCTCGACGATCTTCTCGTACGACGCGTCGTCGATGGTGAAGCCGCCGCGGTCGCTGAACGTGAAATCCGTGTCGGGCAGCGCGTCGAGCACGTCGGCGACGGCGAGCTCGAACTCCGTCTCGACGTCGACCACGACCAGCGGGGTGCCGTCGTCGTGGGCCTGGAAGCCGCGCTCGGCCACCTGCCGGAACGGCACCGCGACCAGCCGGTCGGCGACGTGACCGTCACCCGGGACGCCCGTCTCGAGCGGGATGTCCATGAGGGAGTCGACCGTCGACCTGCTGCCGCCGAGCGCGCCGATCGACTCCCGCTCCCCCGCCCGGGTGCTGCGCCGGATGAGCGCCCACGCCTCGTGCCCCTGGATCGCCTCGATGGCTTCCCGGGCAGAGGTGGTGGCAGTCATGGGAGAACCCTAACGATCGTCGTCCACGGGATTTCCCTAGAGTGCGGCCCGTGCGGATCGGACTGCTGCAGGTCGCGCTCGCCGGCGTGCTGTGGGGCACCGGCGGGCTGGTCGTCCAGCTCATCCGCAGTCCCGACCACGGCGACGAGCCGTTCTCTCCGCTGGTGCTCTCCTCGGAGCGGATGCTGCTCGGGGCCGCGGCGATGCTGCTCGTGCTGGCGGCGGGCCGCACGCTGACCGACCTCCGCGTCCTCGTACGCCGGCACCCGCTCGCCGTGCTCGCCGTCGGCGGGTCGACGGGTGCCTACCAGGCGCTCTACTTCGTGGCCGTCACGCAGGTGGGCGTCGCCGTCTCGACGATGGTGAGCCTCGGGATCGCGCCGGTGCTGCTGGCAACGTGGGACGCCGTGCGGCGGGGCCGCCCGCCGTCGCGAGTCCGGCTGGTCACCATGCTGGTCGCGCTGACCGGGCTGGCGCTGGTCTGCCTTGCGGGCGGCGACTCGCTCGGTCCGCATCCCGCGTGGGGCGTGCTGCTGTCGATCGCGTCGGGGACGACGTACGCGCTGACGACGCTGATCGGCGAGCCACTCGCCCGCGAGACCCGGCCGACGACGCTGGCGGCGGGGTCGACGCTGGCGGGCGCGGTCGTCCTCGCGCCGCTGCTGCTGGCCGGGCTCCCCTCGCTCGGGGGGAGCCCGCTGCTGCCGCACTCGCTGCCGGTGGCGGCGTGGCTGCTCTACCTGGGCGTGGCGACGATGGGGCTGGCCTATCTGGCGCTCTACGCGGGGCTGCGCACCGTGCCGGCGGCCGCCGCCACGCTGGCGTCGCTGCTGGAGCCGGTGACCGCCGCGGTGCTGGCGGCCGCGGTGCTCGGCGAGCGGCTCACCTGGGTGGCCGTCCTCGGCTGCGTGCTGGTGCTCGCCGCGGTGGGCGGACTCGCGGTCGAGGCGTGAGGGGATTCCGGACGGGCCCGCACTGCTGGTGAAGCTCCTGGGCCGTGCCTCGGATCCCCTTCGCCGGCAGCTACCGGGCCGGGACGCCGGTGGACTCCCGCAGGCGCAGGCTGCCCTCGACGAGGGTGAGGTCGGGGATCGGGGTGCCGGACTCGAGGTGGTCGATCAGCGCGGTGGCGCAGGCGGCGCCGAGGATGCGCGGGTGGAGGTCGATCGAGGTCACCGGCGTCGCGAGGTGCTCGAGCACGCCGGCCTCGACCAGGCAGGCGACCTGGACGCCGTCGGCGCCGATCGGGACGCCCCGTGAGCGCAGCGACCCGACGACCGCGAGCGCGGCGAACTCGGTGGGCACGATCACCAGGTCCGCGTCGGGCCGTACGGCGAGGAGCTGCTCCATCATCTCCGCCTCGTCCTCCTCGAACCCGTCGATGAAGGCGATCGACACGTGGACGGGCTCGATCGCGCGGGCGGCGCACCACGCGACGTACGCGCTCCGCATGAGGACGCCCCAGCCGGAGTTGGCGTCCGGGGCGACCATGAGCGGGCGGCGGGCGCCGGCGGCGAAGCAGTGGTCGAGCAGACCTTCGAGCAGGCGGGTGGAGTCGATCCGGATGACCGGCGAGCCGGGCATGCCGGCCGGGAACTGCTCGGCGGCGACGACCGGCGCGCCGGACGCGAGCAGCTCGAGCGCGCGGAGGTCGTCGGCGATCGGGTCGGCGATGATGATGCCGTCGACCTGGGGCTGGCTCGGCCGCGGCTTGTCCGGGTGGGCCGAGAGGAACATCAGGTCGTAGTCGCGCTCCTTCGCCACGAGCATCACCCCGCCGACGAAGTCCCGGACGTACTGCGTCGCGAAGGCGTCGGCCCCCGCGAGCTGGTGCAGCCCGATCGAGAAGGTGCGACCGGTGCGCAGCCCGCGGGCCAGCGCGTTGGGCCGGTAGCCGAGCTGGGCCGCCGCCTCGCGCACCGCCGCCCGGGTCGCCTCGGACATCCGCCCCCGCCCCGACAGCGCCTCGGACGCCGTCGACCGCGAGACGCCCGCGGCCTCGGCGACGTCCGCGAGCGTGACGCGCCGAGAGCCCATGGCCCTCACCGTACGCCGTGATCCGCCTCGCCCGCGTCCCCGTGCCGCGCCGCGCCGCGCCGCGGTCAGGAGATCGTGGTCAGCAGCTGGGTGGCGCGGGTCAGGACGACGTAGAGGGTGGCGCGGCCGGTGGCCGACTCGTCCTCGATCTCCTGCGGGCGCACGACGACGATGGCGTCGAACTCGAGACCCTTGGTGTCCAGGCCGGTGAGGACGACGACGCGGTCGTCCCCGGACGGGGTGGCGGAGGCGTCGGCCGCGGCGGCCCGGGCCGAGGGCGCGTCGGCGGCCAGCTCGGGCCACGAGGCCAGCCAGGCGTTGACCTCCGAGCGCCGGGCGACGGGGACGACGATGCCGACCGTGCCGCCCACCTCGCCGGCGAGCCGCACGACCTCGGCACGCGTCGCCGCCTCCAGCGACTCCCCGTCGGCGACGCCCGTGATCTCCACGGGCTCGACTCCGGTCGAGCGCACGGCGGTGGGCAGGTCGGCGTCCAGCCCGACGCGCTCCGCGTACGCGGCGGCGAAGTCGTAGATCTCCGAGCTGTTGCGGTAGTTGGTGGTGAGGTGGAAGGCGTGGATCTCCTTGCCGTCCAGCGCCTCGGCGCGGGCGGCGGCGGACTCGGCGGGCACCGGCCACGAGGACTGCGCCGGGTCGCCGACGATGGTCCACGACGCCGTACGCCCGCGGCGGCCGACCATGCGCCACTGCATCGGGGTGAGGTCCTGCGCCTCGTCGATGAGCACGTGGGCGTAAGGGTCGTCCTCGATCCGGTGGGTCGGCGGGCGCCAGCCCGGTCCGGTCGCGAACTCGCGGTCGGAGGCGGTGAGCAGCTCGGCCACGTTGATGCCCAGCTCGGGATCGACGTCCCTCTCGTCGGCGGGCTTCTCGGGCAGGTCGCCGAGGGCGTAGCGGAGCTCGTCGACCAACGGCACGTCCTCGACCGAGAGCGACGAGGCGTCGCCCCACGACTTGAGCAGCAGGCGCTGGTCCTCCGCGCTGAGGACGCCGTCGGAGACCCGGGCGAGGAACTCGGCGTCCCGCAGCCACCCGAGGACGGTGGGCGCGTCGAGCGGCGGCCACCAGGCGGCGGCGAAGTCGAGGAACCGGTCGTCGCCGAGCAGCTCGTCCTCGAACGACTCCCGGCCGCGCTCCCGGCCGCGCTCGGAGCGGACCTGCCGCCACAGCGCGTCGAGCAGCGTCTGCGCGACGCGCGGCAGCTGGCGGTTGCGCCGGCCCTGGCTCAACAGCTGGCGTCGCAGCTCGCCCAGACGCCGGCCGTCGAGGGTGAGCACGTCGTCGCGGTAGAACATCCGGAACTCGCGCGGCGCTCCCGGCGCCGCCTGGCGGGCGGCGCGACGGAGCATCTCGGCCATCCGGGCCGCGCCCTTGACCGCCGCCACCGCCGGGTCGTCGTGCCGCGAGGCCTTGAGCCCGTCGACGACCTCGCCCAGGGAGCGCAGCGCCACCGCGGTCTCGCCCAGCGAGGGCAGGACGCGCGCGATGTAGCTCATGAAGACGCCCGACGGCCCGACGATGAGCACGCCGCCCGACTCGTAGCGCCGGCGGTCGGTGTAGAGCAGATAGGCCGCGCGGTGCAGCGCGACGACGGTCTTGCCGACGCCGGGGCCGCCGGAGATCGTCACCACGCCGCGGCCGGGCGCGCGGATCGCCTGGTCCTGCTCGGCCTGGATCGTGGCGACGATGGAGTGCATCTGACGGTCGCGGGCACGGGAGAGCTGGGCGATCAGGGCGCCCTCGCCGATGATCGGCAGCTCCTCCTCGCGCCCGGCGTAGGCCTCGGCGTCGAGGAGCTCGTCCTCCACCCCGATGACGTCGCGCCCCTTCGAGCGCAGCACGCGACGTCGTACGACGCCACGGGGGTCGACCGCCGTGGCCTGGTAGAACACCGCCGAGGCAGGAGCGCGCCAGTCGATGAGGAGCGAGTCGCGGTCGTCGTCGCGCAGGCCGATCCGGCCGATGTAGCGCGGCTGGTCGTCGAGCTCGGCGTCGAGGTCGAGCCGGCCGAAGACCAGGCCCTCGTGGGCGGCGTCGAGCTGGGCGATCCGCTTGGCGGCCTGGAAGAGCATCGCGTCCCGCTCGACGAGCCCGCCCTCGTGGCCGAGGCCGCCGCGCGCGTGGCCCTCGCGGGCGATGGCCTCGGCGTTGCGGGCCGACGCCTCGAGCTGCACGTAGACCCGGTCCACGAAGGCCTGCTCGGTCGCGATCTCCCGCGACTCCTGCGACTGCTGGTCACTCAACAGAGAAGTCCCTTTGCGTCCCCACCTCGGCCGGCAGTGTCACCGACCGAGCGATCAACCCTACTCCCCGGGGAGGGCGCCCGCGATGAGCCGGCGGTCACACCTCGGTCACAGGATGGCTCACAGGTCCCGTTCGGCGAGGTGCTCGTGGCCGCCCGGGGAGTGCGGGTCCGGCTCGGTGACCCCGAACGGGTCCGGGTCGCGCTTGCGGCGGTGGGGCTTGCGCGCCCAGCTCGGGTCCATGACGATCTCGTGCGTGCCGCCGTCACGGCCGTCGAAGCTCACCGCGACGGTCTGGAACCCCTTGTGCCGGTTCATCAGCGCGTAGGAGGCGTAGGCGCGCCGGTCGGCGTCGGTGAGGTCGACGGCGTCGGTGAACGGCGTCAGCAGGGCGCGCGGCCACAGGTGGCGCACGATCACCACGTTGACCTCGATCGACAGCACGCCCATCACCGCTGCGATGTAGATGAAGGCGATGAGACCGAGGACGGTCGCGAAGGTCGCGTTCATCCCCGAGGCCCCGTTGATCACCTTGTCGACGTAGACCGCGCCGCCCCACTGCAGGATCTGCCACAGCACGGCCATGGTGAAGGCTCCGGGCGCCGCCGACTTGAGCGGGTGATCCCGGGCGGTGCCGAGCCGGAAGAGGACGGTGAGCATCGATCCGACCAGCAGGACCGTGGCGAGCGCGATGAGCCAGCGCACCATGCCCGCCACCTCGCCGCCGAAGAGCTGGGTGTTGGCGCCCAGGGTCGACACCAGCGAGATCGCGAGCACCGCGACGCCGGCCGTCGCGAGCACCACGAGGGAGCGCAGCCGCAGCAGGAAGGGGTTGGGCCGGCTGTTGCGCGGCACCGACCAGGCCGTGTTGAGGGTGTTCTGGATGGCCTGTCCGAGCCCCATGGCGCCGTACGTCGCGGCGAGCGAACCCGCGATCACACCGCCCGTCGAGCCTTGGATGGACTCCGGCTGGCCGAGCTGGGTGCCGATGATCGGGAACTGGCTCAGCGCCGAGTCGAGCAGCTTCTCCTGGAGATCGGGGTTGCCCTGCAGGAAGAAGCCGAGGATCGAGGTGCCGAGCAGCATCAGCGGGAAGATCGCGATGAACGCGTAGTAGGTGACCACCGCCGCCAGGTAGTTGCCCTGGTCGTCGAAGAACTTGTAGATCACCCCGAGCGGGAACCCCACCGGCGGGAACCGCCGCTGCCCCCGGTCCAGTGACCCCACCACGCCCACGCGCGCAACAGTAGTGCGGACCGCGTAGCGGACCGGTCAGCCGCGCAGGAGGCGGCGCAGGTCGGTGCCGGGATCGGCGAGCGCGGCGGGGTCGACGGGGACGCCGCGGTCGATCAGCCGACGGGCGGCGCGGACGGCGGGGCCGTCGTCCACGGC
>NZ_JASGDD010000190.1:0-51570 GCF_047607365.1 Nocardioides sp. | reverse complement strand
TGCCACCGCCGCGCGCGCCAACGGGCGAGCGCGCGGCGCAGCGACGCGCCCCTCATCCTCGCGACCCGGCTTCGTGCGCTGCGACCGGGAGCACGAGCTCCTCCAGCCCGCCGCCGAGGGCGGCGTCGACCGCCCGCAGCCGGGCGCGGGTGATGTCGGCGATCGTGGCGTGCCCGGCGAGGGCTGCGTTGGAGCCCGCGCGGACCGGGACGCCGACGTCCACCGACGTGCAGGTGCGGGTGCCGCCGTCGGCCACGTTGGCCAGGGCGACCGCGTGACCGGTCGTGCCCGATCCGGCGAAGAAGTCGAGCACCCGCGCGTCGGCGGGCATCGTGTCGAGCAGCCGCCGGAGGAGGCCCGTGGGCTTCGGCGTCTCGAAGACGTGACCGCACAGCGCCTTCAGCTCCGCGACCGCGACGTCGGTCGAGCCGATCTCCTCGGCCAGCCAGATCGTGCGCAGCTTCTTGCGTCGCGCCCGGCCGTCGACGAGGTCGAGCCAGTCTTTCTGGTAGACGTCGACCCGCTCCCCCAGCACTCCTCTGACCCGGCGGCACACGAGATCGGCCGCGCGGGCCGCCACCAGCGGAGGGCTCCATCGCCACACCGCCGGAGCCCCGTCGCCGAAGACCGGCTTGATCTCGATCGCGCCGTCGAACGGCTCGGTCGCGACCCGCCCCGTCTCGGGGTCGCCCCACACGGAGAAGTGCAGCGTCGGCGCGCTGACCGGGTTGAACCGCTTGTTGGTGTTGCGCAGGGGGAGGTGGCGGAAGCGCCTCCCGCCGTCGCCCTCGGCGTGGGGGAAGTCGGCCTCGTCGACCAGCGCCGGCGAGGACGCCTCGAGCACGCACGCGCGGGCGTCGCGGGCATAGACCACGAGGTACTCGTGCGACAGCGCGAAGCCCCTCCCCAGCTGCCGCCCCTTGGGGTTGAGGTTGACCACGATCTGCGCCAGCAGCTGCTCGCGGCCGAAGACCTCGTCCATCAGCAGCCGGAGCGCGACCTGCTCGTTGTCGTCGATGGAGACCGCGATCGCGCCCGTCCGCGCCAGCACGCGCCGGGCCTCGACGAGCCGGGGGCGCATCATCGCGCTCCAGTCCGCGTGCCTGTCGGCGTACGCGAAGTCGTTGCCGGTGTTGTAGGGCGGGTCGATGTAGATCAGGTCGTACGACGCCTCGCCCATGCTCGCGAGCACCGCGAGGTTGTCCCCCTCGATGAAGGTGTTCGTCGCCGGCACGATCCGACGGTAACGCCCGGCGGAGCCGGACGTTGTCGTGACGTGGGGATCGCGTCGTGAGCAGGGCGGGCTGGCGCCTCGCCGGCGCGAGCGTCGGCGTGCTGGTCGCCGTCGTCGCCGGGCGCGGCTCGCTGCAGGCCACGGACACCGAGGGGCCCTACGAGCTGCGCGACGGCGGGATGACCTACGGCTGTGGCCCGATCCACTACCTGATCAGCGAGGCCCAGCTGCCCGACGACTTCCGCACGGTCGTCGACGGGGCGATCGGGAAGGTGTCGGCGGCCACGGGCTTCCGGTTCTACTTCGACGGCATGACGCCCGACCGGAACTTCGACGCGCACCGGATCCCGGGCAGCTCGGGCCCGGTGCTGATCGGCTTCGCGAACTCCAGCGAGGCCGGCCAGTTCGCCGGCGACGTGATCGGGCTGGGCGGCAGCGTCGTCGGCCCGGACGGCGCCCACTACGGCACCGGCTCGATCATGCTCGACTCGGTGAAGTACGCCGACACGCCCGATCTGGCCGAACGGCAGGCGATCGTCATGCACGAGCTCGGCCATGTGCTCGGACTCGCGCACGTCCACGACGACGGCGAGCTGATGAACGAGGACAACGTGGGCCGGACCGAGTTCGGGCCGGGCGACCTGGAGGGCCTGCGGGTCCTGCGCGCCAACTCCTGTGACGAGCAGGGCACGATAGGCCCGTCATGAGCATCGCACCGACCTTCACCCGCGCCCAGCTGGAGTCCTACCGCGACGTCGAGGTGCCGGACCTCATCGGCCCGGGCCTGCGGCTGCTCTTCGTCGGCATCAACCCGGGACTGTGGACCGCCGCCACGCAGACCCACTTCGCGCATCCCGGCAACCGCTTCTACCCCGCCCTCCGCGCCGCCGGCATCATCACCCTCGACATCCCCTCGACCGGCATGACCGACGCCGACCGGGCCCACCTCGTCGAGCGGGGGATCGGGATCACCAACATCGTCCGCCGCGCCACGGCACGCGCCGACGAGCTCTCCCGGGAGGAGTACGCCGCCGGCGGCCTCCGCCTCCGCGAGCTGGTCGACCGCCTGCAGCCTCCCGTCGTGGCCGTCGCAGGCATCACCGCCTACCGCGCCGCCTTCGGCCTGCCGAAGGCCGTCCCCGGGCTCCAGCCCGACCGCTGGGGCGCCACCGAGGTCTGGGTCGTGCCCAACCCCAGCGGCCTCAACGCCCACGAGACCGTCGCCACCCTGGCGGAGAAGTACGCCGCCCCCGCCCGCGCCGCCGGCATCCTCTGAGGTCCCTCGCCCCGGCGCGGAGTTGTCCACAGCCCGATCGGCCGGGGGTCGAGACTCGGCCGCGCGCCGCCTACCGTCCTGGTCATGGAACCGTTCACCGACTTCGAGGGCGACCACGCCCGGCAGGCGCTCGAGCACCTCCTCGTCCGAGGAGGCCTCCAGATTCCCAGCTCCCGGGCGATCGCGGCCGCGGCGAACGTGAGTCCCGCGACGCTCACCAAGTGGTTCGGCGGCCGCGGTCAGCTGGCTCGTCGCGCCGCCTACCCGGCCGCCTACCGGTTCACCTACGAGCTCCGCAGCCAGATGGTCAGCGGAAGCTGGCGCCGCCGAGGGTTCGTCCCGGGCGTCGACGCGGATGGTGACACCGCGCGGCTCCGGCTGCGGATGGCCTGGGCGGAGCTCGCCCGTCACGACGCGGGTGTCGCTCAGGTCTTCGACCAGCTGCTCGCCGACGAGTGGGCGATCCTCCGCGCCGCGTTCGGCGACGGCCTGTCCGACCTGACGGTCACCGCGATCCACGCCTACCTGATCGGCATCTGGGACGCCGTGGCCCGCCGTGAGCAGTCGACGAGTCACGAGCCGTGGCTCACGCTCTGGACTCGAACGTACGACGACTTCCGCAGCAGATACCCGCCGCCCGATCTCGCCTCGTAGGGCACCGTCCGTTTCCCCGCGCGGCCGCCTGGGCGCCGGATTCGACACTCGTTTCCGTGCCGGACGGCTCCGGCTCGCCCGTTGAACGATCGTTTCCGGCCCGCCGATTCAACACTCGTTGCCGCTCCGCTCGGGCAACGCGGGAACACAGGCAACTCGGGAACACAGGCAACGCGTGTGCGGCGAACGAATGTTCACCCGAGGGCGCGACAAGGCGCGTGGCGCTACACCCGTTGATCCGACGTGCGGGCCGCGCGGCGTGGAAACGTCCGTTGCCAGCCCGACGCAGCCGGCGGAGGCACAGCAGTCGATGGAGGCAGCGGAGGCGGAGAAACACCCGTTGAATTTCGGAGGGTGGGGCCGCCCCGACGGAAATGAGCGTTGCCGCGCAGGGTCAGCCGAACCTCGGCTTCTCCTTCGCCATGAACGCCCGGACGCCCTCGCGGAAGTCGGGCCCGCTGTAGATGGCGCGGAGCTCGGCCTCCTCGCCGTCGGCGGCCACCTCCAGCGTCGAGACCAGATGCCCGAGCTGCTTCTTCGTCTGGCCGATCGTGACCCGCGACATCGACGTCACCGAGGCCACGATCGACGCGACCTCGGCGTCGAGGTCCTCGCCGACGTGGGCGAGCGCACCCACGGCGTACGCGCGATCAGCGCCGATCAGGCGCGCGGTCAGCAGCATCTCGCGGGTCAGCGCCTCGCCGAAGATCGAGGCGCAGCGGTAGAGCACTCCCGACGACAGCGCATTCCCGAGCGTCCGTCCGATCGGGTAGCCGAAGCGTGCCGACGGCGAGGCCACTCGGACGTCGCAGTGGGTCGCCACCGCGAGTCCGCCCCCGACGCAGACGCCGTCGATCACGGCGATCGACACCTGCGGCAGGCCCTGGATCTTCACGAAGAGCTCCTGCAGCCAGCCCTCGTAGTCGACCGCGTCCCGCTCCAGGAAGTCCGAGATCTGGTTTCCCGCCGCGAACGCCCGGCCGCCCGCGCCCCGCAGCACGAGCACCCGCACCTCGTCGTCGGCGGCGAGGGTGTCGCAGAGGTCGTGCAGGCCCCGGTACATCGCGAAGCTGAAGGCGTTCATCCGCTCCGGCCGGTTGAAGGTCACCTCCACGACCGCGCCCTCACGGCGGATCAGCAGCTCGTCGGCGGGCGATGCGGTCGTGTCGGTCACGCGGAGGAGACTAGCCACCGCCCGATCAACGTCGAGTCGGCCTCGACGAGGGCGGTGAGCGTGAGCGGCACGTCGAGCGGCGCACCGGTCACGATCCGCCGGCCGTCGCCGGAGACGATCCGCGGCGTGAAGGTCAGGCAGAGCTCGTCCACGAGACCCGCCTTCAACAGCGTGCCCAGCAGCGACGGGCCGCCCTCGCACAGCAGCGAGTCCAGCCCCTCGGCGCGAAGGCCGGCGACGAGGGAGCGCAGATCCTCGGCCTCACCGCCCTCGACGAGCCGTACGCCGTCAGCCCCCTCGAGCGAGTCCGGCAGCGCGTGGCCGATCACGATCAGCGGCTTCCCCGCCGGGCCGTAGCCCTCCGCGCGCGCGGTGCCGGCGCCGACGACCACCGCGTCGGCACCCTCGCGCAGCGCGGAGAAGACCGCCGCGTCCGCCTCGTTGTTGATCGACCCGGAGAGCCCGTCGGAGCCGGTCGCCGCGCCGTCGGCCGAGCTCACCATGGTGACCCGCAGCCACGGCCCGTCGGGCCACTCCCACGACGCCTCGCCGATCAGCGCGCGCATCCGAGCGCCCCCGTCATCCGCGTCATCCGCGTCACCCACGCCAGTCGTCATCGGAGACCTCCCACCTCATCACCCAGTACTTCACGCCGTACGGGTCGTCGTCGTAGTCCACCGACACCAGGCCCGCCTCGCCGAGCTCTCGTGCCAGCACCGGCAGTGCCCCGACGTCGGCCCAGAGATCCTCGGCGAGCGCGACGTCGAGATCGGCCAGCAGTCCCGGCTCGACGGTGAGCGCCTCGCGCAGCCAGTCGTCGAAGCCCGCCGCCCGCTCGTCGAAGTGCCCCGGCGCCCGCTCGCTCCGCTTGGCCGACCCGTTCCCGACGACGACCAGCCCCTCCCCCGAGACCACGGCGACGTCGGCCCGTCGTGGGGGTGCCGGCCACCCGAGGTGACCGTGACCGAGCGCCGCCACGACCCCCTGGGCGTCGCCGGCCACGACGGGCGACGGCCCGACCCACTCCAGCGCCGCCAGGACCGCACGCCGCAGCTCGGGGACCGGGTCCGAGAGCGAGGCGAGCTCCGGCTTCAGCGCGAGCACGCCGGGCACCAGCACGATCCGCGCGAAGCTCACTGCAACCCCCGGATGGCCCGCGCCGGCGGACGCCGCCCGGCGATCGACCACACCATGTCGACGGTCTCCCGCGTCGGGCCCACCTGGTGGACGCGATAGATCCGCGCGCCCGCCAGCGCGCACACGGCGGTGGCGGCGAGCGTCCCGATCAGGCGCGACCCGACCGGCAGGTCGAGCGTCTCGCCGACGAAGTCCTTGTTCGACAGCGACACCAGCACCGGATACCCCAGACCCGTCATCTCCCCCAGCCGCCGCGTCACCTCGAGCGAGTGGAAGGTGTTCTTGCCGAAGTCGTGCGCGGGGTCGATGACGATCGACTCGGTCGCCACACCGGCGGCCAGCGCCCGTGAGGCGTAGGCGAGGCAGTCGGCGACGACGGAGGCCATCACGTCGTCGTACTCCCGCCGGTAGGGCCGCGTCCGCACCGCGGCGCCGCCGGTGTGCGTGCACACCAGCGCGACGTCGTGGGCGGCCGCGACCGACACGAGCTCCGGATCGGCGCCGCCCCACGCGTCGTTGATCACGTCGGCGCCCGCGGCGCACACCGCGTCGGCCACCGAGGCCCGCCACGTGTCCACCGAGATCACGAGCTCCGGGAACTCAGCGCGCACCGTCGCGACGAAGTCCACGACCCGCGCGCGCTCCTCGGCCTCCGGGATCTCCACGCCGGGAGCGGCCTTGATCCCACCGATGTCGACGATCTCGGCGCCCTCCGCGACCACCGAGCGCACCCGGGCCAGCGCCGCCGACTCCTCCCACGTCGCCCCCTTGTCGAAGAACGAGTCGGGCGTCCGGTTGACGATCGCCATCATCAGCGTCTCGTCGTCCCCGAACGTGTGCCCCCCCAGCCGCAGCATGGCTCCGACCCTACTGAGGCACCCTCAGCCCGCCGGAGCGACCGTTCCGGCCGGCGGACGCTCCGCCACGCGTACGCCGGCCACGGCCGGCTCGATCGCGCCGGTCGCTCCGCGTGCCCACTGCACCAGGTCCACCGAGGCGCCGGCCGTTCCGCCGACGCCGACCCGACGCCGGTCCATCGCGGCGAGGAGCTGCGCGGCCATCACGCCCAGGTCGAGCAGCGCCTGGTGCCGGTGACCGCGCACCCCGAGGTCCACCTGGGCGATCGCCTCCACGCCACGCAGCGACAGCGTGTCGATCAGGGCGGCGATCTCGACGGCGTACCCCACCGGCATCGACAGCGACTCCAGCAGCGACCGCCGGGCCGCCCACTCCCCCGCCAGCGGCTGCACCACGCCCGCGAGCGCGGGCCACCACAGGGCGAGCGCGGGCCGTGCGACCAGCTCGGTCACCCGCCCGCCGTCCAGCGGGCCGCGCTCGCCGGGCCGCTCGTAGAACCCCTTCACGAGGTCCACGGACGAGCACGACAGCAGCGGTCCCAGCAGCCCCGGCACGAAGTGCGCGTCCCACTCGACGAGGTCGGCGTCCATGAAGACGATCACGTCGCCGGTGGTCACGAAGAGCGACTTCCACATCGCCTCGCCCTTGCCCGGATACGACCCCAGGTCGGGCCGGATCGAGGACGACGCGAAGACCGCCGCCCCGGCCGCGGCGGCCACCGAGGCGGTGGCGTCGACCGAGTCGGAGTCGATCACCACGATCTCGTCGACCAGAGCCACCGACTCGACCAGCGCGGCCCGCACCCGGGAGACCACCGACCCGACGGTCGCCGCCTCGTTGCGGGCCGGGACCACCAGGGAGACCCGCTGGGCGCCCTTGAGCTCCACCAGCTCCGAGAGCGTCCAGTCCGACCAGCGATGCATGCCGAGCACCGCCTCAAAGTACCCTCCACCCATGACCTGGCTTGTGACCGGCGGAGCGGGCTACATCGGCTCCCACGTGGTGAAGGCGCTGCTGGAGGACGGCCTCGCCCCCGTCGTGCTCGACGATCTCAGCACCGGTCACGCCGGCTTCGTGCCCGACGACGTGCCCTTCGTCGAGGGCACGATCCTCGACCAGCCGCTCCTGGAGAAGACGCTCGACCACCACGGCGTCACCGGCGTCATCCACCTCGCCGGGTTCAAGTACGCCGGCGTCAGCGTCAGCCGCCCCCTGCACACCTACGCCCAGAACGTGCAGGGCACCGGCACCCTCCTGGAGGCGATGCTCGCGCAGGGCGTCGGGGCGATCGTCTTCTCCAGCAGTGCCGCGACCTTCGGCACCCCCGACGTCGACCTCGTGACCGAGACCACCCCCACGTCCCCCGAGAGCCCGTACGGCGAGAGCAAGCTGATCGGCGAATGGCTGATCCGCGACGTGGCGAGAGCCCACGGCCTCCGGCACACCAGCCTGCGCTACTTCAACGTCGTCGGCTCGGGTGCCCCGGAGCTGTACGACTCCAGCCCGCACAACCTGTTCCCGCTCGTCTTCGCGGCACTCGCCGAGGGCCGGACCCCGCGGATCAACGGCGACGACTACCCGACGCCCGACGGCACCTGCGTGCGCGACTACGTCCACGTCTCCGACCTCGCCCGCTCCCACGTGGTCGCCGCCCGCCGCCTCGAGGCGGGCGAGGCGCTGGAGCCCGTCTACAACCTCGGCTCCGGCGACGGGGCGTCGGTGCGCCAGATCATGGACGCCGTCCGCGAGGTCACCGGCATCGACTTCGAGCCCGAGATCGGGCCACGGCGACCGGGCGACCCGGCACGGATCGTCGCCACGGGCGAGCTGGCCCGCCGCGATCTCGACTGGTGGATGCGCCACTCCCTGGTCGACATGGTCCGCACCGCCTGGGAGTCCGCCCCACGGGCGTGATCCCGCACACACTGTCCAAGGTTTTCGTGAAGTTAACGTTCCAAAGGGCGATCTTCCCTAGAGTGAGCTGAGTCGCGATCGGGCCCGACGATCGATATCGTGACGAACGAGAACTCCACGGGGGTGGGAACGTGACGATCCTGTCCGAACGCAGCACACGGCTGGCGAAGAGCGCGCCCAGCCGCGCTCTCCAGGCCCTCCCGGTGACGGCCTTCGGGATCGACATGGTCCTTCTGCTCATCGCCAGCATCGCCGCGATGATCGGCCGCGCCAACCTCACGTGGCTGGACGAGTCGACGAACCTCACCAGCATGGTGAACGACGTCGCGCCCTTCCTCGCCGTCGGCTGGATCCTCATGATCGCGATCGTGGGCGGCTACCGACGGTCGGTCTTCGGCGAGGGGACCGACGAGTTCAAGCGGATCCTCAACGCGGGCGTCTACACCGCCGCCCTGGTCGGGGTCACCTGCTACCTGATGAAGTACCAGCTGTCTCGCGGCTTCTTCGTCCTCATCTTCGTCATCGGCACGATCCTGCTCCTCGCCGGCCGCTGGATGCTGCGCCGCGCGCTCCACGTGGCTCGCGCCAACGGGGCGCTGCTCCAGCAGGTCGTGATCGCCGGCGGCGAGGCCCAGATCGACGACGTCGCGGCCGTGCTGCGCCGCGAGAAGTGGCTCGGCTACCACCTGGTCGGCGCCCTGACGCCCGCCGGCGTCCCCGGCACGGAGACCGCGTCGGGCATCCCGATCCTCGGCGACGCCGACCGGCACGACGACATCGTCGGCCTCGAGGGCATCGACGTCATCTTCTTCACCGGCGGCTCCCGCCGCTCGGCCGCCGACCTCCGCAAGGTGGTCTGGGAGCTCGAGTCCCACGACACCCAGCTCGTGATGGCCCCCGCCATGACCGACTTCGCCGCCGAGCGCGTCCGGACCCGCCCCGTCGGCGGACTCCCGATGATCCACATGGAGTCGCCGCGCTACGAGTTCGCCGGTCGCTGGGCGAAGCGCTCCTTCGACCTGCTGGGGTCGGGCGCCCTCATCCTCGCGTTCGCCCCGATCATCGCCTTCGCCGCGCTTCAGGTGAAGCTCCACGACCGCGGACCCGTCTTCTTCCGCCAGACCCGGGTGGGCAAGGACGGTCGGGAGTTCGGCTGCTTCAAGTTCCGGACCATGGTCGTCAACGCCGAGGCGATGGTCGCCCAGCTCCAGGCCGAGCAGGGTGTCGACGCACTCCTGTTCAAGATGAAGGACGACCCCCGCATCACGAAGCCGGGCACCTGGCTGCGCCGGTTCTCCATCGACGAGCTCCCGCAGCTCTTCAACGTCTTCCTCGGCGACATGAGCCTGGTCGGCCCGCGGCCCCAGGTCCCGCGGGAGGTCGCGCTCTACGACGAGGTCCTCCGCCGGCGGCTGCACGTCCGCCCTGGCATGACCGGCCTCTGGCAGGTCTCGGGCCGCAACGACCTGACGGTCGAGGAGTCGGTCCGCCTCGACCTGTACTACATCGACAACTGGTCGATGACGCAGGATCTCTCGATCCTGGCGCGCACCGTCGGGGCCGTGATGAGCTCCCGCGGCGCCTACTGACGGCCCGCCGTCCGCTGACCGCCTCCTGCCGCGGGCTCAGCGCTCCAGGAGGCCGAGCAGGTAGGCGCCGTACCCGCTCTTCACGAGCGGCTGCGCGAGCCGCGCCAGCTCGTCGTCGCTCAGCCAGCCACGCCGCCAGGCGATCTCCTCGGGAGCGCCGATCTTGGTGCCCTGGCGGTGCTCGATCGCCCGGATGTAGTTGGCCGCCTCGTTGAGGTCCCCGACCGTCCCGGTGTCGAGCCAGGCCGTCCCGCGCGGCAGCACCTCGACCGACAGCGTGCCGGCCTCGAGATAGATCCGGTTGAGGTCGGTGATCTCCAGCTCGCCACGGGCCGACGGCTTCAGCGCGGCGGCGTGCTCGACCACCGAGTTGTCGTAGAAGTAGAGGCCCGGCACCGCGTAGTTGCTCCTGGGCTTCTCCGGCTTCTCCTCCAGGGAGATCGCCACGTTGTTCTCGTCGAACTCCACGACGCCGTACGACGACGGGTCGGCGACCCGGTAGCCGAAGACGGCCGCGCCCTCCAGGGTCTCGAAGCGCGCCAGCTGCGACCCCAGCCCGGAGCCGTAGAAGATGTTGTCGCCGAGCACCAGCCCGACCCGGTCGTCCCCGATGTGGTCGGCGCCGATGGTGAAGGCCTGGGCGAGCCCGTCGGGAGAGGGCTGCTGCGCGTAGCTGATGTCGACCCCGAGCTGGGAGCCGTCGCCGAGCAGCCGCTCGAAGGCGACGGCGTCGTGCGGGGTGGTGATGATGAGGATGTCCCGGATCCCCGCCAGCATCAGCGTGGACAGCGGGTAGTAGATCATCGGCTTGTCGTAGACCGGCATCAACTGCTTGCTCACCGCGAGGGTGATGGGGTGCAGGCGCGAGCCGGTGCCACCGGCGAGGATGATTCCCTTCACGCTGCGTCATCCTAGAGAAACCCGGCCCCGCTAGGGTGGCGCGGTGCGTAAGCTTTCGAACAGTTCTGGGTCGGGTCGACGAATTCTGGTCACGGGTGGTGCCGGCTTCATCGGCTCGAACTTCGTCCACCACCTCGTCCGACACACCGACGACCACGTCACGGTGCTCGACAAGCTGACCTACGCCTCGACGGAGGAGTCGCTCGCCGGGCTGCCCGAGGACCGGGTGACGCTCGTGGTCGGCGACATCGCCGACGCCGGCACGGTCGACCCGCTGGTCGCCGAGGCCGACGCCGTCGTGCACTACGCCGCCGAGTCGCACAACGACAACTCGCTCTCGGACCCGAGCCCCTTCCTCATCACCAACATCGTCGGCACCTACACGCTGCTCGAGGCGGTGCGCAAGCACGAGACGCGCTTCCACCACGTCTCCACCGACGAGGTCTACGGCGACCTGGAGCTGGACGATCCCGAGCGGTTCACCGAGTCGACGCCGTACAACCCCTCCTCGCCGTACTCCTCGACGAAGGCGGGCTCCGACCTCCTCGTCCGGGCGTGGGTGCGCAGCTTCGGGGTGCGGGCGACGATCTCGAACTGCTCCAACAACTACGGCCCCTGGCAGCACATCGAGAAGTTCATCCCCCGCCAGATCACCGAGATCCTCCAGGGCCGCAGGCCGCGCCTGTACGGCGACGGGCTGAACGTCCGCGACTGGATCCACACCGAGGACCACTCCTCGGCCGTCCTCACCATCCTCGAGCAGGGCCGGATCGGGGAGACCTACCTCATCGGCGCCGACGGCGAGAAGAGCAACGTCGACGTCGTCCGCGCGATCAACGCCTACCTCGGCCGCGACGCGGACGACATCGAGTGGGTCAGGGACCGTCCCGGTCACGACCTGCGCTACGCCATCGACTCCACCAAGCTGCGCGAGGAGCTGGGCTGGAAGCCGGCCTTCCAGGACTTCGAGGCCGGCATCGCCGAGACCATCGACTGGTATCGCGACAACGAGGCCTGGTGGGGCCCGCACAAGGCCGAGACCGAGGCCAAGTACGCCGCGAAGGGACACTGATCGATGTCCACCGAGCTCAGCGTCGACCCCACCGACATCCCCGGCCTGCTCGTCGTCCGCCTGCCGGTGCACGGCGATGCCCGCGGCTGGTTCAAGGAGAACTGGCAGCGCGCGAAGATGACCGCGCTCGGCCTGCCCGACTTCGGGCCGGTGCAGAACAACATGAGCTTCAACGCGAGTCGCGGCGCGACGCGCGGCATCCACACCGAGCCGTGGGACAAGTTCGTCTCGGTGGCCACCGGCCGCGTCTTCGCCGCCTGGGTGGACATGCGGGAGGGCCCGTCGCTCGGGGCGACGTTCTCGATCGAGATCGGGCCCGACGTGGCGGTCTTCGTGCCGCGCGGGGTCGGCAACTCCTACCAGGCGCTCGAGGACGGCACCGTCTACTCCTATCTCGTCAACGACCACTTCGTGGCCGGGCGAACCTACCCGGCGCTCAACCTCGCCGACGAGACCGCCGCGATCGCGTGGCCCATCCCGTTGGAATCCGACGAGGTCGAGATCTCCGAGAAGGACCGCGCCAACCCCCGGCTCGCCGACGTGACGCCGATGAAGCCGAAGAAGACGCTCATCGTGGGCGCCAGGGGCCAGCTCGGCCGCGCGCTCGCCGCCGTCTTCCCCGAGGCCGACCTGGTCGACCTCGGCCCCGCCGACGGCGATGTGCAGAGCCTGGACGTCTCGTCCCCGGAAGCCGTCGAGGCATGGCCCTGGAGCGAGTACGCCGTCGTGCTGAACGCCGCCGCCTACACCGCCGTGGACCAGGCCGAGACCCCCGAGGGCCGCGCCATCGCGTGGGCCGCCAACGCCGTCGCCCCCGCGCTCCTGGCGAGGGCCGCGACCGAGCACCGGCTCACCCTCGTGCACGTCTCCTCCGACTACGTCTTCGACGGCACCTCCGAGATCCACACCGAGGACGAGCCGTTCTCGCCTCTCGGCGTCTACGGCCAGTCGAAGGCCGCCGGCGACATCGCGGTGGCGACCACGCCGCGCCACTACGTCGTGCGCACCTCGTGGGTGATCGGCGAGGGCCGCAACTTCGTGCTGACGATGAAGTCCCTCGCCGAGCAGGGCGTCTCGCCGGCCGTCGTGGACGACCAGATCGGACGGCTGACCTTCACGACCACGCTCGCGGACGCGATCGCCCACCTGGTCGGCTCCGAGGCGCCGTACGGCACCTACAACGTGACCTCCGGAGGGGAGCCGCTCTCCTGGCAGCAGGTCGCCGCCGAGGTCTTCGCCGTCGCCGGCCGCTCGCGGGAGGACGTCGGGGCGACCAGCACCGAGGACTACTTCCGCGACGCCGCGGGCTCCGGCAAGCCGATCAGCCCCCGTCCGCTGAACTCGGTGCTCGCGCTCGACAAGCTCGAGGCGACGGGCTTCCAGCCCCCCGCCCAGCTCGACGCCCTGCACGCCTACCTCAGCTGAGGCGGACGCCCCCGTTTTCACACCCATCCGGGGACCTTATGGCCCCTCGCGGCCTCGCTCCGCGGCCGTTACGTCCCTCCAGCGGTGGGTTTTCGGAGCACATCGGCCGCCGTACGCCGCCTACGCGACCTGCCACCCGAGCAGTCGATCCCGGTTCCGGTCGTCCAGTGCCCGACGCCGCTCGACCGTCGTAGTGGAGGCCCACCGCTGCGGCGCCCTCACCGTCCAGGCCGCAGAGCCGGCCGGCCGCCGAGCCGCCGCCTCGTAGGCCAGCTCCGTGCGCTGCACGAAATCGGTCGGATCGCCCAGGTCGGCACCGACCATCGACACCGTCTCGATGCCCGCCGCACGGAACCGGCTGTCGCGCCGGAGGTCCGCGGCCCGCTGCCGCCAGTGGACCTCGCCGTCGTACTCCCACGCGATCCCGGCCACCGGATCCAGTAGGTCGGGCGTTCCGAGATGGCGACCCCGCCCGTCGAACACCGGCTGGTTGCTCACCACCCCACCGATTCCGAGATCGAGGGTGAGGATCATGCGCATCGCCGACTCCGTCGGCGTCCAGCAGTTCTCGCTTGCCCAGTCGATCGCCCGGCGACACTGCCCGGCACCGCGCATCCCGTCGAGCCCGGCGGCGAACTCCCGCATCTCCTCGCGCGACACGAGATCCGCGGCGGTGGCGCGATCGATCCAGGCGACCGCCTCCCGTACGTCGGGGGCGTGCCTCGCCGCGTAGCAGACCGACCTCAGCGGCGAGGTGACCACGAAGCGGCCGATGATCCCGAGGAAGTCCGTTTTCCCACCCAAAGGGGGACCATCCGGCCGTTCCCACGGCCTTCTACGGGCCGAGAAGTCCCACACAGGGAGTGAACTCGGGAGAGACTCCTCCGAGAGCTCGATCTCCCGCACGGCCCGGATCCGATGGCCGGGAACGACGACGGGGACGGGCCGGAACGTCCCATCGGCATTCACCCCCTCACTCCACCGCGCTCCCCACAGATGCAGCGCCGCCCACCCGGTCACGGCACCACCGGCCGGCACTCGCATCGAGGCCTCGAGGATCCGCTGGTGCGGCGTCGACGGCACGTGGGACGGGACGTACAGGCCCTGTGACGTACGTCGCCACGCCGGTCCTCGCGCCTGCTTCCTCGTCGGACCGCGCTCACCCGCAGGGTCGACGCGCACCGGCACGACGAGCCCGTCCTCGCTCGGCGTCAACTGGACATGATCCCTTCGGCGACCCATGCCCACAGCGTGCGCCACCTCCGCACGCGGCGGCGCTGGTTATCCACAGACGCGGTCGCGCCGGCGTACCCGCCACTCCCGAAATCCCAACCCCGACGGGACCTTCCGGCCCCTCAGAGCAGCCGAGAAGGGCCGAAAGGTCCCTCGACGCGTGTGAAAAGGCGGGAAAGACGGCCGATGAGCCGTCAGCCGCAGCGCGCCCGCTCCGCCCTCGCTTCAGGCGCCGGCGCGCCCGAAGTCGTCCTCGAGGCGGACGATGTCGTCCTCGCCCACGTAGGAGCCGCGCATCACCTCGATGATCACGAGCTCCTCGTCGTGGGCGTTGCCGATGCGATGCGGCACGCCCACGGGCACGTCGATGCACCCGCCCACCGAGGCGACGACGGTCTCGCCGTCGAGGACGCAGGTGGCGGTCCCGGCGGCGACGACCCAGTGCTCGCCGCGGTGCTCATGGGTCTGGTACGACAGCCGCGACTGCGCGTTCACGCGGATCCGCTTGACCTTGTAGCCCTCGCCCACGGCGAGCACCTCCCAGGTGCCCCACGGTCGCTCGTCGCGGTCGCCGACCTGATCCCCGATCACGCGCGCAACCCTAGCGGCTCCGCGAGCGACCGACGTCAGCGACGCCGGAGCGACGCCATCGCAGGACGCACGTCGGCGAGGTAGACGAAGGCGGCGATCGTGAGCGCCAGGCTGACGATCACGGGGATACCCACGACGAGCTGCAGACCCGCCGCGATCCCGAGCACGATGGCCCAGCCGGGCTTGGTCCACTTGTCCGCGGCCCGGTAGTGCTCGGAGGACCAGAGCAGGGAGTTCACGAACGCGAAGACCTTGACGGCCAGCAGGACGTAGAACACCACGTTCTCCACCAACGACGGAACGCCCAGCAGGTCCATGGCTGGATCCTACTGAGCGTCCGTCGAGGTACGTCGCCAGGTCGGCGTCGTGTCAGGCCTTCTTGGCCGGAGCCTTCTTGGCCGTGGTCTTCTTCGCCGTGGTGGTCTTCTTGGCCGGAGCCTTCTTGGCGGCGGTCTTCTTGGCCGTGGTGGCCTTCTTGGTGGCCGTCTTCTTGGCGGCAGTCGTCTTCTTCGCCGGCTCGCTCTTGCGGAGCTTGGCGACGATCTCCTCGCCACGCTTCACCAGCGGCGACTCGGTGACGACGGTGAGCTTGAGCTCCGGGAGCTTGACGTCGGGCTTCTTGAACTCCGGCAGCTTGAACTCGGGCAGCTTGACCGTCGGCAGCTTGACGGCCTTCAGCTTCACCGAGGGCAGCTCGATCTTGGGGTACTTGGGCAGCTTGACCTCGGGAAGCTTGATGTCAGGCAGGGCGATCTTCGGCATTGCAATCTCCTCTTAATGGTTGGTGGCGACGGTCTCAGTGGCGCCTTCGTTGAGTGCCAGGAACGAGTCGTAGACATCGAGCAGCGACTGCTTCTGCCGCTCGGTGAGTCGACTGTCTCCCAACACGGCCAGCTCGACTGAGCCGCCCACGCCGTCCTCGGGACTGAGGATGCCGGCACGGACATAGAGCGACTCCGCGGAGATCCGCAGAGCCTTGGCGATCTGTTGCAGCACCTCTGCGGACGGCTTGCGCAGTCCCCTCTCGATCTGGCTGAGGTAGGGGTTCGACACGCCAGCCAGGTCAGCGAGCTGGCGCAGCGAGAGATGCGCCGTGACTCGCTGCTCCTTGAGGTACTCACCCAGGACGCGCGCCGTTGCGGCGACCGGGATGCCCTTGCTCTTGGCCATGCTCACCAGTCTGCTAACACAGTGCTAACAGTTGCAAGCAGTACGCCGGTGGCACTGGTCACATCGGTAAAGAGCCCACCGACGACGCGGCTCGGATCTCCCCGACCGGAACGCCGCCACCGGTCAGGACGTGCGTCCCGATCGCGTCGACCTCCGCCGAGTCCACTCCCAGCGAACGCAGCAGGGCGGCCATGACGACCGGCCTCGCACGGTCGCCGCCGTCGTCGATCTTGAGCGCCGCGGTGCGCCCGTCGGCGAGCGCGACGACGTACACGGCCTCGGCACCGAGCTTGCCGATCGCGCCCGGCAGGGCGGTCAGCAGCCGGAGCTCGTCGCGATAGGTCCCGGAGACGAGCTCGGGATAGGACCGGATGGCGGTGGCCACCTTCCACTCGTCGCCGTCGCCCGCCAGCGCGAGCGAGCGGAAGGCCCGCGCGAGGCCGACCAGCGAGACCGAGAGCAGGGGCGCCCCGCACCCGTCGACGGTCACGGCGGCGGGCTCGCCGGTCACGCGCTCGAACCCCGCCTTGATGCCCAGCTGCAGCGGGTGATCGAACTCGAAGTAGCCGGACAGCTGCCAGTCGCGGGTCACACAGGTCGCGAGCATGGCCGCATGCTTGCCGCTGCAGTTCTGCCCGATCCGGCTGGGCTCGCGGCCCGCCCGGACCCAGTCGTCGCGCACCCGGGAGTCGAACGGGTCGAACGGGTAGCCCTTGATGTTGCCGAGCGCCTGCTCGGAGAGGCCGGCGCCGCCCAGGATCTCGCGCACCACGCGCAGGTGCATCTCCTCCCCCGCGTGCGAGGCGCAGGCGAGTGCCAGCTGGTGCGGCTCGAGGTCGAGGCCGAGCCCGAGCATGGCGAGCGCCTGGAGCGGCTTGTTCGCCGATCGCGGGAGGAAGGCGGCCCCCGGATCGCCGACGCTGAGGCCGACGTCGCCGTCGGCCGTGAGGGTCACCGCAGTGCCGTAGTGGTGGCCCTCGACGAACCCCGACCGGACGATCTCCGCCAGCACCTCCGCCATGGCTCAACCCTAAGATCACTGCCGTGACCCAGATCCATCCGCCCCAGTCCGTCGTCGACCGGCTGACGCTCGTGCACTGGGGACTCGTCGACGGACCCGTCGACGAGATCGCCGAGGAGGCGGAGCTGGTGGACGCCGAGGGCGCACCGCTCGTGCTCGCGCCGGCGCCCGGCCGCCCCCGGCGGGTCGCGTTCGTCGGCCACCTCCGCGACCGGCGTGCCGCGCTGGCCGGGCTGCCCACCGGAACGGTCGCGATCCCGATGGCACCCGACGACCCCGAGGCCGCGACCGTCCTCGGGCGGCTCGGCGGCCCGGTGGTCGTCGAGGCCGCCCCGAAGCCGAGCGGTGGCCTCGTCGTCTTCTTCACCGGCCTGTCCGGCAGCGGCAAGTCGACCATCGCGCGCTCGCTCATGGAGGCCTACGACGCAAGCGGCCGGCTCTACACGTCGCTCGACGGCGACGTCGTACGCCGGCACCTGTCCGCGGGACTCACCTTCAGCAAGGAGGATCGCGAGACGAACATCCGCCGAATCGGATGGGTGGCGGCGGAGATCGCCCGCAACGGCGGCACCGCGATCTGCAGCCCGATCGCCCCCTTCGACGCGACCCGCAAGGACGTACGCCGGATGGTCGAGGAGGCGGGGGGACGGTTCGTCCTCGTGCACGTCGCGACGTCGCTCGAGGAGTGCGAGCGCCGCGACCGCAAGGGCCTCTACGCCAAGGCGCGCGCAGGCGAGATCCCCGAGTTCACCGGGATCTCGAGCCCCTACGAGGCACCCGAGGACGCCGATCTCGTGATCGACACCGTCGAGGTCCCGGTCGCCGAGGCCGTGGCCCGGGTGGAGGCCCTGGTCGACGGCCGGGCGACGGATCCAGCCGGGCCGACCGAGCCGCTGAAGGTGCTGTTCGTCTGCACGGCCAACATCTGCCGCAGCCCCTTCATGGAGCTGACCGCTCGCGCGATGGGGCTCGAGGGCCTCGTCTTCGACTCCGCCGGCACGATGGGCTTCGACGCCGAGCCGATGGACGCCGACATGGCGGCCCACCTCGCCCGTGCCTCGGCGGCGGAGTTCCGCAGCAAGCCGGTGACGCGCGCGCTGCTGGAGGACGCGGACCTCATCCTGACCGCCGAGGCGCATCACCGGACCTGGATCCTCGACGACCACCCCGGCCTCTTCCGCAAGGTGCTCACCCTGGGCCAGGCCGCGGCCGCGCTGGAGCGGGTCGAGCCGGGGCTGGGACGCGACGAGGTGCTCGAGCGGCTGGCGAGCAACCGCGGCGCCGCGAGCTCCGGCACTGACGTCACCGACCCCTACCGCCGCGGCCCCGAGGCAGCACGGGCGTGCGCCGAGCAGATCACTCGTCTGTTGTCTTCGGTGCTTCCTGCTCTGGCCTGAGGTCCGACGCGAAGATCGAGGTGGGTCCCGGCGACTCGGTCCGCGGTCGCGGCGGCACCACCCGTGGGGTTCCCTCCGGCCGCAGCAGGGAGTGCCGCTCGACGTGCGGGCAGCGATCGCCGTACTTGCGACGGCACTCGTACCGTCGCCGCATCCTCCTGAACCATCGCACCCATCGATTCTGCACCCCGGAGGTTAAGCGCGGGTGTCGCATTCCTGAGACGGTTCTGTGGCGTAGGACACCTCGCCCGGGCGTCCTGCCTCCCGAGCCGGACCTGAGGACCGGGCGAGGGTGATGCCCTACGCTCACGAACCGTGCCCGACTTCGCTTCCGACCACGACCTCGCCGCCTGGCTCGCCGCCCAGGCCGGGGAGCGCCTCCTGAACGTCCGCGCCACCTCGGGGCTCGAGGGCAAGGAGCTCAAGGACGCGGGCGACGCTGCCGCGCAGGAGGTCCTCGCCGACCTCCTGGCCGCCTTCGCCCCCGGCGACGCCGTGCTCTCGGAGGAGGCGGCCGACTCCCCCACCCGGCTGTCGGCCGACCGGGTGTGGATCATCGACCCGCTCGACGGCACCCGCGAGTTCTCCGAGCCCCCGCGCGAGGACTGGGCCGTCCACGTCGCGCTGTGGCAGTGGAGCGAGGAGGCCGAGGGCGGCGACCTGGTCGCCGGCGCCGTCGCGCAGCCCGCGCTGGGCGAGGTGTTCGTCACCGGCCTCCAGGCTCCGGTCCCGCCCGCCCCGGCCGATGGCAACCTGCGCATCGCGGTGAGCCGCTCCCGCCCGCCGGCCTTCGTCAACGACCTCGTCGAGCGTCTCGGCGCGGACCTCGTCCCGATGGGCTCCGCCGGCGTCAAGGTGCTCTCGGTCGTCCGCGGGCTGAGCGACCTCTACGTCCACGCGGGCGGACAGTACGAATGGGACTCCGCCGCGCCCGTTGCCGTTGCGAGGGCCGCCGGGCTGCACACGTCCCGTGTGAACGGATCGCCGCTGGCGTACAACCGCGCCAACCCCTACCTCCCCGACCTGGTCGTGTGCCGGCCCGAGCTCGCCAACACCGTGCTCGGCATCCTCGCGACCCTCGACCTCACGTAGGCTGCGCGCCATGAAGATCGCGGTGGCAGGGACCGGGTACGTCGGCTTGAGCAACGCCGTGATCCTCGCGCAGCACCACGAGGTCTGGGCGCTGGACCTCGTGCCCGCCAAGGTCGAGCAGATCAACGCCCGGGTCAGTCCGATCGAGGACGTCGAGCTCGAGGACTACCTCGCGCATCGCGAGCTCGACCTCACCGCCACCCTCGACAAGGCCGAGGCGTACGCCGGAGCGAGCTTCGTCGTGATCGCGACCCCGACCGACTACGACCCGAAGACCAACTACTTCGACACCGGCTCGGTGGAGGCGGTCATCGCCGACGTGCTGGCGATCGAGCCCACCGCCACGATGGTGATCAAGTCGACGGTGCCGGTGGGCTTCACCGCGCGGATGCGCGAGGAGCACCCCGGCGCGAGCATCGTGTTCAGCCCGGAGTTCCTCCGCGAGGGGAAGGCGCTCTACGACAACCTCCACCCGAGCCGGATCGTCGTCGGCTCGAACGCGCCCGAGGGCAAGCGGTTCGCCGACCTGCTCGTCGAGGGCGCGATCGACGACGACATGCCGGTGCTCTTCACCGGCAGCACCGAGGCCGAGGCGATCAAGCTCTTCGCGAACACCTACCTCGCGCTCCGCGTCGCCTACTTCAACGAGCTCGACACCTATGCCGCGCTGCACGGCCTCAACACCGCGGAGATCATCGAGGGCGTGGGCCTGGACCCGCGGATCGGCTCGCACTACAACAACCCCAGCTTCGGGTACGGCGGCTACTGCCTGCCCAAGGACACCCGGCAGCTGCAGGCCAACTACCGAGACGTCCCCCAGAACCTCATCGGCGCGATCGTGGACGCCAACACCACCCGCAAGGACTTCATCGCCGAGGACATCCTGCGCCGGGCGCCGAAGACGGTCGGCGTCTACCGGCTGATCATGAAGGCGGGCAGCGACAACTTCCGGATGAGCTCCATCCAGGGCGTGATGAAGCGGATCAAGGCCAAGGGCATCGAGGTCGTGATCTACGAGCCCGCGCTGGCCGAGGAGAGCTTCTTCAACTCCGAGGTCATCACCGATCTCGCCGAGTTCAAGGCCCGCGCTGACGTCATCATCGCCAACCGGCGTACGGACGTGCTGGACGACGTGGCGGAGAAGGTCTACACCCGCGACATCTACGGACGCGACTGAGCCGCCCGCCCGTCGCGGGACGCTTGGGCCGCTCTCAGCCCGCTCCCGTAGACTCCCGCCCGATGAGCACGACGAACTATCGACTGAGCCAGCTCGACCAGCTGGAGGCGGAGTCGATCCACATCTTCCGCGAGGTCGCCGCGGAGTTCGAACGACCGGTGCTGATGTTCAGCGGCGGCAAGGACAGCATCGTGATGATGCGCCTGGCCGAGAAGGCGTTCTACCCCGCGAAGATCCCCTTCCCCGTGCTCCAGGTGGACACCGGCTACGACTTCCCGGAGGTCCTCGCGACGCGCGACCACTGGGTCGCACGCCTGGGCGTGAAGCTCATCGTCGCGAGCGTCGAGGAGGCGCTGAAGAGCGGCATCGTTGTGGACGACGGCAAGACCAGCCGCAACCGCCACCAGATCGGCACCCTCCTCAACGCCCTCGAGGAGGGTCAGTTCACCGCGGCGTTCGGCGGCGGCCGGCGCGACGAGGAGAAGGCCCGCGCGAAGGAGCGGGTCTACTCCCACCGCGACGAGTTCGGCCAGTGGGACCCGAAGAACCAGCGCCCCGAGCTCTGGTCGCTCTACAACGGGCGGCTGCACGTGGGCGAGCACATGCGGATCTTCCCGATCTCGAACTGGACCGAGCTCGACATCTGGGACTACATCGGCCGCGAGGGCATCGAGATCCCCTCCATCTACTACTCCCACCGGCGCCGCGTCTTCGAGCGCGACGGGATGCTGCTGACCGAGTCGGAGTTCAACCCCTGCCGTCCCGGCGAGGTCGCCGAGGAGCGCACCGTCCGGTTCCGCACCGTCGGCGACCTCACGCTGACCGGCTGCGTCGAGTCGACCGCCAGCACGATCGACGAGATCATCGCCGAGGTCGCGACCGCCCGGGTCACCGAGCGCGGCGCGACCCGCGGCGACGACCGCTTCAGCGAGGCGGCCATGGAAGACCGCAAGAAGGAGGGCTACTTCTGATGGCCACCCCCACCGTTCTCGAGGACATGGACCTCCTCCGCTTCGCCACGGCCGGCTCCGTCGACGACGGCAAGTCGACCCTCATCGGACGGCTGCTGCTCGACTCGAAGGCCATCTTCGACGACCAGCTCGAGTCCGTGGAGCGCACGTCGGAGGCGAAGGGCCACGACTACACCGACCTCTCGCTGCTGACCGACGGGCTCCGCTCCGAGCGCGAGCAGGGCATCACCATCGACGTCGCCTACCGCTACTTCGCGACGCCGAAGCGGAAGTTCATCATCGCCGACACCCCCGGCCACGTGCAGTACACCCGCAACATGGTGACCGGCGCCTCGACCGCCGACCTGGGCCTGGTGCTCGTGGACGCGCGGCACGGGCTGACCGAGCAGAGCCGCCGCCACGCCGTACTGCTCTCCCTGCTGCGCGTGCCTCACTTGGTGCTGTGCATCAACAAGATGGACCTCGTCGACTACAGCGAGGAGGTCTACGACCGCATCCACCGCGAGTTCACGGCCTTCACGACGAAGCTCAACGTGCCCGACCTCGAGGTCATCCCGATCAGCGCGCTCCAGGGCGACAACGTCGTCGAGCGCTCCACGAACATGCCGTGGTACTCCGGCCCCACGCTCATGCATCACCTTGAGAACGTGCACGTCGCCTCCGACCGCGACCTGGTCGACGTGCGCTTCCCCGTGCAGTACGTCGTCCGGCCCAAGTCCGACGACCACCACGACTACCGCGGCTATGCCGGCCAGGTCGCCGGCGGCGTGCTCCGCCCGGGCGACGAGGTCATCGTGCTGCCGAGCGGGATGACGTCGACCATCGAGGGCATCGACCTCTTCGACGCCGAGGTCGAGCAGGCCTTCCCTCCGATGTCGGTGACGGTCCGGCTCGCCGACGACGTCGACGTGAGCCGCGGCGACATGATCGCCCGCGTGCACAACGCGCCCGAGCCCACGCAGGACGTCGACGCGATGATCTGCTGGATGACCACTCAGCCGCTGCGGCCCCGCCAGAAGCTCGCGATCAAGCACACCACCCGCTCAGCCCGCGCGCTGGTCAAGGACGTGCAGTACCGGCTGGACGTGAACACCCTCCACCGCGACCAGGAGACTCACGAGCTCGGCCTCAACGAGATCGGTCGCGTCCAGCTGCGCACCACCCTGCCGCTGCTGGCCGACCCCTACTCGAAGAACCGCACCACCGGCTCGTTCATCCTGATCGACGAGGCCACCGGCGTCACCGTCGGGGCGGGGATGATCAACGGCTGATCATGCAACACCGATCAGGCGCTGCTTGATCAGCAACACGTCAGCCTCTAGTGCCCCGAGCCGCTGGTTGGTGAGCTCCGCGTGATGCCTGAGATCTGTGATCCCGTCCTTCAGCCCGGCGATCTCAGCACCCAGGTCCGTACGCAGCCCAGCGATCTCAGCACCCAGGTCCGTACGCACCCCGGCGATCTCCTCGCGAACGATCCGGCGCGTGCGCTCGTCAGCAGCGTCGTCGCGGCGCCGATCGCGCGCGTCGAGCGTCACCACCGACCAGCGCCCAAGCCCGACCAAAGCAGCGATGAGCGCTGCAAGGCCGACGAGCACCTGGATCCACGAGTTCACAATCTCCATGATGACTTCCTCTTCTCCTGTCAGCAACGGAAGTCGTCGTCCTCGGCCAGAAGCTACGCTGCCGCACCGACAAGACCGGTCGGCCAGGAGAGCGCGGTCGACATCCGCGGCGGCCGGAACGGTCAGCGCGTCGGGTCGAGCACCTTCACCGCGAAGCGGCCGAAGCCGCGATCGGCAGTGACGACGGTGGCACCCTGCTCGGTCGCCAGCGAGGCGAGGTAGGCATCGGAGACGTCGTTACCTCGGAGACGGAGGTCGCCGACGAGGGCGGCGAAGATCTCCCAGTGCCTCACTGCCGGCCGCACGACCCTAACGGCCGGTGACGCGATGAGGGCGTCGACAAAGGCGAGGGCCTGCGACGGCGTCGAGGGCTGAGCGAAGACACGAGGATGCGTGACGATCCTGATCATCCCACTGAGCACGAGCTCACTGACACCTACCGGCTCGTGCCCGGCCAGGGCACCCTCGAGCCAGGTGCGCATCGTCCGGGCGTGGGGACTGTCGTCGTTGCGCTGGGCTCCGACCAGCACGTTGACGTCAGGGAAGAGCATCGCCGTCCATGAGCGCGTGCAGGGCATCCTTGTCGTACAGGTCGACGTGCACAGCTCCGCTGTACCCGAAGTCGGGAAGGCTCGGCGGGGCCGTCGTGACGTGGTCCCGCGCGAAGTAGTCGCGGAGCGCGTCATCGAGGAGATCGCCGATCGTGCGGTGCGCACGCGAAGCGCGCACCTTGGCCTCAGCCAGGAGAGCCTCGTCGATGTTGACCGTCGTACGCACGTTCGCATCATATCATCATGGGTGTCACATCATGATGTAGGAGTTGACCGTCACTCCGGGCGAGTGAGCACCTCGAGGAACTCGTGATTCATGAACAGCAGTTCGCGACCTACTTTGAGGCCACGGAGAAGCCCGGCCTCGACAAGCGCATGGAGCCATGCCGAAGCGGTCTGCCGCGAGACGTCGCACCGGTCGGCCACGGTGTTGATGCGACAGTAGGGCTGCTCGAAGGGGACAGCCAAGAACTGCGATCTCGGCCGCCGGGGGTGGCGGCGCGGGCGCGGTCGACGATGTCTTCCTGGCAGACACGGATCGCCCCGATCTTGCGCGTGGTCGAGGTGGCAGAGTCTCGAACGATCTCGAGCATGTAGAGAATCCATTCGACCCAGGCGTCCTCCGCGGTCACCACGCGAAGCAGCCGGTAGTAGTCGTTCTTGCGCGCGATGATGGCGCGAGAGAGATAGAGGATGGGCTCGGCCAGTAGTCCTTCCTGGATCAGCATGAGGATGTTGATCACGCGACCGGTGCGACCGTTGCCGTCATGGAAGGGGTGAATCGCCTCGAACTGGTAGTGCGCAACAGCCATGCGTACGGGCGGATCGAATCGACGCCGGCGAACAGAACACTCCTGTAGCGCAGTGCTTCCTTCGTCGCGTGGTCACCGCCACCTGATCCCACATGCTTGAAGAGCTCGTCGGCAGTCGTCACGATGTTCTCGATCTCAGAACTCGCCTGGGCCTCGAGCAGAGGGACAGCATGGATCAGGATGTTCGGGTTCGGCAGGAGCTGCCCGGCTTGAGCAAGCGTGGCGAGCGCGGTGCGCGCTTCGACCGTCCTGCAGACAACACCATGCCCGAGCACCGACGTTTCTCCGTAGCCACCGGGAACGAGACCCTAGGCTCTCCCCATGCTCGGACGCGTGCTCGCCGCCACCGCCCTCGCGCTATCCGCCACCGTCATGGCCGTGTACGGCGTCGCGGGCACGTCCCGGCTGTCGGGCCCGATCCTCTTCAGCGTCAGCTCGACCCACGGCGTCCACCGCGACGACCTCCTCATCGTCGCCTGCTGGGTGGTCTGCGTGGCCATCGCCGTCATGCTGATCCTCGGCGGGCGTCACAACTCGGACAGGTGACGTCAGGGGGCTCCGCCGTCGATCTCGTCAACGGGCTCGGCCTCCGCAGGCGGCGTAGCGGTCAGGGCCACGGTCGCCCCTCCGAGAATCAGGGCAAGAAGTCCTCGACGGCCGGGGCCCGGCTGCTCATTCGAGCCGGCGCTCACGGCGAACCTCCATCGAGGATATCGCCATCCCGCGGTGCCTCGGTGACGGTCACCGTGGCCGTCGCGGTAGTAGTCGCCATCGGACTAGCATCTGTGCCATTCTGGCCCGGAGCGCCGCTTGGCCCGGCCGGTCCAGGCACACCACGAGGGCCCTGTGGGCCGATCTGGTTGATAGCAGTCTTCTGAGAGCCCTTGGGACATCTGCCCTTCTTGCTGGCCCCTACCACAGTGTTGTGCTTACCGACGCAGACGTTGACCATCTTGCTGTCCGTGGATGCGAAGACCCAGGCCCCGCCTCCAAGGGCGAGAGTGATTGCTACCGCTGCGCATATCGCGATACGAACTCCAACGTTCGGAAACCTCAGGGCGTCCCTCCCTCGATCACATCGTCGATCGAGCTTGAGATGACGACATCGTGTGGCACACGGCGAGCGAGCACGAGTACGCGGCGGGAAGCGCTGAGGCGAAGGCTTACCACTTTGGCAACTCCTCCCACGGTGGCTGAGTACCGAAGCTCGCGGACGCGCCGGCTGACCCGAACCACCGAGGCGATCCAGACGAGATCACCCCGCGGACCCATGATGACGTCCCCCCGTCGAAGGCCGGCGGCCTTGACCACATGGGTGTTGGCTGCAACCGCACTACCCTCGGGCATCGCCACGTTGATGGCAACGGCCCCGAGGACCCCGCCGACCACAGCTCTGCGAGTGCTGCTCTTGGGCAACTCCCAACCCTGCTTCATATGCTTGCCTGCCCGGAAATGGTTACGGCCGCTGCAACCATCGGCCGTGTTCCGGCGACGATGGTCACCGGCCCCGAGGCTGCGTCGGTCCCGCTGATCATGCCGAGCACGGTTCGGTTGCTATCACGATTGTGCTTATCGGCGTCGATCTGGCTGAGGCGAGCATCCGAGATCGTGACGGTATCGCCGGAGCCGGCGATGAGAACGACCACATCGTCCACGCCAGCGACGGGGAGGCCGACGTCGGTTTGGGACTTCGCGGCCCCGCTTGCGGTGGTGGATGCACCGAGGACGGTGTCGGCGCTGACGCCAAGCAGGGCGACAGCGCCGAAGATCAGCGACGTATTGCTGGGATTGTCCGCTTGCACGATCACCTCCTGCTCTCCGGCGGGCGGATCTGTGAGGGAGAAGAGAGCAACGCCGTGCCCGTTCACCCAGGATTCGACGATCATCGACGCCGACCTGCCCGCGAACGTCACCGTGAGCGCCCGTTTCGTCGACCCGGCGCACCACACGCCGACCAGGGCCACGGCCCTCTGGGACAGGGCCGGCAGTCGGATATTGATGGTGAGGCGACCCAACCAGGTCACGCAGACACCGTCATGCCAGTCAGCGGTGCCCGAATAGAGCGAGATGGCCATGCGTTGATCAGCTCTCGTTTCTCATGACGTCCACACCAGGCTTCTCGTCTCCCGCGGCTCCATCGACAGCGGGAGTGCGAGCCCGGAGTTGGAATCGACGATCTGAGACTTCACGACGGCATTGCTTGCGTTGTGGAGCACGGCCACCACGCTCCCGTTCTGGTTCTCGAAGGCCGTCGCGGCGACACCCGCGCCGCTGGCGTCGCTCAACGCCAGACCCCCGGTCACGTCGAGAACGTAAGCACCGGGTGTCACGAACTTCGACACGTGATTGAGCGCCCAGTAGCCGGTGTTGTACTCCACGGCACCGGAGCCGTCGGCAGGGACCGTCACGACCCCCTGGCGCTTGGGCAGGACGACGTACGACGTGCCATCGTCGGCCTTGGCATCGCCGTTCTCGTCCAGCGCAAGATTCCACAGGGTCAGCGACGAGCATCCGGCCTGGGTGCATCCGATGACAGTGCGACGAGCCATCACCGACCACGCCGCGGCCCAGGCCTCGGTGAGAAGGTTCCTGGCCTCCGTCATGTGCATCTCGCCCACCCGATCGTCGTCGGCGAATCGGGACACACCGCTGAGCTGATCGTTATAGGAGTGCCAGGACAGTCCGCTACTCACGCGCCCCGTCGAGCTGACCAAGGTGTCAACCGCGTTGGCGTGATCGGGGAGATCCTCGCCCAACAGGAGCTTGGTCGGAAGGCCGGATTTCTCCAAGGCGGGCCCCAGGAAGTCGGTCGCGAAGTTCGCAATGGCTGTGGGTGGCCATCGACCGGAGTAGAAGGGCTCATTGAACGGCGAGAACGAGTAGATGTGGATCCCGCGGTCGTAGTACGCCTGAAGCGCTGCAACGCAGTAGTCCGCGTACGCCTTCGCGAACTGCGACTGCTTGAGCCCCTTGTCCGTCGGATCGATCGTGCGGAAGTACTGACCGCCGAACCCGTCGACCTGCAACCACGATGGCCTGACGGACACCGTGGCGTGGATCTGGAGGCCCGGCCGGATGGCCAGAATCTCCGAGAGCACGCTGCCGATGCGATCCAGGTCCGGGGTAAGCGAGAACGATGTGAGGTTGAAGTCCGTTTGGCCAGAGGCGACGTCGTCGAGCGTATAGATGGCCGGCGTGGTCGGCGACCGGAACGTCTCCGTCGATCCGATGCTGATCCGCGTGGTGTTCCAGCCACAGTGTCCGTTGCGAACCTGTCCGTACAGATGTGTCAGAAGGCTCTGGCGCTGGTCGGCGGTGAGCTTGTTGTTGAGCAGCCAGGCCGCCGCGCCGGAGATGGATGCCCCCACTCCGTGGAAGGTCTGTCGCCGACGGTTCCGGTGGACGACGACCGTCGACGCGCTCGACGAGTCGACCGCCCCCCAGACCGGGCTCGTAGTACGCGCGAGGCGGACATCCGCCTTGTTCTGCGTGGTGAAGGCACTAGCCGCAGCCGGCGCAGCACCGGAGACAACGGAGCCATTGGCGTCCGTCAACCCGATGATGGCGGGCAAGTCGGTCCAACGCGAGCGGCCGTCACCGATCTTCAGGACCTGGCGATCCAGGTCGAATCCAGGCTCGCCGGCCGCCAATACCGGATTCGCTGCGTCCCACTGCTGCGCGGTGCCGCGACGCAGCCGAATCGTCGTCATGAGTCATACCCCCCAACAAAGGCTCGGCGACATCCTGGCACGCGAGCCCATCGACGCGCGGGGCTTTGGCCCAACTGGCGGACGAGGCAATTCCGAGCGGCTCGACGCGTCCGCTACCGTGCTGGTCAGGGGCCAGCGCTGGTCCGCGACGGCACGAGGCAGGCGACACGAAGCGGGAGACGAACAGCGCGTGAATACCAAGCAAAACCGGTTCCGCGGGTCATTCGAGACGTCCCGACGACCGCGAGTCCTTAGTGACCGAACTCACGTCAAGCGACTGGACATCCAGGGCCTCCGGACCGTGGCTGTCGGGCTGGTGATCGCCAACCACCTGACCGGCCAGCCGCGGGGCGGGTTCATCGGAGTCGACGTCTTCTTCGTCATCAGCGGATTCCTCATTACCGGCAACCTGATGCGAAGCGAAAGCCGGATCCGGGGCCCGCGCAGCGCAGTCATCGCCATCGGAGACTTCTACCGCAAACGGATCAAGCGCATCCTGCCCGCTGCGCTGCTCGTCCTGGTGTCGATCGTGGTTGCCGCACACTTCCTGTTCACGGCCACTCGTGCCGCTGACGCGAGAACCGCGGCAACCTGGGCCGCACTCTTCGGCGCGAACATCCACTTCGCCAAGCTCGGGACCGACTACTTCGGCGAGACGGCTGCCGTCTCACCGGTGCAGCACTTCTGGTCGCTGTCCGTGGAGGAGCAGTTCTACTTCGTGTGGCCACTGCTGCTCTTCATCGTGTTCGGTCTCGTGGCACGGACCGGTCGGCTTGGCGCGGCCCGCGTCGTAGCCGGCGGGGCGATGGGCCTGATCATCGTGGCGTCGTTCGGGTATGCGCTGCTGCTGACGTCCAGCAATGCGACTCTCGCGTACTTCTCCAGCCCCGCACGTGCGTGGGAGCTCGGACTTGGCGCACTCCTAGCCATCACCACTCCGGTGTGGGCGAAGCTCAACTATGTGACCGGCACGGTGATGGCATGGGCCGGGCTGGTCGTGATCGCGGTCGGGGCCTTCGTCGTCGGCGGTGACTCCGGCTTTCCCGCTCCAGCTGCCGCCATCCCGGTGCTCGGCTCGGCGCTCGTGCTAGCCGCGGGGATCCGGGGGCCGCAGGAGGACGTGCCCGTCCTGACCAACCAGGTCATGGTCTATCTGGGCGACGCGTCGTATTCGCTGTACCTCTGGCACTTCCCGATCATCGTCTTCCTCCAGCCGGTGCTGGCGAACGCGCCGACCGCCACGTACTACGCCAGCGCACTCATTCTGACGCTGCTGGTCTCCATCACTGCCTTCGAGCTGGTCGAGAATCCACTTCGCATCATCTCCTGGCGTGACCCGCTCGGCTCGCTGCTCAGATTCTCACCCGACGCCCGTCGTCGTCTCCAGATGGGAGCGCTGGCGGCCGGAGCCAGCCTGTGTGTAGGGCTCTTCGCGCCGACTCTCAAGCCGGTGGTGGGCGCGGCGGAGTCAGAGGCCGAGAGCGCCGCTCTCAGCCAACTGGTGCAGGCCACCGAGACCGCGACCGAAGAGGCGACGCCGGAGACGGCGAAGCAGGTAGAGATCCTCCAGGCGCTCAGCGCCACCAGTTGGCCGACGCTCTCGCCGCCCATCGGCGAGGCCGCGAGTGACAAGGCCCCCGAGTTCGCAGCCAAGTACGACTGCATGTACCCCGACCCAACCGACCGGACCGCATGCACCTTCGGCAAGGGGCCAAAGCTCGCCGTGGTCATCGGCGACTCCATCGGCGTCAGTTGGATGCCTGGCATCCGGACCGCTCTCGGCCACCGGTGGCGCGTCCGTGATATCGGTTACGGGTCGTGCGCCTTCCTGGCGACTGACCGCAAGCTCTCCGACCCGACAGCCGAACGCCGATGCAACTCCGACCGCGAGGCAGTCGTGAATCTGGTGAACAGCCTCGCACCCGACCTGATCATCCTCACCAACAACCAGGGCGCGATCAACTCGCTGGCCAGCGGAGCCACAGGACAGGAGGCTGTCACGGCGTGGACCGAGGCGCGTTCCGACGCCATCCGCTCAGTCTCGGCGTCCGGACGGGACATCGTGATCCTCACACCGCCCCCCGTCGGCAAGGCGGCCGACGACTGCGCGGGAGCCGGAAGCGCGCCCGCCGACTGCGTCTCCGGCATCGGGCGGACGTGGAAGGACATGGTCGCCGGGGACATCGCGGCCGCGACGGCCACCGGTGCGCGTCTCGTCGACACCAGCTCGTGGTTCTGCGCGGCCGACTCCGGACGATGCCCGATCTTCGTCGGCACCTCGCCCGTCCGCACCGACGAGCTGCACCTCACCGCCACCTATGCGGAGGCTTTAGCGCCCTTGCTCCGTCTCTCACTGCTTCCCTCCGCAGAACCGTCGTCAGCGAGCGGCAGCCCTACACCCGAGTCCGAGACGTCGTCCGCACCCGCCGGTTCGTAACCCACGGGGGTGCGGTGAAGAAGAACGGCAGACGCAGCTGCTCCAGCAGCGCTGCGAGCAGCAAAGGCGCGACGACCCCGGCGACCGTGGCCACGACGTAGTGGACAGGCAGGTTGTGAACGCCGACGGCGCGCAGCGCGGAGCGCACAGAGGCGGTCACGGTGATGTGCGCGACAAAGATCTCCAGACTCCGCTTGCCCACGAACGCAAGCCAACCAAAGGCCCGCCACTCGGCAACGAACGCACACGCGATCACGATCCCGGCCGTTCCCACCGCCGAGGCAAGGATCCCGCCCAGGACGCCCGAGACGAGGTCATGGGTGTGGACCGGACCGCCGGGTCTCGGCGGAGTCGGCAATTCCGGGAGGAGTGCCGCAAACACAAGTGCGCATCCGATTGTCGCAACGCACCGCCACGCCACGGACGCTGAAAGCGCTCGCTGGACACGCTCGACTCCGAGGAGAACACCCACCAGGTAGGGCGCCAGTAGCGCGATGCCCCAGGTTCCGACGTAGTGGCCGTTCCAACCCCATACGACACACGACAGTGCGATCACGACAACAGTCGCTCCTCGATGCGCACGCCCGCGCCATGGCTCCAACACGGCCCCTGCGACGGCGGCGATGCAGAGCCAGCCGAAGAACCACAACTGCCCCGGCGGAACCCAGAACCGGTAGAGATCCGAGACCACGGGGGCGTCGTTCGCAGCCCCTCCGGCAAGAATTCCCGTGGCGCGCTGCAGCACGGACCAGAGGAGGTAGAGATAGACCGCCTGGCCGATCCGCGCGCGGAGGTACTCTCCGCGAGACCGTCGGACGCCCCGCTCCACGAAGAGACCAGCGACGAAGGCGAAAACGCAGAGATGGACGAGATAGAGCCCCGTGTCGAGGATCTCGTACCACCATGAGCTGGTGGACACCATGCCGGCAGCACCGAGTCCACGGTTCACATGTCCCAGCACGATCGCCACCATGGCCAGACCCTTGGCGATATCGAACGTCGCATCGCGGCGGCGTGTCGCGGGTGTTTGGCGCGTCAATGTCCAGTCCTGTGCGATCGGTCGCATCGCCCGCCTGGCGTGTGTGACGCTGGTATGTTCGTGCGCCAAGCGTCCGCCAACCTGGTCGCGGCCAAAGCGTGCGAGGGGTGAGGGTCCATGGCATTCGTCAATCTACTTGCTGTCATGGTCGTCGTGGCCGGACTTTGGCGATTCCGCGCAGGGTTCGCGGCCGTGATCGTGGCAACACAAGCACTGCGGGTCGTCGGGTTGCAGGATCTGGACACGTCGCTGGGCTGGCCGAACTCGACCTACCTTCTAGCGGCAGCCTCGGTGGTGTCGCTGTGCGCCGGCTACCTTTTCGCCTCGCGCCGGACACGGGCGACCGCGGCCGCGGCCGCGACCGACAAACCTCGCCGAATCGGTCGGCCGTGGGCCGACGAAGGGGTTTACGCGGTGGTAGTCGTTGCCGGCGTTCTGGCGATCTACCACCTGTACAAGCTCGGTTTCCCGATCTTCGCGAGCGACGTCGAGACCAGGCGCTTCGACTTCACCTCGTCGGGCCTCTTCGGAATCCCCGGTCGGATGTATGGCTACGGCACCACCGCAGCCTGGATGCTCGCGTCGGCCAACGCGAGCTCACGAGGAGTCCGCTGGCGTGAATATCGCCCATGGCGACTCGCCACCGTCTTTCAGGTCTTGACGGGACTCCTCGGCGGCTTCAAGGGAGGGATGTTCACGCTCATCGTGGTGTGGATCGGCGTCAACGCCGTGCTCCGTGCGAATCCTCGGCGTCTTGGCGCGCTGGTCGCCCGGCTGATCAGCCTTGTGCCGCTGCCGATCATCTACTTCGGGTTCGTTGCCAGCCTGTACGGCACGACGTCGAAGACCGGGAAGAGCTCTCTCGCCCTGCTGTGGGATCGGCTCACGACCGTTCCCTCACAACCGACCTACTACGCACTCAATCACCACTTCGTCACGACCGGCGGACCGCCGATCCTCACCGACTTCTCCTACCTGCTCGGGAAGTACGCGCATCTGCCGACTGACATCAACTACACACTGGAACACGCGGTGTCGGCTTCGATCATCGGGGTCTCTCCTGAGTCGACGGTCTTCATCGTGCCCGTGACCGTCTCGGGATTCGCCGAAGCCGTGCTGACGATCACCGTGATTCCGGCCCTGGCGTTGATGGCCGTGGTCGGCTTCATCCTGGGGCGGGCCGAGGTGACAGTTCCGAAGACCGTCACCTCCGGGACGCTCCTGAGCCTGCTCTGTCTCTGCCTCTACCGCTGGGTCTCGAAGGGCGAGTTCGCGTACATCGTGCTCAACAACGTGGCTGTGGTGCTCTTCCTCGGCGGGATAGCTTGGGCGACGACGTTGATCGTCGGCAAGCGAGGCGACAAGGCCCGCCCGAGCATCACGACCGCTGCCGAGCCGACGCCGCTGACCTGACCGTCGCGTCGTGCGCCGCGGCGACTCTGAGCGTCAACACCAATGTCGCAAGGTAGGCCGCGGTGGTCGCGAGCGCGTAGCCGCCCACCATCCACAGGTAGTTCGCGTGGAAGACCAGGACGGGAATGCCGCCAGCCAGGAGGCCTCCGCACAACCGAACCAGCTGGTTCGTCAGCAGCACCCTCTCGCGGCCGAGCATGACCAGCAACGGAATCGTGGGCGCGATCGCGATCTGCATCGCAACCGGCAACGCAAGGAGCGCAATGACCACGCCGGCGTCGTGCCACTCTCGCCCGAGTACCGGGGTTGCAAGGATCGGCCCGAGCACCGCCATGGTCGCCGCCAAGGCCAGCGCAACTGCGCCGATCCGCCAGACGAACCGGCGGGTCAACGGCGCGAGCACGGGCCTGCCATCCCGGACGTTGGCGGAAGCGAGCCCCTGGTACTGCTGGGAGAGGGCTTGGCCGATCAGCCCGACCGGGCTCGAGGTGATCCGCTGCGCCGTGCCAACCTGCCCGGTCTCCATCGGAGACGCAAGCGCCGCAGTGAGGATCGTCAGGCCGTACACACTGCTGTTGGACACGACGCCGGCCATGATCGTGACGACCGTCGTCGTGAGCGAGCGGGAGCTCGCCGACGCGCTCTCCGGCACGGGGGCCACGCCCGACGAGACGGCGACGCGGGTGGTGAGGATCCCGGCGAGCCGACCTCCGAGGATGGCGAACGCGAGGCCGACGACCGGACCACCGGCCCATGCGAACGCCAGCTGGATCAAGACCGCCACAACAGCCGACACGAAGTTCCGAACACCGAGTCTCATGAACGCCCGGTCTCGAACGAGGAGTGCGTTGTCCAGCACCGCCAGCGCCGTGGCGAAGAGCAGCGTGCCGACCATGAGAAGCGTCCCTGCGAGGTGCGGGTGGCCCTGCCAGCGCGCAGCCAGGGCACCACCCGCCAGGACGGCAGAGAGCACCGCTGCGAAGAGGACACCGCTCCGGTACTGCCTTACCGCCCCGCCCCCGTGCGGCTCCACCGGGATTCGAAATTCGAGCCTCCTGGAAGCGATGGGCTGCACCACGAGAGCGATGGAGGTCGCCAGCTGGTAGCTGCCCAGTGACGCTGGTCCGTAGACCCGAGTGAGGATCGGCACGGCGCCGATCAGCGCAAGCTGCCCGGCCGCTTGGACTGCGATGGCAGTCGCGTTTCGCTTCAACCCCGCGGAGCCTCACTCGACCCGGGCACGTGCTCGGTCGCGGAAAGAAGACAGCTCAGACCTGCCTCGTTCCATCGCCGCGCGGAGCTCGTCCTGTCGACCGATCTGCGCGCCAAGGAAGGCCAGCGCGTCGTCGTCCCCCAGACGATCGCTCGACTCGCTCATGCCCGCGTATCCGACGATCGCGAAAGTCTCCGAGACCTTCGGCGTCGGCTCCGGCACGAACTCGATCGGGACCGATCCGCTCAGACTCGAGATGATCAGCACGTGCAGGCGATCCGAGACGACACAGCGGCACTCGTCGTACAACGCGCGCAGTTCCGCCTCCTGGGCCAGATCGTCGCCCACCCACTCCGAATAGGTTCCGCCGAGGCGACCGGCAAGGTCTCGCGCTCGCTCGATGTCGTCGACGACCTGGGCGAAGGTCAGGATCTCCAGATCGTTGGCCGCGGCGAACTGGCGCACGATGCCGATCCACTCATCGCCGACGTTCTGCCGCTTGCCGCGCAGGCTCACGCCCAGGAAGCGTCGGTCGCTGGGGACCAGTCCCGGCCTCGCGTCGCCATCGAAAGCGATGTCGGGGGAGAGGGAGCCCGCGGCCACCAGCTCGAGGCTTCGCTTGTCACGCCAGAGCGCTACGGTCGCAACTCTGCACAGGAGACGATGCACGAGGACGGTCAGCGGGTGGTGCGCAGCCACAGCGCGAGGAGGCAGGACGACCGTGCCGCCGCGCAGTCGGACCAACAGCGCCATGACGAGGAAGGAGAGCTCACGCGGGAGAGCAGCCAAGTCGAGATCGATCGCGCCCGGCTCGAAGGCGACGACCGGAGCACGGCGAGAGGTCAGAATCGCACGCAGCCACCTGAAACGACCGCTATCGATCTCGCGGTCCTCAGGTGTGATACCCACCGACCGCTTCCACGACTCCGGCGCGCTGCGCGCATATACGGTCGCCCTCCCTGCGGGACGAACCCACGTCACCGCCTGACGTCGGATGAAGGCGTCGCCAATGTTCGGGTAGTCACCAGTGATCGACACGAAGAGCCGAGAGTCCGTCATCATTTCCCCTGAATCTCGCGGTGGCGGACGTGTCGAGTGCGCTCCCGCAGCCACGCCATGGACCGCCAGAACTCCCGCTGGAGACGCAGCGTGACACGCGAGAGCAGCGAAGGCTTGCCCAGGCGGTCCAGCCGGTCCAGGTACGGACGCACCCGGGTCAGATAGCGCGACAGGTCTCCCGCACGCTTGGCCTCGAGGAAGAGGTCGTGGCTGACGTGGGAGAGCTCGCGGCGGCGTCGGATGAGCTCGATTCGACGGCGATCGGGACCATCCACCGATGCCTCGACCCGCTTGCGCGGGCGCCAGCGACCTGCGGAGTCGTCGTCGTGGAGACGAACCGCCAGCCCCTGCCTCCGGTGACGGAAGTTGCCCGCCTGCGTGTGCGCGACGGCGTCGGCGGAGACGGACTCGACCCACAACTCCCCATTTGTCGACCCTGCGGCGAACATCTCGTCGACGTCCGTCCGGCGAGTGACGATGACATTCGTGCCGCGCCAGTCACCTTCGAACCGAGGCAGCCATGCGTCGCCCACCGCCACGTCGGCCCCCTCGGCGAAGATGTCGTCGCAGTAGTTGCAGGCCCCGAGTTGGAAGACCGCGTGCCCCCAGTTCCCACCGACGAGCGAGGCGGTCTGCGCCGTCTTCCAGCCGCCCGGCCCGAGCGCCCCGAAGCTGTATTGCCGAGAGAGCATGCCAGGGTTCTTGACACGGAAGTCCACCGTCTCGACCTCGGTCGGAGAGACTCCGAGCTGCCAGGCCATCGACTCGCCATAGGCCGCCGACTTCATGTGCCCGCACACCAGACCGACGGTCCGGACGATCTGTCCGGCGAGGACCTCGTCCCCCTGGCAGATGTGCCGGACGCTCTTGACCATGCAGGGGACCCCCACGAAGGCGTATTTCTTCCCGTCGCCACGAATCTGCGACACGGCCTGGGAGAACTCCACGGCGTGATAGCGCGACTTGCGGCGGCCGTAGAGCTCGTCCGCGGTCGTCGAGACGACGTACATGAAGAGGAGATCGTCGCCTGGGCCAGCATGAATGACACCATCGATGACGCCGTCGCGTAGCCACTGGGCGACGATCCATGTCGTCAGACCGCCCGAGCTGCTGCCTACCACGGTCTCGTCGTCCTCGATCCTCGCCACGTAGAGACCGGTGAAGCGGCCGATCCGCGGGTCGGAATCGGCTTGGGGATACAGCGCAGCGCCGAGCTCGTCCTCGTCGGGCGTCGTGTCGGCGAACGGGCACGCCAGCGCTCCGACCTCCTCGACTTCCGGCGCCACACCGTCGAGTTCCGGCAGGTAGGTCCCATACGGCGTGAGGGTGATGGGAATCGCCCCGCCTGTCGCCACCGAACAGCCCCCGCACCCCACGCACGCATCGGCATCGATGACCTTCTCGAGACTGCCCATCAGTGCTTCCCTCTCCGTCGGTTCGCGATCAGCCTACGCAGCCGCAAGGTTGTCCAGAGTCGAACGGCCATGGCGAACTGATACCCGGCGAACGCTGTCGCTGCGAGGCTCGGCGCGCCGACACGCCGCGCGCGGGCGGCGTACCTGAGGACTCCGAGTGGGTTGGCCCGCCGAGCCGCGTACGTCGTCACGCTCGTCATCCCGAAGTCACCGAGGCTCCGCGGACTTCCTGAAAGGCGACGGAGCGCCCATGCCCACGAGAGCTCTGGGTCGAGCGTGCGCGAGACCGTCGGCTGGCCGACGTGGTAGATCGTCAGCGCCTCGGGAAGCTGCACGACGGTGAGGTTCGGAAGCACCTCATCGAGGCTGACGAGCCAGTCGATGTCCTGGTGGAACTTGATCTCGGAGTTCCACGGCACCCGCCTGCCGAGGGCGGCCGGAAACAGCAACGTCGATGCCTGGACGAACCCGATCCCGCCCCTGACCTTGCGCTTGTGGAAAATATAGTCGGGGACGGACTCGCGGGCTGCGATCAGCCTTGCCGGCCATACCTGATCGCCAGTCGGCGTCCGGGCCACGAGCCGGGAGGTGGCGAGCCAGTCGTCGCCGGCAAGACCGGCAATTGCCGATAGTTGCAGCTCGAGCTTGCGCGACTCCCAAAGATCGTCGTCGTCCAGCAAAGCGATCAACCGCCCCGCCGCGTTCTGGATACCCGCCTGCCGGGCAGCGTTGCCGCCGTGTCCGGGCCCGACGCGAAGGAGGCGCACACGTGGGTCGTCGGCCAGGTCGCCGAGCACATCGGAGATATCGTCGGCAGTGTCGAGACACACCAGCACCTCGAGGGGTGGCACGGTCTGGCCCAAGGCCGACTGGATCGCCGCCCGCAGCGCGGGCCGGCCCACACTCGGAATGACCACGGAAACAGTGCTCTCACTCATTCCGATCATGAGGGGCTACCCATTCCGCTCCGCAGTCCGAGCCGACCTGCGGTTCCTGAGATCAGGCCACGCAGGATCGCCCGCGCAATCGATCCCCTCCCGCGAACCGCATACGTCGCAGCCCAGGCTGACCGTACGACGACGAGGACAGGCAGGTGGTAGGCCAGCCGACGATGGAGGCGCAGAAGAACGGCCGCGCTTCTCGTCGCGTTGTAGGCGGTGAGCGCCGACTTGCCCTGCTGCGAGCCTGTCGAGATGCCGCTGGCGTGACAGACCGAGAGACCCTCGAGCACGAGCGAGCGGCCACCCAAGAGTTCGACAGCCAAGGCGTACTCAGCCTCCTCGCAATAGAGAAAGAAATCCTCGTGCAACCCGCCTACCTGCTCCCATGTCCGGCGGGAGGTGGCGAAGCAGTGGCCGGCCGCGTAGACGATCGAGTGGCTCTTCGACGGCGGCTCCTCACCGTGGAGGATCCACGAGGTGCGGCCCGTCCACAGGCTCATGCGCGCGAGCCCGGACTGCAGTTCGCCGTGCTGCAGGGTGCGGAAGCCGTAGACATCCGGTCGATTGACATCCAGGTCAGCCACCGTGTCAAGCAGGTCTCCGGCGTCGACCGTGACGTCGGGGTTGATCACAAACACCCAGTCGAAGACCTCATCCGCCACCGCTCGGAACGCCAGGTTGTTGCCCGTCGCATACCCGCCATTGGACGGAGAACGGGTGACACGCAGTTGAGCGAACCGCCCCTGGAACGGTGCTACTCGCGACATCAGCTCATCGAACTCAACGTCGTCCACGCTGTTGTCGACCACGGAGACCACGAGTCGCTCACTCGACGGAGTGCGACTCAGGGAGACGAGAAGGTCCGACACGATCGCCGATGTCCGATAGCTCAGGACGAGCACCGCCGCCCTCGGAAGATCTGGAGTCTGCGTCATGCCTCATCCAGCCATTCACGGATCCGGTCGGCGAAGACCTGGCGAGAGAAATTCGCCTCCGCCTTCGCGGGCAGCCCGTCCATCGACAGGGCGCACGCCGCCCGCGCGACCTCACGCAGCTCTTCGGCAGGGGCTTCGGCCCGGACTGTCAGACCCCCTCGGAGCAACTCGGCGGACTCGGCGGCTCCACCAATACTGTTGACCAGCACCGGCGTCCCAGCGGCCATGGCCTCGACCGGCATGATCCCAAAGTCTTCGATCGCGAGAAACACGAACAGCATCGCCTCTTGGTAGAGCGCGTAGAGGAATTCGTCGCCCACTCGTCCCACGAAGTGGGCCACTGCACCAATCTCATCGGCCAGCTTCGTCAGATCCTCAAGCTCCGGGCCGCCGCCCGCGATCACGACCGGCAGGCCGAGGTCAGCCGCGATTCGAATGGCGACGTCGACCCGCTTGTAGCTCACCAATCGAGATGCGGTGAAGAGGAACGGCTCCTTGGTCACCGCTTCGAAGGTCGCCGCGCTCTGGTCCGTCAGATGATCCGCCCACCGCTGCACTGAGCGGATGCGCTCGACATCGACCGGCGGGTAGATCACCGACGATGGCTGCTTCCAGGATCGCTCGATCCGATCCCGGAGAAAGTAGCTGTTCGCGGCATACCGAACCCGCGAGCTCGTGTGCGCCGCATCCCACTTGCGCAGAGGCCGGCTCGCCGTGCGAACTGAGAGCCCCGCTCCTCGCGGGTCGACCTCGGGTGCCCACACGTAGCGCGCCGGGGTGTGCACGTAGGAGAACGCCTCCAACCCACGAAGGGCCGCAAAGTAGGCAAGCTGGTGGCCGAACGCGTGGGATGAGGCGACGACGCGGTCGTACCCGGCGAGGTCGATTCGCCGCCACGCCGACGTCATGAAAGGGAGACTCAACGCCTTGCGACCACGAAGAGGCGACCTGGCGAGCCACGTCTCCCCCACCGTTCGATCGAAGCTCTGCGGCATGTCATTCCACAGAGCCAGTGCGTCGGCTTGCGGCAGGGCACGAAGGAACTCCCGGAAGACATTCTCGCTTCCGCCGACCGACTCCACCCATTCATGCGAAACCAGTGTCCGGATCGTCAAGACGCGGACTCCGTCGTCGCTTCGCCGCCGCCGGCCGCCGTGTCGACGGGCGCGCGGTCCGGCGCGTAGCCATACCCGTAGCCATACCCGTAGCCATACCCGTACCCGTATCCACGGCCCCTCGTCGGCACCATGTTCATCACCACGCCGACAAGGCGAGCGTCGACCTGCTCGAGGCGGTCGCGGGAGAGACGAGCCTGGTCTCGGGTCACCTTGCCGTGACGCACGACGAGGATCGCTCCGTCGGCATGGGTCGACAGCAGCGCAGCGTCCGTGACGGGCAGCAGCGGCGGCGCATCGATGATGACGACGTCGTACGTGGCACGCAGCTGGGCGAGCAGCTCCTGCATGGCCTTGCTCTGCAGGAGTTCGGCCGGGTTCGGCGGAACAGGCCCCGACGCGAGGAAGTCGAGGCCGGTCTCGTCGTCCTGCTGGAGCGCGTCCTCGAACTTCAGCTTGCCGACGAGCACGTTCGTCACGCCCACCGCGCCGTCGAGGCCAAGGCGCATGGCTGCGCGAGGCCTCCGCAGGTCGCCCTCGATCAGCAGGGTCCTCACGCCCGCCTGCGCCATGCTCAGCGCGAGGTTGATCGAGGTCGAGGTCTTGCCCTCCTCCGGGATGGCCGAGGTGAGCACGAACACCTTGTTCGGGGTGTCGACGTCGACGAACTGGAGGTTGGTTCGCAGCACGCGGAAGGCCTCCGCGCGGGGAGAATGCGAGGGGATCGCCGTCACGAGCGGCGTCTCCTTCGCGTTCGAGTCGAGCCCGATCGTGCCCAGGACCGGCTTGTCAGTGATCTCCTGGAGGTCCGCAGAGGAGTTGATTCGCGTGTCGAGCGTCTGCCGGAGGACCGCGAGCCCGAAACCGAGGACAAGTCCGATGACCAGTCCAAGGGCGGCGTTGCGCTTCGGCTGGGGCGCGACCGGTGTCGCGGAGAAGCTCGCCTGATCGACGATCGTGGCCTTGATCGGCGCCACCGTCTCACCGGGCGGCGTCTCCAGCTGCCGGACCATGTCGACAAGGCCTTCGGCGTACGACTGAGCGATCTGCTGGGCTTGGTGTGCGTCCGGGTCGGTCGCCGTCAGGGTCAGGTTGACCGTGTTGGTCGTCACTGCAGCACTCACCTCCCTGGCCAGCTCACCAGGCGTCAGGTCGAGCCCGAGATCGGAGATGACCGTCGATGCGAGCTCGCGGCTGCTGACCAGATCGGCGTAGGACTGCACCCGTTGTACCGAGAACTGGCCGGCCGAGTTGAGGGCGCTGCTGTCGTCGGACGTCGTCGTCGACACGAAGAGGCGGGCGCTCGAGGAGTACTTCTTCGTCTGCGTCAGCGTCAGTGCGAGCGCCGCGGCGCAGCAGAGGACCGCGATGAGCGCGATCGAGAGCCAGCGGCGGCGGAGGATCTTGAGATAGTCGCTGAGTTCCACGAGCACTCCTTAGCAGGCGGTCTTGACGGTGGCACTGGCGGGAGCGCCCGGGTCGATGGAGGGGGTGAAGTTCACGCGGGGGTCGCCGGTCTGGCCCTTGCCGGTCGTCATCCGCCACGAGAGGTCGACGGACTCGCCCGGCTGGAGCTGGATCCAGGTGCGCCGGACCGTTCGGCCGTCGAGGTCGACGTTCTGCTGCTGGAAGTTCACGCCGTTCATGTCGATCGGCGTGATCGTCCCGCCGGTCGGCGCGAAGAGGGTGAGGTAGACGAGCTGGTCGCCCTTGGGGACCGCGCCCGTCGAGCCACCGAGGACGTAGGCAGGCAGGCTCGAGGCCGCGTCGGCGGGAGCGGTGGAGGTCAGCGTCATGGTGCCGCGCAGGCTCTGGACTCCGTTCCGGCAGGAGGTGGCGCTGACCTTCGTCTTGTAGCGCAGGTAGTACGACATCTTGCTCAACGTTCCATCGGACAGATACACGCCGACCTGCGGCGAATCCGCGATCTTCGCGTCGAGCTCTCCGGCGATCGTGGTCCCCGCGAGCTTCGCCTGCTCCTCGTCGTGGAAGTCGTGCACGAGCACGCGGCGCTCCTTGGTCGCCTTGGTAAGGGCGTTGAGCAGGTCGGACCGTGAGGCCGTCCCGGTGGTGACCTCGTTGAAGATCGCGGTCGTCACCGCCCCGAAGAAGGCGTCCTGCTGATCGGGATTGGTGTAACGGACGTAGACCTTGCTCAACAGCTCGTCGACCACGTTGCCCTGGGTCAGCTGGATCCCGTCGACCGTGACCGGGCCGTACGCCCCGAGGAGGTAGGAGAGGGTGACGGCGTCGATCGAGATCACGCCGTCGACCTTCGACGACTCGACCTGCTCCCAGCGGGCCTTCCACAGGTCCGCGCTGCGGGGGAAGTCGGGCGTCAGGTTGGCGTCGAGGAAGTAGCGTCCCAGATTCTCGCCGTAGAGCGTCTTCTCGGCGGCGCTGAGCGGCAGGACCGGCGACGACGCCTCGCCGAAGGACGAGCCCGAGCGCTCCTTGACGAGGCTGAGCTTGCCGCCCTTGGCCGTGATCTCCGCGACAGCTCCCGGAAGGCCGCCGGTTGCGCGGATCTCGGCGTTGTTCTGCATCACGAGCAGATAGGTCCGCGATCCGTCGCCACCGAGCATCGCCGGGAGCACGGCGAGCGCTCGGTCCGCGGAGTCGATCGAGCTCGCCGCAGAGGAGATCTGCGCCTGCAGATCGCGGAACTTGAGCCGGACCGAGTCGACGAAGTGGGTGGTGTCCTCAGCCTCCAGGTCGGCGTTGGCCCGATCGAGCGCCTTCTTGCTCGCCGCCACCGGCTCCTGCAGCTCCGCCACCTGCGCGAGGTCGATGCCACCCCCGGTGGGCAGCAGCGCGTCGAGGTTGCCTACGTGGTCGACGAGGTCGTCCAGTCCGCCGGTGGCCAGCTCGTCGGCGACCCGGCTGACCGTGCGCACGCCGTGGGCGTCATCGCCGTAGCCGGGCAGATGGGTGAGGAGCGACCACACCTTCGAGTCGGTCCTCGACCGAGCGGTGTGCACGTGCGCGACGAACTCGTCGAAGCCGGCCTGGGTCGCCGCGTCGTCGCCGGCCATGGCTGCCGACTTGAGGGCACGGGCGTCGTCGGCTGCCGCCGACAGGCTCCGGGCGGTGCTCCAGGCCAGCCAGCCGGCGTACGCGGCCAAGAGCAGGGCCAAGAGGATCAGTACGCCGAGGATCCAGCGCCAGGGGTGTCGCACGTGCACGAGAGCTCTCTTTCCTCCTCAGTCATCATGGCGCAAAGAACGGGCCCCCGGCTATGAGACCGGGGGCCCATTCCAGCGATGTGAAAAAGGGTCAGCGAGAGAGGACGTACACCCGGAGCTTGGCGCGACGCACGCTCGTGATGAGGCCGCTGTCATAGAGAGCGTCGATCTTCGCGAGCAGCTTCTTGGTCTGCTTGACCGTGAGCTTGCCCTTCTTGTTCGCGATCTTCTTGATGTACTTGATGGTCGGCTTCTTCTGCGAGGCCGGGATCGGGTTCGGCGGGCCGTAGGTAGCGGCGTCGGCAGATCCGCCGGTGAAGGCCACAGCGCCAGAACCGAGGACCACCGCAGCGGCAGTCGTTGCGATGAACTTCTTGATCATGTCTGTTTCCTCCTGCGCCGGGGTCCGAGATCCCCAGACGATCTCTGGTTGAGCCTCAACCTCAGCAGATTGGAACGCTCCACGCAAGTCGAAAGACCCATTCGGACGGATTCGAAACCGAGGATTCACCTAGTGGTCTAGACCAGTACAGATTTTCTTGAGAAGAAACGCAACTGTGCCCCCGATCACACGTGAACGGGGGCACAGCGTTTCCTGTGGATGGCTAGGCGAGGGCGATCTCGATCTCCGCGATCTCACCGGTCTGCGCGCGGACGAGGCGGTCGGTGACCTCCGCGCGCGGAGCGAGCGTCCGCAGGGTCCACTGGCCGTCTCCTGCGAAGAACCGGAAGTGTCCGCTGGCGCTCGTGGGTACCTCCGCAGTGAACTCGCCGCTGCGATCGAGGAGTCGGACGTAGGCGCCGCTCACCGGCTCACCGGCACGCGTGACCTGGCCCTGGATGATGGCCTCCTTGGCGACGTCGACGCCGGCGAGGCTCAGGCCTCCCGTAGTGGCTCCGCACATGTCAGGCCTCCCCGGCCTCGTCGCCGAGCACGACCGGGACGCCCACGAGCGAGCCGTACTCGGTCCACGAGCCGTCGTAGTTCTTGACGTTCTCCTGGCCGAGCAGCTCCTTAAGGACGAACCACGTGTGCGAGCTGCGCTCGCCGATGCGGCAGTAGGCGATCGTGTCCTTGGACCAGTCGACACCCGCCTCGGTGTAGAGCTCCTTGAGGTCGGCGTCGGACTTAAAGGTGCCGTCGTCGTTGGCCGCCTTGCTCCACGGCACGTTGGCGGCGGTCGGGATGTGACCGGCCCGCTGGGCCTGCTCCTGGGGCAGGTGCGCCGGCGCGAGCAGGCGGCCGGCGTACTCGTCGGGCGAGCGGACGTCGACGAGGTTCTTGGTGCCGATCGCCTCCACGACCTCCTCGCGGAAGGCGCGGATGCTCGCGTCCTGGTCCTGCGCCGTGTACGACGTCGTCGGCCGCTCCACGGTCTCGTCGGTCAGCTCGCGGGAGTCGAGCTCCCACTTCTTGCGACCGCCGTCGAGGAGCTTCACGTCCTGGTGGCCGTAGAGCTTGAAGTACCAGTACGCATAGGCGGCGAACCAGTTGTTGTTGCCGCCGTAGAGCACGACGGTGTCGTCGTTGGAGACGCCCTTGGCGGAGAGGAGCTCCTCGAACTGCGCCTTGTTGACGAAGTCGCGGCGGACCGGGTCCTGGAGGTCGGTGGTCCAGTCGAGCTTGATGGCGCCCTTGATGTGGCCCTTCTCGTAGGCCGTGGTGTCCTCGTCGACCTCGATCAGGACGATGGAGTCGTCACCGAGGTGGTCCTCCACCCACTGGGCGGAGACGAGCGCGTTCTCGCGAGTCATGTCGATTCTCTTTCTGTTGAAGCTGTTGAAGCTCGGAAGCCGGAGTCGGAAGGTCAGCGTGCTGCGGGGGTGAGGCGTTTGCCGATGAGGTAGAGCTCGCACCCCAGACAGAAGCCGAAGGCGGCGTTGAGGATCGCCGCGACCAGGGCGAAGGCGAGCGCGACGTAGGCGAGCGGCTCGAGTCCGGCCACGATGCCGACCAGCGCGGCCACGCCGAAGACCAGGCCCACCGTCTGGGCGAACCGCGGGGGCGCTGGGTCCTCGAGGTGCATCGGAGGCGCGAGGCGCGGACGGATGAGCCGGCGGAACACGACGCCGGTCGGCGTGGACTGAACGCCGCGCAGCGCGCCGAGCGCGAAGAGCGCCGTCTGGATCGCCGCCAGGACGAGCGCGACCGGTCGAGCGGGCGCGAGCGTCAGGATCGCGAGCGCGACCAGGACGACCGTCACGGACGCCGTGAAGCGCGGGCCGCGTGGGTCGATGCCGGGGGTGGACATGGCAGCAACGGTATGGGCGCGGTCGTGTCGGTCCAAGTCGAGATCCCAGAATGTGGACTTACGTCCGAATTGTGAGATTCAGGCGTCAGGCAGCGCGGTGAGCACCTGGTCCTTGCGGGGAGCGCCCGCGGCACGGGCCACCTCGCGGCCGCCCGCGTCCAGGATCAGCGTGGTCGGCGTACGGGTGATGCCGAGCTCGCGCACGAGGGCCAGCTCGTGCTCGGCGTCGAGATCGAGGTGCCGCACCCCGGCCTCGGTGGCGGCGACGTCCTCGAGGATGCGCCGGGTGACGCGGCAGGGCGCGCAGAAGGCCGTCGAGAACTGGACGAGCGTGGCCCGCGCGCCGAGCTCGCGGCCGTGCCACAGGACCGGACCGGCCGGCGCCCCGGTGCCCGGAGCGGACGTCGGCCGGAAGCGGCCGTCGACGACTCGGCGATACACGCCGAACGCCACGGCGGCCAGCGCCGAGACTGCGACGATCCACACACCTATCACGTTTCGCAACAACGTCGACGGTGACCGAAATGTTTCGGTAGAGTGCCAAATCGATCACCCCACCGAGGCTCAGCGTTGCGTCTTGGTGCTCCTCAATGGCACTGGAGGTCCCCCGCCATGAGCACCCTGCTTCTGCTGACCAGCGCCCTGCAGCCCTCCGTCGAGGTCCTGCCCGGGCTTTCCCTGCTTGGTCACAACGTCAAGATCCTGCCCGCCGAGGGCAGCGCTTTGTTGGAGGCTCCCGACTCCGACCTTCTGCTGGTGGACGGGCGCCAGGATCTCGCGCATGCGCGTGACCTGTGCCGTCTGATCCGTACGACGGGCACCGATGTGCCCGTCCTCCTCATCGTGACCGAGGGCGGCCTGGCGGTCGTCTCGCACGACTGGGGCATGGACGACGTCGTCCTGCACACCTGCGGGCCGGCCGAGCTCGAGGCGCGCATCAAGCTGGCCATCGGCCGACTGGCCGCGCTCCGCGAGGCCGCCGACCCCGAGGCCCACGTCATCCGCAGCGGGGAGGTCGTCGTCGACGACGCGACCTACACCGCCAAGGTCGGCGGACGCCCCCTCGACCTGACCTTCAAGGAGTTCGAGCTCCTGAAGTTCCTCGCCCAGCACCCCGGCCGGGTCTTCTCCCGCCAGCAGCTGCTGCAGGAGGTGTGGGGCTACGACTACTTCGGCGGCACCCGCACGGTCGACGTCCACGTGCGTCGTCTCCGGGCGAAGCTCGGCTCGGAGAACGAGACCCTCATCGGCACCGTGCGCAACGTCGGCTACCGCTTCGTGCTGCCGACGAAGAGCTCCGAGGGCCCCGGCTCCGCGGCCTCCGACGCGCGCATCGTCTCCCCCCGGGTCGACGAGACCGTCTGACTCTTGGATCCGTCCGACGCCTCGGCCGTCCTCGCCATCGCGGGGGCGGCCGAGGCGTCTGACGGGGTCGCACCCCTCGACGAGTCGATGTCGTTGGCGGTCAGGAGGCGACCGGAGTCGGTGCGGGCGATCGTCCGCGAGGCCGGCTTCGCCCTGGCGTACGACGGGCAGCTGGCTGTCGTCGTACTACCTGAGGACCGGGGGCACGGGGTCGGGACCGCGCTCGCCGCGGCCCTGCTCGACGGGACCGGCGACGGCCATCTCCGCGCGTGGATGCACGGGGAGTCGCCGGCGGCGCGGCGGCTGGCGGCGCGGTTCGGGTTCACCGCCGGGCGGGAGCTGTGGGTCATGCGCCTGGACCACCAGGGTGGTCCAACCGAGCGGACCAACAGGCATAGCGTTCCGCACGGGGTCGCTCTCCGGGGGTTCGCACCGGGCGACGAGCCCGAGATCCTGCGGGTCAACGCGGCGGCGTTCTCGTGGCACCCCGAGCAGGGATCGATGGACCTCGCCGACCTCCACGAGCGCATGGCCGAGCCCTGGTTCGAGCCGGCCGGGCTGATCGAGGCCTGGGAAGGGGCGGCGCTGCTGGGGTTCCACTGGACCAAGCGGCACCCCGGCACGCCGGACGGACGCACGCACGGGGAGGTCTACGTCGTCACGGTCGACCCCGCCGCACAGGGGCGGGGGCTGGGTCGCCTGCTGACCGTCGCCGGCCTGGAGCACCTGAGCGACTGCGACGAGGTGCATCTCTATGTCGAGAGCGACAACGCCGCCGCCGTACGCCTCTACGGGTCGCTCGGCTTCACCCATGCTCCCGCCGACACCCACGTCATGTTTCACCGCCCCGGCGGCGAGACCGACAAGCAGGGCCGGCGGTCCTAGACTCGCGAGCGTGGCCTTCCAGATCCCCGATGACCTCTCCCCCGCGGCCGGCCCGGTGGCCTGGCTGCTCGGCACCTGGCGCGGGAACGGGCACGGCGACTACCCGACGATCGAGCCGTTCCAGTTCGGCCAGGAGCTGATCTTCACCCACGACGGGCGGCCGTTCTTCCACTACATGTCGCGCAGCTGGGTGATCGATGCCGAGACCGGCGAGAAGATCCGCGAGGACGTCATCGAGACCGGCTTCCTGCGTTGCCTCCCGGGCGAGGCACCCGGCCAGGCGTCGCTCGAGCTCGTGCTGACGCAGAGCACCGGCCTCATCGAGGTGTGGTACGGCGCGGCGGCCGACGGCAAGATCGAACTGCACACCGCCGGCGTCGCCCACACCGAGACCGGCCCCGACGTCACCGCCGGCAAGCGGCTCTACGGCAACGTCGAGGGCGACCTCCTCTACGCCTACGACATGGAGGCCGAGGGCCAGGAGATGCAGCCGCACCGCTGGGCGCGGCTGCAGCGGGCGTGACGGGGCGGGCCCGATGAGGGGACGGCGTCGTGGGTGACTGGCGGGAGGAGCTGCGAGCGCGCGGCTACCGCCTGACGCCCCAGCGCGAGCTGATCCTCGCCGCCGTGACCCGCCTGGGCCACGCGACGCCCGACGAGATCTTCGCCGCCGTGTCGCAGGAGTCGGCGGCGATCAACATCTCGACGGTCTACCGCACCCTCGAGGTGCTCGAGTCGCTCGGGCTGGTCCGGCACCTGCACCTGAGCGATCGCGCCCCGACGTACCACTCGGTCTCCTCCGGGCCTGGCCACTTCCACCTGTCCTGCCGGAATTGCGGCCAGGTCATCTCGGTTGAGGAGTCGAAGGCCTCGGCGTTGACCACGACGCTGCGCGAGGAGTTTGGCTTCGATGCCGACGTCGCCCACCTGACCATCTTCGGGGCCCACACGCACTGTCCGGAGGAGCCGAGCCATGACCACCACCACTAGCCCCCTGCTGTCGCTGGCCGGCGCGGTCGAGGGCTCCGGCATCGATGCCGGGGTGGCGGCGCACTACGGCTCGTTCAACGCCGAGCAGCGCACGCTGGTCTCCGGGGCGGGGTTCGTGGACCTGTCGCACCGCGACGTGCTGCGGATCTCCGGCCCCGACCGCCTCACCTGGCTGCACTCGCTGACCTCGCAGGCCTTCGAGGGGCTGGCGCCGCAGGAGTGGCGCTCCGCGCTGATCCTCTCCCCGCAGGGACACGTGGAGCACTTCCTCTCCGGGTACGACGACGGCACGTCGTTCACGGCCTGGACCGAGCCGGGCCTCGGCGCCGCGCTCGTCGCCTATCTGGACCGGATGCGGTTCTGGTCGGACGTGACCGTCTCGTCCGTGCCGGAGCTGGCGGTGGTCTGGCGGCCGGGCGGCGGCCCCCATCGTGCATCTGCGGGATTACACGCCGACGGGCGGCCTGACACGCCGGACGGAATCCCACACATGCACGATCCTGGGCCCGGGCGCACGATGTTCGTGCCGCGTTCCGAACTCGAGGCGCTGCCGGGCGCGTTGGGCGACCCGGCTGGGATGTGGGCGTACGAGGCGATCCGGATCGCCCGCGGCGAACCGCGCTTCCGGCTCGACACCGACGACCGGACGATCCCCAACGAGGTCGGCTGGCTGCCCGGCGGGCCGGTCGCCGCGGTGCACCTGGACAAGGGCTGCTACCGAGGGCAGGAGACGGTCGCCCGCGTCCACACCCTGGGGCGGCCGCCGCGCCGGCTCACGCTGCTGCATCTGGACGGCTCCGAGAATCGTCTGCCGGCGATCGGGGCGCCGCTGTATCTCGCCTCCGAGGTGCTCGACGGCGTGGGACCGATCGCGGTCGGCGAGAGCACGAGCGACCCGGCGCCGGCACGGCCGGTCGGGTTCGTCGGATCCTCCGCACGCCACCACGAGCTCGGTCCGATCGCCCTGGGCCTGGTGAAGCGGAGCGTGCCGACCGACGCCCTGCTGTCGGCCGACGGCATGCCCGCCGCCCAGGAGATCCTCGTCGATCCCGAGGTCGGCCTGCACGTCCGCCCGCTCCGCTGACCCGCCGGCGCCGTGCCGGTGCGAGCGTCCCCGGGCGGGCCGCGTCGCGCGGATAGGATCGCGGGGCTATGTCCGACTCGTCGACGGGCTCCACGTCCGGCTCCTCCGAATCGTCGCCGTCCGACCGTCGCTGGTTCCGGCGAGGTGGGGGCGACGACTCCGAGACGCCCGGCTCCGCACTGCCCGCGTCGTCGCCGGAGGCGGCCCATCAGCTGCGGGCTCTGGCCGAGCAGGCCGCGGCGGTGCAGGCCGCGGAGCGGATCGCGGCGGAGGAGGCCGCGGCCGAGGCCCATCGAGTCGCACGGGAGGCGTCGGAGCAGGCCGCCCGCCAGGCGGAGACCGCCTCGGCCGCGCACGCGGCGCGGATCCAGGCCGAGGAGGCGCTGGCGATCGTTCTGCGGCGCCACAGCGAGACGCAGTCCGCCGCCCTGGTCGCCGAGCAGGCGCGCAGCGTGGCGGAGCAGCGGGCCGCGGAGCAGTACGCCGCGACGGCCGAAGCCACGCGGCGCCATCAGGAGGCCCTCGAGGCCGCGCAGGCCCGGGAGGCGGAGCTGCACCAGAGTCTCACCGACCTGGCGGTGGCCCGGGATGCGGCGGAACGGTCCGCACAGGGCCTGGCCGAGTCGCTGAGCGAGGTCCTCGAGGCCCGGCACCGCGCCGAGGCGCTCGCCGCCGAGAACGCCCGGGCGGCGGCCGCGGCTCAGGCCGAGCGGACCGAGGCCGAGCAGGTGGCCCAGCGGGCGACCACCGAGGCGCTCGCCCGCGTCGAGAGCGCCACCGCCGTCGCGGAGGAGGCGCAGCGGGCCCGGACCGAGGCGGAGGAGGCCGCGGCGGAGGCCCATCGGGAGACCGACGCACGCCTCGCGGCGGCCGCGGCGCTCCTGGAGCAGGCGAGGGTGGAGACGACTGCCCTGCACGAGGAGCAGCTGACCTCCCTCGCCGACGCCCACACCACCCACCTGACCGCGCTGCTCGCGGTCGTCGAGGAGGCCTCGGCCAGGCACGCCGAGCTGCGCGACGAGACCGACGAGCAGCATGCCACCCACGTCGCCTCGCTCGCCGAGCTCGCCGAGGAGACCGCGACCAAGCATGCAGAGCTCCGGGAGGAGACCGAGGCGAAGCACGCGGAGCTCCGCGACGAGACGGCCGCCATGCACGCGACGCTCCGTGACGAGACCGCCGCACAGCATGCCGCCGTGCGCGAGGAGACCACTGACGCGCTGAGCACCGCACGGGAGATCGCCGAGCGCGCGGCGAGCGCGAGCCAGCAGGCCCACGCCGAGACCGACCGCAAGCTGACCGCGTTCCTGGAGACCCGCAGCGAGCTCGAGCACACCACCGCCACCCAGCTCGAGGTCGCGATCACCGCCCACGAGGCGCGGCTCGAGGCCGAGCAGGCCGCCCGCGCGAAGGCCCGTGAGGCGCACGAGGCCCATGAGGCGAGAGGCGCGGCCGAGACGGCGTACGCGGAGTTCGTCGCCGGTGCGGAGGAGCGGATCCGTCTTCGGTCCGAGGAGGCGGCGTCGGCCCACCAGGCCCGCACGTCGGCCGAACAGGAGGCCAAGGCCCAGAGCGACGCGGCTGCCGAGGCGCACGCGGCGCGGATCGTCGCCGAGGAGGCCGCCGCGCGCGCCGCGACCGAGCGCGAGCAGGCGATCGCGC
>NZ_JASGDD010000189.1:0-34425 GCF_047607365.1 Nocardioides sp. | reverse complement strand
GTCCAGCGCGTGCGCTGGCAAGGCGGAGCGAGGAGCGATGCCGGAGGCATCGCGACGAGTGACAACGCCGCCAGGGCGCGTGCTGGGCGACGCGCAGCAGGCGTCCGAATCGATCAACACACCCTAGCCCGATGGCCTATGGTGTGTCTCCTTACTCGGGCGCAGCGCATTCCATGGTGTCCGCGCCCGGTCCGGCGAGGCGGAGGTGCGAGAGCGCAGCGTGCTTGGGCGCGATGCCCCTCCGACCAAGCCGGCCGGGATGCGACGCCGCGGAGGCGCCGCCCGAGGAGCGAGAAATATCCTAGGCTCGGGCCGACGATCGACCCGGGGGACCTTGCATGGCCGACAGCGCAGTTCAGATCGCGATCCTCATCAGCGTCGCGATCGTCGGACCCGTCGCCCTCTGGTCCTGGCGACGCGACCACGCCTCCTTCGTCGGCAGGCTGGTCGTCGCGGCGGCGGTCTTCTGCCTGTCGTGGGCGGCGAGCCTCGGCGCTCTCATCCGGTTTCCCGGCGCCCCGGTGGCGCTGGTGTTCTGGCTGCCGTCGGCGACCCTGAGCATCGCGGCGATCTTCATGCTGGCCAAGGCCGGCAACCGCCCGGCCTGGCGTCCGGGCCTGCCGCTCCTCGCGGTGGTCGGCACGGAGGCCGTCGCGACGTCCGCGCTGTCGGCGACGAACAGCCACCACCACATCGTGGCCAAGGAGATGACGACCGAGGTGGCGACGTACGGCTGGGGCTTCGGCGTCCACGTCGCGCTCGACTTCGCCCTCCTGGTCGGCGTGCTGCTGGAGATGAGCCGCCGGCTGCATGACCCCGCGCGCTGGATGCGCTGGTTCGCCGTGCTGATCGTCGCGCTGGTCGTCGCCGCCGCCTCGGTGCAGGTGCTCCAGCTCCGCATCAGCGTCCTGCTCGCCTCGCTCGCCGTGGGAGGCTTCGCCCTCGCCGTGAACCTGGGACGGCTGGGCCATCGCGAGCCGGAGCTCGACCACGCGACCGAACGGACCGACACGCTCACCGGCACCCTCAGCCGTCGCGCCATGGAGGCCTTGCTCACCCGCGCCGCGAGGAAGGCCTCGGGCTCCGACTACGTCGTGGTCGTCGACGTCGACCGGTTCAAGGCCGTCAACGACCGCTACGGCCACGTCGCCGGTGACCGGGTCCTCGTCGAGGTGGCCCACCGCCTCACGAGCAGCGCCACCGACCTGCACCTCGGCCGGTTCGGCGGCGACGAGTTCGTCGGGCTGCTGCCCGACATCGACGCGCTGCGAGCCGCCGAGGTGACCGAGCAGCTGACCGACGCCGTGTCAGCGACCCCCGTGACGGTGCGCGACGGGGAGGAGGTCTCCGTCAGCGTCAGCGTCGGCGTGGCGCTCTGCCGTGGCGACGACTGGCGCACCTGGATCGAGGAGGCCGACCTCGCGATGTACCGCGCCAAGCGCGGCCGCGCGCGCGAAGGGCTCTAGGCAGGTCCTAGGAGCTCTTTCGTGCCGCCCAGTCGCGGAGCGCGTTGATCCGGGCCCGGAGCTGGTCGGCGTTCGCGACCGCCGCGGCGGGCCCGCCGCACTCCTTGCGGAGCGCGGCATGGGTGACGCCGTGGGGCTGGCCGGTCCGGTGGAACCACGCGGCCACGAGCCCGTTCAGCTCCCGCCGCAGTACGCCGAGCTGCTCGTGCGTCGCCAGGTCGACCAGGGCGTCGGCGGCTCGCACGGCCTTCTCGGCCCGGTCGCTCGTGTCGGCGCGCTGCTTCTTCGCGCGGTCGCTCTGCCGCTGCTGCAGGAGCGCCTTCATCTGGTCGGGGTCGAGCAGCCCCGGGATGCCGAGGAAGTCCATCTCCTCGTCGGAGCCGACCTGGACCTCCCCCGCATGGCCGAACTCGCCGCCGTCGAAGAGGACGCGGTCGAAGCGCGCCTCCGAGCCGAGCGCCTCCCAGGCGCCCTCGAGCTCCGCGGAGACCGCCTCGCCGGCCTGGGCCTGCGCGACCAGCGCGTCCTCGGGCGCGAACAGGTCGCCCTCGTCGCTGACCCTTCGGCCGAGCACGTGGTCGCGGGCCAGCTCGAGCTCGTTCGCGAAGCCGAGCAGACGGGGCACCGACGGCAGGAACACCGACGCCGTCTCACCGCGCGTCCGGGCCCGGACGAAGCGGCCGACGGCCTGGGCGAAGAAGAGCGGCGTCGCCGTGGTGGTCGCGTAGACGCCGACCGCCAGGCGTGGCACGTCGACGCCCTCGGAGACCATCCGGACCGCGACCATCCACCGCGTGTCGCCGGCTGCGAACGCCGCGATCTTCTTCGAGGCCGCCTTCTCGTCGGAGAGCACGACCGTGGCGGCCTCGCCCGTGATGGCCTTGAGCACCTTGGCGTAGGAGCGGGCGCTGTCCTGGTCGGTCGCGATCACCAGTCCGCCGGCGTCGGACACGTGGCGCCGCACCTCGGTGAGCCGCTTGTCGGCGGCGGCGAGCACCGCGGGGATCCACAGGCCCGCCGGGTCGAGCGCGGTGCGCAGCGCCTGGGCGGTCATGTCCTTGGTGAGCGGCTCGCCGAGCTGGGCGGCGATCTCGTCGCCGGCGCGGGTGCGCCAGGTCATCTGGCCGCTGTAGGCCATGAAGAGGACCGGTCGCACGACGTGGTCGCGCAGCGCCTCGGCGTACCCGTAGGTGTAGTCGGCGACGCTGCGCGGGACGCCGTCGTCGCCAGGGGCGTAGGTGACGAACGGGATCGGGTTCACGTCGGAGCGGAACGGCGTGCCGGTCAGCGCCAGCCGCCGGGCGGCGGGCTCGAACGCCTCGCGGACGCCCTCGCCCCACGACAGCGCGTCGCCCGCGTGGTGGATCTCGTCGAGGATGACGAGCGTCTTGGTGCGCTCGGTGCGGATCCGCATGGCCAGCGGGTTGACGGCGACGCCCGCGTAGGTCACCGCGATGCCGACGTACTCCTCGGAGGTGCGGCCCTGCCCGGCGGAGTAGGCCGGGTCGATCGGGATGCCGGCACGCTCGGCCGCGGCGGCCCACTGCACCTTGAGGTGCTCAGTCGGCGCTACGACGATGATGCGGTCGACCAGGCGGCGGCCGAGGAGCTCGGCGGCGACGGTGAGCGCGAAGGTGGTCTTCCCGGCGCCGGGCGTCGCCACCGTGAGGAAGTCGCGCGGCAACTGGTCGAAGTAGGCGCGCATGGCTGCCTGCTGCCAGGCGCGCAGTGACGTGGCGGTGCCCCAGGCCGCCCGCTCAGGCCAGGCGGGAGGAAGAGGCGCCGCGTGCTGCGGCTCGGTCAAGACTCAGTCGTCGCCGTCGTCGTCGCCGAGACCCTCGAAGATCTCCTTGCACTCCGGGCAGACCGGGAACTTGGTGCCGTCGCGGCTCGGGACCCACACCTTGCCGCAGAGCGCGATCACCGGGTAGCCCATCACCATCGCCTCGGTGAGGTCGTCCTTGGGGACGTAGTGGGAGAAGCGATCGTGGTCGCCCTCCTCGGTCGGGAGGGTCTTCTCCGACTCCTTGACCCGCTCGTCGAGCGCGGTGCCTCCGGAGCTGCGCGTGCCGAATCCGAGGATGCCCATGGAGCAAGGATAGACGAGACGCCGACGACCCCGGTCCCGGCGCGAGGGAGGAGGGAGGGTGCGGCCTGGGCCGCGGGAGGGTGCGCCGGCACCGGGGTCGTGGTCAGGGACGCGGCTCAGGCCGCGAGGACCGCCTTGATCCGGTCCAGCAGCGTGGGCTGCGTGGGCGTCCGGTCGAGGCGCGCCGTGGTGAACGGCACGTAGCTGGCACGGGCGCGCGCGGCGATCCGCGCGCCGACGGCGGCGGCCAGCTCGTCGGAGACGGAGGCGTTGCCCGCCATCACGGCCAGCAGGATGTGCTCCTTGCCGAGCGACTTGGCCATCGCGGCACGCATCGCCTCGTCGTTCGGCACCGCCACGTAGTGGTCGAGGATGGCGCGGACGCCGGGGATCTCGTCGGCCACCTGGTGCCAGGCGTCGATCACTCCCGCCTCGAGGTCCATCGGCTGCTCCATCAGCACGCGCTCGATGCGGCCCGCGAGACGCGTGTGCCACTTGAGCTGGAGCGTGCAGAGGAGGTCGAGCTCGCCGTCGAACTTCTCGTCGACGCCCTCGACATCCATCGGAAGACGGCCGTCCAGGCGACGGTCCGCCGTGTCGATGACATCGCGGAGGATCTCCCCGCGACTGTGAAAGGAAGTCCAGGTCATGGTCGTGCTCCTTCGGGTCCAACGTGTCCAGGACGTACTCACATACCGCGAGTACGTACCGACCGTACGTTCCGTACCCTTGGTATGCCAACTGCGACTCGCGTGATCCTCAGCACCCGAGATCCAGGTCACACCTAGACTCGGTCCCGTGGTGAAGTCGGTGAGCAAACTGGTCCCCAAGGTGCCGAGCCTGCCGGCGGTCCCCGGAACGAGTCGTCGACAGCAGTTCTCGGCCTCCACCCGCACGGCGCTCCTCGACGTCGCGGCGGCGCTCTTCACCGAGCAGGGCTACGCGAGCACCTCCCTGGACGCCATCGTCGCCGGAGCGGACGTCACCAAGGGAGCGCTCTATCACCACTTCACCGGCAAGCAGGCCCTCTTCGAGGCCGTGTTCGCCGCGGTCGAGGCGGCCGGGACGCGTCGGATCACCGACGCGATGAAGGGCCAGCGCGACCCGTGGACGAAGTCGACCCTCGGTCTGCGGGCCTTCCTCGAGGTGGTCCGCGACCCGGCGTACCGCCGCATCGTGATCCAGGAGGGGCCGGCCGTGCTCGGCTACGAGCGCTTCCGCGAGCACGAGGAGCGCTCCTCCTATGCGATCGTCGAGGACCTCGTGCGCGGTGTGCTCGGCAGCGCCGGCCTGACCGACGACGCCGACATGGTGGCGACCCTCGCCGAGATGTTCTTCGGCGGCCTGCAGGCGGCGGGCGACTCGGTCGCCGTCGCCGCCGACCCCGAGGCCGCTGCCGCGCGGGTCGAGGCCGTCGTCGCCCTGGTCCTCGGCGCCTTCCAGGCGCTCGCCGACGAGGGCGGCCTCGGCTCGGCGCTCACCAGCCTGGAGTCGTGATCACTTCATCGTGACGGCGGCGCCGTCGTCGGGGACCAGCTCGATCCACGTGTGGCCCGCCGGCACCTTGAGCGCGCCCGCCTCCGTCGACAGCTGCAGCGGCGCGTCGAGGGCGTCCTTGCTCCAGGTGGCGCGCATGAGCTGGCCCTGGTGGAAGACCAGGGCCTTGCCCGAGCCGGTCAGCTTCGTCTCGGGCACGGTGTTCCCGGCCGGGTCGAGATAGCCCGCGTCGCCGATCTTGACGCGCAGGACGAGGATCGTGTCGGGCGTGAACTGATCGCCCTTCTTCGCGTTGGAGTTGGTGTTGACGTAGGTGCTGCCGTCGTAGTGCCAGCGGGTCGTGTGCCCTGCGGAGAACGGCACGCCGATGTCGGTCACGGCCTGCACGCCGACGAAGTCCGCGTCGGTGCCCCAGTCGAGGTAGGGGTCGACCGCCTCCGGATCGCGCTCGGTGAGCGTCACCGTCTTGTCGAGGTGGGTGAAGAGGTTGTACGGCGCACGGCGGGTGTTGTCGCGGTAGAACCCCTTCGAGCCCTCGCCGTAGAAGGTGATCCCCGCCGCCTTGATCCGCTTGATCGTGACGGCGGCCGCGCCGGAGGTGACGACCGTGGCGCCGATGGGGCTCACGATCCCGATGTCGCTCGCGCGCATCGAGCGGACCGGGCCGACGGTGCTGGGGATGTTCTCGTAGAAGAACGCCGCGAGCCGGGTCAGGCCGCCCTCGACCAGCTCCTCGGTGACGAGGTCGGCCTTGCTCAGCCCGATCTGCGGCGAGCTCGCCTCGGTGTTGTCCATCTTGACGACGATGGCCGGGTGGTCCAGCGCGGTGGTCGTGCCGAGCGGGGCCTGCACACCGGTCAGTGGCCAGTACTCCGGCGTCGCCGCGGCGGTCGAGCTCGCTCCCGAGGCTCCGTCGCCATCTCCCCCGCCGTCACCGCCGCCACCGCACGCGGTGAGCGCCAGGGTCGCCGCAAGGAGGGTCGCTGGCAGGGGCAGGGCACGACGTCGTACGAGCACGGAGTCAGTCTGGCAACTCGACAATCCATTCGCCGACTCGACACGCGCCCCGGTAGACTGGGGAGGTTGACAAATCCATAGGGGCTGATCGGTTTCGACTTGGGACGTTAGTTCCAGGGGAAGCGGGTCGAGGAGCCAGCGTCATCTCGTAAACGATCGCTGGAAACCAATAACTGCCAACGCTAAGCGCAGTTCCTTCGCTCTCGCCGCCTGAGCGGTGATCGAAGCGTCCAACCGAGCATCCGTCTCCGGCTCGGACCTGGGCGTCATCCAGGAGACTCACCTGCCAGCTCTCGTACGCGGAGCGGCTAGGGACAGCTAGCGTGCTGGGCCTGTCGGCGACGTGTCTGTGTCGAGCGCCGGGGCCGAGGAGAACGACACCCACAGACTGCACCCGGAGAAGACCTGGATCGACGCTCGAGGACCGGGGTTCGATTCCCCGCAGCTCCACAAGGTGACCGTTACTCGAAACCCGGACCGGAAAATGTCCGCGAGAACGAACGGCCTGACCGCCCCCAGGGGGTGCCGTATCCGCGGTGTCTCCCCTGGGGCGTCGTTCGTTCGGGTCGACCCCTCCCCCGCCGTCGGTGGGCAGCGGCGGCGTCGTGGATCTCTCGAAACGGTTCGCGGATGACACTCTTCGGGACGGCCGAGGCGGTTTCCTCGTCATCGAGGTAGAAGCGCTCAAAGAAGGTCTTGTTCAGATGCTGCCGAGTACGGTCAGAGCCCCTGGCGGGGACCGCCGCCGGGTTGCTCAGCATGGTCAGACAGCCGTCCAGCCGGTCAGCACCGGCAGCCAACTCTGCGGTGGTTCCCCGGGCTGGCTTCGATCTGCGCTTGCTCGACGCGGATGGCGTTGCTGCGCTCCACGATCTTGTCGCGTGGCAGGAGTCCAGCTGCCGCCACATCAATCAGGCGTGCTTCGCGGGCTTCCATCCGCGCACGTTGCTCACGCAGCCGATCGTGCAGTTCGCGGGTCAGCTGCTGCTCGTCCGCAACGGCCGCGGCCAGCTGTCGCCGCAACGCAGCGACGAAGTCGTCCGGCAACGCCAGCGTCTCGTAGTGCCGGGCGATGGCATCCTCCACCTGCCAGGCCGGGAGATGCGGCAGATCGCACAGGCGATTGCCCGTCAGCGGTGACCCAGCCGGCGTAGTACGGGTCCTTGAGCATGGCGTGCAGCTTCGAGTCTGAGATCGGCAACTGGCCAACTGGCTTGTTTGGCGAAGTTTGGGAACTCCGGGGGACCGGCCCGCGACGAAGCTGGTTCACCCGGACGGCGAGATCACTACCCAGTGCTCCTCGGTGGGCCCGTCGTCAACATCAAAGTCTTCCGGCAGGGGCCTCGCGAAGACCTGCACCGTGTACCGACCAGCGACGGTGTTGAGCGCAAGAGGCACCCTCCCGGGATCGAAGTCCCAACCGCCGAGGACCGCACGCCCAGCCAACGTGATGACGCCCTCGGCATACGCCTCCCACCCTGCGGCCTGATTACTTTCAACGGGCAGCGACCGCAATTCCACGTCTACCTGAACGGTCGGTGATGAGGCGAGGGTCGTCGCGGCTGCGCCGTCGCTTGCCGCGATCACCATGAGAGGCTCAGCGTTGACGAACGGAAAGTCAGACGGCTGGCTGTCGACCGTCGTAAGAGAGTAGAAGCCCTCCCCCGCATCGATCACTGCGCGGCCGCTGTCCACCGGCGGCGAGGGCCACGAAGCGGCGTTGGCGATACCGATGCCGATATCGCGACCGAGAGTGTCTTCTCCTGTAGAAGCGGGGCTTATCTGAATATAGTGCGATTCCGGGGGCGGCGATTGCGGATCCAGCTCGAAGCCGCGCTCGAGGTCGCTGGCGATCTCGTCTTCTCTCGAGCGTGCACGGAACTGAATCTGATAGCGCCCCGGCGCCAATTCGAACTCCGGCCGTCGCCCTGGGCGCAGTTTCTGATCAAGAACCCGGACCGGTCCAGAGAGTTCCACCTCCACCCACGACAGATGGGTCCAGCCTGACGGTTCCATGGGCGCCGGCGTGGGGCGAAGCACGACGACAACGTCAACTTCGTCGCTGGTCCCCCACGTCCTTAACACCACGCCGTCGTCGGCCGGAGTCAGTCCGGGGCCCGGCGGCCCCGCAACCGTTGGCGCACCTTGGAAACCGGGCCCAGCGAGCGCATACCACTCGCCAACCTTGCGCAAGAGCATTGCGTCTGACCTTTAGTCCTTAATAGATGGGGACTGCTGCACGATCGGGTGACAGGTTGGGTCACGCAGCCTGACTGGCTGACGTGGTCGTGATGGTCTCGTACTCAACGGGCGTCAACCGTCCGAGTGCGTCCTGCCTACAACGGCGGTGGTAGATACGCCTGACAACCGCAGACTTAGAGATGCCGTACTTCTCCGTCAGTGACAAGCATGACATCCCGTTCATGCGGTAGTCGGCGACGAGTTGCTTGATCGACTCCGCGCCCAGCCGCTTGGCCGCGCTATGTGCGCGCCGAGTCGGGGCGCCTGCCGCGGACCGACGTCTTACACCTTTGGCCGCCTCGTCCGGGCTTCGATGTCACAGACCGGGGTCGCCCGGCGTCTTCATGTCCGACCACTCACACAGGAGGACGAGATGACTGGAACGACCCGTATCCCCGCTGCCCCGATCACCGGCGTCAAGGGCGCGTTGATCAGGCGCTTCGCGACGAGGACGCTGGGACAGGTGCCGACCTCGATCGGCGTGTACTGGCACCACCGCGCCGTGCTGATGGACATGGCGGGCATGGGGCGCAAGCTCACGAGGTGGGACGCGTGCGACGAGCAGCTCAAGTCGTTCGCCCACATGGCCGTGGCGTCCCAGGTCGGCTGCACCTGGTGCCTGGACTTCAACTACTTCGAGGCCCACAACAAGGATCTCGACATGACCAAGGCGTGCGAGATCCCGCGGTGGCGCGAGGCCGACGTGTTCACGGCGCTGGAGCGCGAGGTGCTCGCCTACGCCGAGGCGATGACCGAGACCGAGCCGACGGTGACCGACGAGATGGTCGCGTCGCTGCGATCCCAGCTCGGCGACGCCGCGCTGATCGAGCTCACGGCAGTGGTCGCGTTCGCGAACCTCACGACCCGGGCGAACGTCGCGCTCGGCATCGAGTCCGACGGGTTCGCCGCGGCGTGCGGCCTCAGGCCGATGGCCCAGCGCACCGCCGTAGGCTCGTGAGCGTGACCCGGTCGGAGGACCCGTTCGTCAGCCATCGCGGCCTGCTGTTCACCGTCGCGTACGAGATGCTCGGCTCCGCGATCGAGGCCGAGGACGTCGTCCAGGAGACCTGGATCCGCTGGCACGAGATCGGCGAGGAGGCCCGGTCCGAGGTCAGGGACGCTCGCGCGTTCCTCGTCCGCATGGTCATGCGCAAGGCGCTGGACCGGCGGAGGGCGAACGCGCGCCGGCGCGAGGAGTACGTCGGCGAGTGGCTGCCCGAGCCGCTGCTGATCGCGCCGGACGTCGCCGAGGACGTGGAGCTGGCCGACAGTGTGTCGTTCGCGATGCTCACCGTGCTGGAGACCCTCACCCCGACCGAGCGTGCGGTGTTCGTGCTGCGTGAGGTCTTCGACCTGCCCTACGACGAGATCGCCGAGACGGTGGGCAAGTCCGCGGCCGCCGTGCGCCAGATCGGGCACCGGGCACGCGAGCACGTCACCGCGCGCCGTCCCCGGAGGGAGGTGAGCCGCGACGAGCAGCAGGCGGTCGTCGAGCGCTTCCTCGCCGCCGTATCCGGAGGCGACCTCCAGAGCCTGCTGGACGTCCTCGCCGCGGACGTGGTCCTGGTGGCGGACGGCGGCGGCGTCGCCCAGGCGGTCGTCAACCCGGTCTCGGGCGCGAAGAAGGTGGCGAACCTGCTGCGCGCGTTCCCGAAGTTCGCGACCGAGGCCCGGGTCCTGCCGGTGCTGCTCAACGGGTCGCCGGGCGCCAGGATCGTCGGGCTGCCCGACGGTCACGACGCCGCCATCGCGTTCGCCGTCGAGGACGGCCGGATCAGCCGGATCTACGCCGTCCGCAACCCGGCCAAGCTCGGCCGGCTCGACGTGACCGCACCGATCAGTCGCTAGCCTGCCGCGTGAGCTGCAGCCAGCGGCGAGGACGGATGGCGGTCGTGTAGCCGCCGCCCTTGGGGCGCACCTCGAAGTGGAGGTGGCAGCCGTCCGGGGCGCCGGAGTCGCTCGCGAGGGCGATGCGCTGCCCCACGCGCACGCGCTGGCCGGGCTTGACGAAGACCTTGCGGGCATGGCCGATGACGATGTCGAGCGTTCGGCCGTCGGCGCGGACGCGGAGGCGGAAGGGATGCACCCCGTACGCCGGCCCCGGAGCGCCCGGCGCGCTCGGCGACAGCACCCGGCCGGCCAGGCCGGCGTGGATCGGCGTGCCGCAGTCCATGGCGACGTCGATGCCGTGGTGGAAGCCCTGGGTCCCGGGGCAGCGCGGGTCGTGGTCGTACCACGGCGAGGCGTTGCAGCCGAACCCGATCATGATGCGGTGCGCTCCGCGGAACCACGGCGAGCGGTAGGCATGGTGGTCGCTCGTGTAGAACTCCCAGCGCGGGTCGTCGGCGTACGCGACGGGCGCCAGCGTCGCCGGGACGGCCGGCACCAGCAGGCTAAGGCTGCCGAGCATGCTGAGGAGGGCGGCGGCGAGTCTCGTCACCCCGCCAGTCTCGCCTGTCCCGAGCCTCTCAGTCGCGGATGCCCTTGAGGTAGCGGCCGACGGCCTGCTCCTTCTCGCGGTTCGCGGTGCGCTCGGCGATGGCCTGCCGCTTGTCCCAGGACTTCTTGCCCTTCGCGACGGCGATCTCGACCTTGGCTCGGCCGTCCTTGAAGTAGAGGCTGAGCGGGACGACCGTCATGCCCTTCTCGGCGACCTCGCGCTCGATCTTGGCGATCTCGGCGCCGTGGAGCAGGAGCTTGCGCTTGCGGCGGGCGGAGTGGTTGGTCCAGGTGCCCTGGGAGTACTCCGGGATGTGGACGGCGTGCAGCCACGCCTCGCCGCCGTCGATGTCCACGAAGCCGTCGACGAGGGAGGCCCTCCCCTGCCGCAGCGACTTCACCTCGGTGCCGGTCAGGACCAGGCCTGCCTCGAAGGTGTCCTCGATGAGGTAGTCGTGGCGCGCCTTCTTGTTCTGGGCGATCAGCTTCTGCCCCTGCTCGCGTGCCATGCCGTCATTCTCTCAGACGGCCGTACGCCGGAGGAAACCCCTACAGCACGGTCTGCGGGTCGATCGCCGTGCCGTCCCTCAGGATCGTGAAGTGCAGGTGGCAGGCGGTCGACCAGCCCGTCGTGCCCGCCAGCGCGACCGTGTCGCCGCGGGCGACGACCGCGCCCTCGCGGACGACGTACGTGCTGATGTGGTTGTAGATGGCGGTGTACTTGTGGCCGTTGACGCTGCCGAGGTCGAGGAAGAGCCGGTTGCCCCACACGCTGGAGAAGTACTCGCTGATCACCCGCCCGGTGTCGACCGCGACCTCGGGGGTGCCGCAGGGCGCGTGGAAGTCGTCGCCGTCGTGCAGGCCCCAGTAGCCGTAGATCGGGTGCTTGCGCCAGCCGTAGGGCGAGGTGACGTAGGAGTTCGCCACCGGCATCTGGAAGAGCCCGTCGACGCTGTCGACGGTGCGGTCCTCGCCCTTGCCCGACGCCGCGAGGATCTGGCGGGTGATCCTCGCGTCCTCGGCCTTGCGGGCCTTGAGGACCTTGGCGTCGTGGGCCTTCTGCCGGGCGGCCACCGCGCGGGCCGAGGCGGCCTCCTTCGTGGCGGACGCGGCCGCCTGCTGCGCCGAGGAGGCGTCCGCGACGCGGGCGGCGACCTCCTGCTGGCTCGCCTGCGCCTGCTGCTCCAGGTCGCGGACCACCTCGAGCTGGTCGGCGGCGGCCTGCCGCTGGGCGGCCACCTCGACCTCGGCCGCCTTGGTCTGGTGCCGGCGCACGGTGAGGAGGACCTCGGAGGCCTGGAGGTCGTCGTACGTCGCCTCCTGGTTCGAGACGATGGTGGACTGCAGCTCCTGCTGGCGCTCGATGTCCTCCGGTGACTTCGCGTCGAGCAGGCCGGACAGGGCGAGCAGTCCCGCGTCGACGCCCTGCGCGTTGCTGATCATCGTGGCGCTGACCTTCTCCCGCTGCGCGGCGACCGCCGCCCGGCCGCTGACCAGATCGGTCTTGGCCTGGGCGAGCTTGGCCTGGGCGGTGTCGAGCGCGGCCTGCATGCGGGCGTCCTCGGCACGGGCACCGGTCAGCGCGGTCTCGGCCTTGTCGAGGGTGGCCTGCGCGACGCCGAGCTTCTCCTGCGCCGCGGCCAGGGCCGTGGTCGCCGCGGCGAGCGTCTTCTCCGCCGCCTGGACCTTGGCCGTCGCGGCGGCGAGGGCGTTGCTCGAGTCGTCGAGGTCGGCCTCGGCGGTCTGGATCTGGCCGCGGACCTTCTGCCGCTTCTTCTTGAGCTTGTCCTTGTTGCTCTCGGCGAAGGCCGAGGGGACCAGCGCGTGGTCGATCACGGGGACTGCCAGAGCGCCGACGGTGATCGCGGCCACGGAGGCCACCACCACGCGACGGCAGCCGGCGCGGGGGAAGGAGCGCACGGTGATGCCTACATTCGTCCGGGGAAGAGAACGAGTCGACGGTAAGTCGGCGGTGCCGCGCCGGCCCGGCCGACACGCCGCAGCGAGCGGATCGCGGCGCGGAGCGAGCTCTCTCAGACCTTGAGGTACTTCCGGGTCAGCAGGAGCGTGGGGAGCAGGGTGAGCAGCGGCCCCAGCACCGCGACGACGAGGAACCCCACCCAGAACTCGTGCCAGCCGACCCAGAGGATGAAGTCGAGCTTGGGAGCCAGCGTCCGGCGTACGGCGAACTGCATGAAGGCCGCCATGGCGCCGCCGGTGAGCAGGACGCCGATCGCCGCGGTGACGATCGCCTCGAGGAGGAACGGCAGCGCGATGTAGAGGGTCGAGGCGCCCACGAGCCGCATGATCGCGATCTCGCGACGGCGGGCGAAGGCGGCCAGCCGGATCGTGTTGGCGACCAGCAGGAGCGCGGCGACGACGAGGAAGGCGGCGATGGCGAGGGCGGCGTACTTCATCGCGTCGATGGTGTTGAGGATCGGGCCGACGACGCCGCGGAGGTCCTGCACGTGGGAGACGCCGTCGAGGCCGACGACGGCTTCCTTGACGAGGTCGGCCTGGTGCGGGTCCTTGAGCGTGATCCAGTAGGACTCGGCCATCATGTCGACCGTCGCGACCGCGTTGGGCCCCTCGAACCGGTCGGCGCCGTAGAGCTCCTTGATCTTGGCGAACGCCGTCTCGCGCGACTCGAGGTAGTAGGACGAGACGTTGCGGTTGTCCTCGATCACCTTGGCGATCGCGGCCTTCTGGGCGTCGGTCGCGGGCGTCGAGCAGGCCGGGTTGTCGTCCTTGTCGCGGCAGAGGTAGACGGTGATCTGCAGGGCGTTGCCCCACTGGTGGGACGCCTTGGTCGCCTGCTGGTTGAGCACCGCCCCGAAGCCGACGAGGGTGAGCGAGACGAAGAGGGTGAGGATCACCGCGATGTGCATGGACAGGTTGCGGCGCAGGCCCTGGCCGAGCTCGGTGAAGACGTAGCGAAGCTGCATGACTCTCTTTCCAGACTTCCGGTCGCGGCTCAGACGCCGTAGCTGCCCTGGGCCTGGTCGCGCACGACGCGACCGTCCCCGAGCTCGATGACGCGCTTGCGCATCTGGTCGACGATGCCGGCGTCGTGGGTGGCCATGACGACGGTGGTGCCGGTGCGGTTGATCCGGTCCAGCAGCTTCATGATGCCGACGCTGGTCGAGGGGTCGAGGTTCCCGGTCGGCTCGTCGGCGATGAGGATCATCGGCCGGTTGACGAAGGCCCGCGCGACCGCGACGCGCTGCTGCTCTCCGCCGGAGAGCTCGTCCGGCATCCGCTCCCCCTTGCCGTCGAGGCCGACGAGCTCGAGGGTCTCGGGCACGCGCGTCTTGATCTCGGTCCGGCTGTGGCCGGTCACCTGCATGGCGAAGGCGACGTTCTCGCTGACGGTCTTGTTCTGCAGCAGGCGGAAGTCCTGGAAGACCGTGCCGATCTGGCGGCGCAGGCGGGGCACCTTCCACCCGGCGAGCCGGTTGATCTCCTTGCCCGCGACGTAGACCCGTCCGCTCGTGGGCCGGGTCTCGCGGAGGATGAGCCGCAGCGCGGTGGACTTGCCCGAACCCGACTGGCCGACGAGGAAGACGAACTCGCCCTTCTCGACGTCGACGGAGACCGACTCCAGCGCGGGATGCCCGGTGCCGGGGTAGGTCTTGGTGACCTTCTCGAAGCGAATCACCCGATCGAGGATAGGTCAGGGCTGCCCGGATGGCCGGATCGGCCACACCCCGAGAGAGTGTCGATCGACTCGCCCTAGGGTGGCCGGGTGAGGTGGAGGTGGGGCGGCTGGCGCGTGCTGGCCTGCGCCGTGGCCATGTCGGTCACCGCGATCGCCGTCGGCGTGTACGCCGGCGCGCCGGCCGACACCCCCGTACCGGCTCTCTCCGCGCGGCTGGCCTCGGTCGACACCACCACGGCGTCGGTGTCCCGGGCGCCGTTCTGCTCGCGGATCGCGCGGCGCGACGTCCGGCGTGCGCTCGGCGGCGCGGCGGAGTCGACCGAGACGTGGAGCAACGGCGACGCGGTGACGCTGGGCAGCCGCAGCGACGTGGCCCACGAGTACGGCTGCCGCTGGACGGGCTCCGGGCAGCGGGTGAGCGCGTGGGTCTTCGCGTCCCCGGTGACCGTCGACCGCGCGGCGACCTACGTGATCGCGGCGTCGGGCACCGACGGCTGCGCGTCGATCGCCGGCGCCGCCGCGTTCGGGAGCCCCTCGGTGGCGCTGACCTGCCCGGAGGAGACCGCCGGCGACGGCACGACCGAGACGAGCTATCGCGGGCTGTTCGGCGACGCGTGGCTGGTGTGCACCGCGACGGATGCGGCGATCGCGGACCGCTGGTGTGCCGCCGTACTCGGGGCCGCGTCGGGTTCGTAGGTCACTCGGCGACGGCGCTCCGGCGCCAGCGGATCCCCGCCTCGATGAAGTCGTCGATCTCGCCGTCGAGGACGGCCGCCGGGTTGCCGGTCTCCTGGCCGGTGCGGAGGTCCTTGACCAGCTGGTAGGGGTTGAGCACGTAGTTGCGCATCTGGTCGCCCCAGCTCGCGGCGACGTCGCCCTTGAGGTCCTTCTTGAGCGCGGCCTCCTCGGCCTTGCGCTTGGCGAGCAGCTTCGCCTTGAGGACGACCATGGCCGAGGCCTTGTTCTGCAGCTGGGACTTCTCGTTCTGGCAGCTGACCACGATGCCGGTGGGGATGTGGGTGAGCCGGACGGCGGAGTCGGTGGTGTTGACCGACTGGCCGCCGGGCCCGCCGGAGCGGAAGACGTCGACGCGCAGGTCGTTCTCGTCGACCTCGATCTCGTCGGTCTGCTCCAGCTGCGGCACCACCTCGACGGCGGCGAAGGAGGTCTGGCGGCGGCCCTGGTTGTCGAACGGGCTGATCCGGACCAGGCGGTGCGTGCCGGCCTCGACCGAGAGGGTGCCGTAGGCGTAGGGGGCGTGGACGGCGAACTCGGCCGACTTGATGCCCGCCTCCTCGGCGTAGGAGACGTCGAAGACCTCGACGGGGTACTTGTGCCGCTCGGCCCAGCGGGAGTACATCCGCATGAGCTGCTCGGCGAAGTCGGCGGCGTCGACGCCTCCGGCGCCGGAGCGGATCGTGACGATCGCCTCGCGGGCGTCGTACTCCCCGTTGAGGAGGGTCCGGACCTCGAGTGCCTCGACCTCCTTGGTCACGCGGCCGAGCTCGGACTCCGCCTCGGCGAGCGTGTCGGCGTCGCCCTCCTCGGCGGCCAGCTCGGCGAGGACGCCGAGGTCCTCGATCCGGCCGGCGAGGACGTTGAACCGCTCGACCTCGCCCTGGAGGAGGGAGAGGCGCCCGGTGACCTTCTGCGCGTTGGCCTGGTCGTCCCACAGATCCGGGGCCGCGACCTGCTCCTCGAGGCTGGCGATCTCCTTGCCCATGGTGTCGAGGTCGAGCACCTGCTCGACGGTGTGCATGGTCGCCTGGAGCTGCTTCAGCTCGGCGTCGAAGTCGATGGCCACGAGGGTTGAGGCTACCCGGCGGCGGCCGCCTTCGTCGCCTTGGCGAGTGCCCTGCGCTGGACCTTGAGCTGCTTGCGCAGCCTCGTGAGCCTGGCGTGGAGGCGCTTGGCCTTCGTCGTCCGGTGCGCCTTCCTGGCCGCCTTGAGCTTCGCCTTGACCGACCGGATCACGGCCGAGGTGTGGGCCACCTTCGCGGCCGCCTGGACTGCCTTCTGCTGGGCCGGCGTCAGCGTGGAGGACTGGTCGCCGGTGGTGGTGCCGGTGTCCCCCGTGGTGCCGGCCGGGGCGACGTACCCCTGGGAGCCGAGGCCGAGGTCGACGTCGATCAGGCCGCTCCACAGCGAGTGGCCGCCGTCGTCGGCGAGGAGGGCGACTCCGGTCGCGCTCGTGCCGAAGTTGCCGTCGTCGGCCCAGACCGCCTCGCGCCGGCCGCCGGTCGCGGTCGAGACGGGCGCGACGGCGAAGCCCTCGAGGTTGTTGTCGGGCAGGCCGGACGGACGGGCGTACCGCCGGACCGAGGCGAGGTGGCCGTCGGAGCCGATCTGGAGGAGGGAGAGCGTCACCCCGCAGGTGTTGTCGCACTGGGCCCAGATGCGCTGCAGGTCCGGGTCGTAGGACACGTCCATCACCCCGGGCAGGCCGGTCGCGACGTCGGCGACACGGGTGTAGGTGTGGTCGGTGTTGAGCGCGTAGGCCAGCAGGTGCCCGGTCTTCTCGACCGCCGCGAAGAAGAGGCCGGCGGTCTTCTTCGCCGGGTAGGCCGACGGCGTGTAGAAGGTCCCGGTGTGGTCGTCGACGAAGCCGTGGGAGGTCAGGTAGCTGTCGGGCACGTAGGTGACGCCCTCGAAGCCGAGATTGGCGTCGGCGCTGTCCTTCGCGGGGAAGACGTCGGTGGTCAGGTCCCACTCGTCGGTCGCCGTCAGCGTGGTCGACGAGCCCGACGGGTCGAAGCGGAGCACGGTGTCGAGGGGGACGGAGCTCGCGGCGTTGTCGCGCTCGGTGGTGACGTAGAGCGCGCCGTCGGGGCCGACGGTCAGGCCCTCGGAGTCGGGCAGGCCGGTGCCGTCGGGGAACGTCAGGCTCTTGCCCGCGCTCCAGCCGTCGGTGGTCACCGTGGCCCAGACCCCGCCGGTCCTGGTGAGCTTGTAGACGACGCTCTTGTTCTTGATCGCCCACAGGATCGTCGGGTCGGTCGGGTCGAAGACGAGACCCGAGAGGTCCTGCTGAGTGCCGCCGCCGTCCCACGCGCACTCCGCGTCGGCGACGGCGACGTCGGGGCTGCCGGGCCACGCGGCGGCGCCCTCGACGGGGCTCGTCGTGGCGGCCGGCGCCTCGGTGTCGCAGGGCACGTCGCTGGTCGGCGTCTCGTCGGCGTCGAGCGCCACGCCGCTCGTGCAGGCGACCGCGTTGCTGGCGCCGAAGCTGGCCGTCGTCACCTTGAGGTACGTCGTCGAGCCGTCCGGGCACGCGGCGACCGAGGTGTAGGAGCCGCCGTTGTCGGTGCCCGCCACGCTGGTCGGATAGGTGACGGTGCTGACCTGGGTCGCGTCGGGCAGGTAGAGCGCGATGGTGTCGCCCTCGCCGCTCAGCCCGTTGGGCGAGTGGAACACGGCGAAGCCGTGGGCGGGGATGACCGGGCTGGTCGCGGGCGTCGAGGAGCCGTTGACGTAGAGGTCGCCGAGGGCGGCGAGCGCGCTGGCGCCACCGCTGTCGGCGCTCTGCCAGCCCGCGACCGAGACGTCGCTCGAGCCGCTGTTGTAGAGCTCGACCGGGTCGCGCAGCGTCACGCCGGAGACGTCGACGGCGTTGTCGGAGGAGACCTCGTTGATGGAGATGTCGGCCCAGTGGGGGTCGAGCTCGTCGGTGCCGGTGTCGTCTCCGGTGTCGTCTCCGGTGTCGTCCCCGGTGTCGTCGGACGAGCTGGCCACGCTCGCCGGGGTGCTGGTGCCGTACGTCGAGGCGCCCGGGGAGCCGACGGCGCCGGCGGCGCTCGTCCAGGAGCCCTCGGCGTCGCCCACGACCGCCGGGGTGGTCCAGGCGCCCGAGGTCGACGTCAGCGTGGCGTCGAGGTGGCCCCAGTTGACGAACGCGGCGACTCCCTTGGCGGAGAGGTAGCCCGAGGCGTAGCCGAGCGAGTCCACCAGCGTCGAGCCGTCGAAGAGGGCGATCCGGTTCGCGTTGCTGTTGAGGTTCTGGGCTCCGTCGTTGATCACCTTCACCGAGTCGTCGAGGCTCCACTCGGTGCGGAAGTCCGCAGCCGTCAGGTCGGTGACCACGACCGACTCGCCGGGGGCGATGGCGCCCAGCGGCGACAGGTCGACGACGCCGGCCGTGGGCGTCGTGGTGGACGACTTGCTGGCGGCATAGGTCCAGCCGGTGAGGTCCTGGGCGGCGTTGCCGACGTTGGTCAGCTCGACGTACTCCCCGTCACCGGTGTCGCCGGTGTAGGAGGCCTTGCCGCCGTACGCGATCTCGGTGATCTCGACCTGCGCGCCCGACGCCCGCACCGATGCCGGCGTGCGGGCGGCGGCGACCGCCGTGCCGAGGGTCGAGACGCCCGGGGAGCCGACGCCGCCCCCGGCGCTGGCCCACGACCCCTCGGAGTCTGCGGTCGTCGCCGGGGTGGTCCACGCGCCGCTGGTCGCGGTGTCGGTGTCGGCGAGGTGGCCGGCGTTGACGAACGCCGCGACTCCCTTCGCCGTGAGGTAGCCCGAGGCGTAGCCGAGCGAGTCCACCAGCGTCGAGCCGTCGAAGACGGCGATCCGGTTCGCGTTGCTGTTGAGGTTCTGCGAGCCGTCGTTGGTCACCTTCACGGACGCCTTGAGACCCCACTCCGTGCGGAAGTCGGCAGCGGTCAGGTCGGTGACGACGAAGGACTCGCCGGGGGCCAGGGTCCCGAGCGAGGAGAGGTCCACCACGCCGGCCGTCGGGGTGGCGGTCGACGACTTGTTGGCGGCGTACGACCAGCCGGTGAGGTCCTGGGCGGTGTCGCCGACGTTGGTGATCTCGACGTACTCGCCGTCGCCAGCATCCCCGGCGTAGGACGCCTTCCCGCCGTAGGAGATCTCGGTGATCTGGAGGTCGGGGCCGGCGGCGTGGGACGGCGACGGCGGGAGCACGAGCGTGACCGCGGTCAGGCCGAGGGTTCCGGCGGCGAGGGTGGCAATGCTGCGAAGGCGAGAGGGCACGGCCGTCAAGATCGCGACGGCATCCGACGCGGAGGTGAACTCCCCGGCAACGGCGAGGGAAGGGTGGGCGGACGACAGCCCCGCCACCACGGGGGTGACGGGGCTGGCGTCAGCGGGACGATCGGGTCAGCTGAGCGGGACCGTGATCGACGTGCCGGTCGTCGCGCCGACGAGCGTCAGCTCGGTGGTGCCCGACGGGACGGTCACCGTGATCGACGCGGTGCCGTTGTCGTCGTTCGCCGTGGAGGACACGGTGTTGTCGAGCGTCGCGGTGCCGAGGGTGGTCGATCCCGCCTTGACGTCGAGCGTCGCGTCCTTCTTGGCGGCACCCGCCAGGAGCCACGACTTGATGTTGAGCGTGACCTGGTCGCCCGAGACCGTCTTGGAGACCTCGACCGCGCGCTGGCTGTAGTCCACCGGGAGGGCCGTGCTCGTCGCGTAGGCCTCCAGGTAGTCGACCATCGCCTCCAGGTCCACCTTGCCGGTGTCCTTCTTGCCGGTGCCGTTGGCGAACTCCCGGAAGTTGTCGCCCCCGGAGCCGAGGAAGGAGTTCACCGTCACGGAGTACTTCGTGGTGGTGTCGGCCGGGTCGATCTTCACGCCGTTGAGCCACATCCCCGTCACGGTGCCCACCTGGACAGCGGTGCCGCCCGAATCGGTGCCGGCGGCCTGGGTGTAGGTGTAGGTGAAGCCCTTGGAGACGCCGAGCCGCAGGAACGGGCGGCTCGCCACCTTGCCGGCGGAGTCACGCTGCCACTGCTGCTCGAGCACCGTCTTGAGCTGCGCGCCGGTGAGCTTCAGGTTCACCAGCGTGTTGGCGAAAGGCTGGACCGTGGCGGCCTGCTTGTAGGTCAGGTCGACGGGCGCCGTGGTGCCGCCCGGCATGTCGGCGCGCAGGCCGCCGGGGTTCATGAACGCGATCTGCGCGGCGCCCGACTCGGTGCTCTCGGTCGCCCAGCGCTGCACCTCGGCGACAAGGTTGCCGAGCGTGGACTCACCGCCGCGGTTCTCGGTCGTGGTCACCGTGGTCGAGCCGTTGCCGAGCTTGGCCCGGTCGAAGGTGCCCTCGAGCGAGCCGATCTTGACCGTTCCGAGCTCGTCGGCCTTGGTCTTGGCGGCCGCGACGAGCGCCGCGACGTCGGCGTCGGGGGTGAACGCCTGCGACGCGGAGGTCGACGCGCGGGTCAGATCGATCGTCGCGGTCGTGGCCGTGGAGATCTTGTTGTCGGCGCCGATCTTGAGGACGGTCTGGGTGATCTTCGTGCCGTACTGCCCGGCGGAGGTGACGAAGCGCTTGCCGGTCACCGAGCCGTTGGTCGTCTTGGTGAGCTCGCAGTTGTAGGCGAGGTGGGTGTGACCGGAGATGATCCCGTCGACGTCGCTGCTCACCTGGGAGGTGATCCGGCCGAAGTTGGACGTGGTGTCGGCGGCGATCGTGGCGCAGTCGGTCGACTCCGAGCCCTCGTGCACGAGGAGGACGATCGAGTCGACGCCGGCGGCCTTCAGCTTGGCGGCCTCGGCGTTGACCGCGGCCGGGATCGCCGTGACGTCGAGGCCGGCGATGCCCGCGGGGCTGACCAGCGAGGGCAGGTCCTCGGTGACGGCGCCGACGAAGCCGATCCGGTAGTCCTTGCACGCGGCGGTCTTGGCGGTCGAGGCGGCGGCGGCGACCGCGTTGGCAGCGGCGAGCGGCGCCTTGGCCTTCGTCAGCCGCTTCTTGAGCAGCACGACGGTCTTGGCGAGGTGCTTCGCCCGGGCCTTCTTGTGCTTCTTGCGCAGCTTCTTCAGGACCTTGGTCGCGTCGGCGATCTGCTTGGTGTAGAAGGCGACCAGCGCCTTCGGCGCCGCGGTGGCGCCGACCGCGCTGTTGTAGGCCGAGGTGGCCGTGGTGCAGCCCGCGGTCGACGTACCCGTGCCGTTGATGCCGGAGAAGGACTTGACGTACGACGGGTCCAGCAGCGGCGAGCCGGTGTCGTGCTTGATGACGTTGGCGGAGATGTAGGTCCACTTGGCGTTGGCCCCGCCCGCGATGACCCGGTCGGTGAGGTCGGCGGCGCCCTGGTCGAACTCGTGGTTGCCCGCGGCGGAGACGTCGAGCCCCGCGGCGTTGAGCGCGTCGATGGTGGGCTGGTCCTTCTGGATGAAGGACTCGAACGTCGAGGCGCCGATCAGGTCGCCGGCCGCGGCGAACACGGTGTTGGGCTGCTCGGCCCGCAGCGTCTTGACCGCGCCGGCGAGCTCGGCGGCGCCGCCGGCGTTCGTGGTGTCCTCGAGGATGCGGCCGTGGAAGTCGTTGGTCGCGATGAGCTGGATCGTGTTGGCGCCGCTCGCGTCGAGCGGCTCGTCGATCACCGCGTTGGCGGAGGAGCCGGCGAGGACGATCGAGAGGGTCGACGCCGTCAACCCTCCCACCAGGGTTGCGGCCAGGCCGCGGTTGTTCATGCGCACGTCTGTTTCCTTGCGTCGATTTCGGCTGGGCGGACTTCGAGAACTGGAGGACCGGAGATGACTGGAATGGGGGATGCTGCCACAGTCGCAGACTCACGACGGGCGCCGAGATGCCTCCGAGACATATCCGCGACCTAGCCGTTATCTCCCGCGTCGACGGTCACCACCGCCCCGCCGCGCCCGTGCACGATCGGGGCCTCCGGCGACCCGGGGACGCGGAGGGGCAGGTCCAGCGGCGCGCGCACGTCGACACTCACCCGGTCACCATCCACGCCGACGGTGAACGAGAGACCGGGGAACCGCTCACGCGCACGTGTCCGGTGGAGGAACTCCTCGATCGACCTGCGCGCGACCTCGTCGTCCAGGCGCAGCCGGTCGCCCAGGCCGCCGCTGTAGACCTCCGTGCCCTGCGCCGCGAGGTCGGCGGCGTGCAGCGCCGCGCCGTCGGCGACGCTCTCCAGCGACTGCCGCTGGAGCCAGGCGGCGGTGGCGTCGATCGCCACGGCCGCCGCGACGAGCAGGATCGCGGTGAAGCCGAGGATCAGCGGGATCGTCGAGCCCCGTTGGGATCCGTCAGGGCGTGCTCGGGAGCTAGGGCATGGCGTCGGGCTCCGCGCCTCCGAGCTCTCGAACGCGCGCTCAGTCGCTCGCCGCATCGCCCACCTCCTGGAACCTGCCGATCGGCACGGTGTGGGTGGCGTCGAGGGCGAAGGACGGCTCGCCCAGGCCGAACGACGCTGGTAGCCACGGCAGCCCGACGCGCGTGGCCAGGCGGACGGTGACGACCGAGGTGCCGGCATGACAGTCCCGCGGGTACGGCGTGCAGCTGACGTCGAGGTCGACCGTGGCGTCGTCGGCGTGCTGGTCGGCCAGGGCCACGCGGATCGCCTGCTCGGCGCGAGAGCGCCCGACGGCGTCGGAGTCGGCGAGCGCGTAGGCGCGGCCGGCCGAGCGGGCGGCGCTGGTCAGGGCGAAGGAGGCCCGCTGCACGTCGAAGACGGCGAGGACGAGCCACACGGTCGGCACCATGAGGAGGATCGCGAGCCAGCTGAACTCGACCAGGGCGCTCCCCCGCTGGCCGGTCGCGGACCGCCCTCCCGGCATCGCCGGCATGGTCAGCGTCGTCGGCATGGTCACGGCCGCTCCTGCACGGCATGCCCGGTCACCGTGAGCTCGACGCCCGGGCCGCCGATGCCGAGCGCGGGCACGGTCGCGTGGACCACGATCTCGACGGCGGGCGCCCCGTCGAGCAGCACGGTCGTGGCGGAGATGTCGTCGGCGTACCGCGCGGAGAGGACGCCGGAGAGCTCCTCCCGCGTGCGGTTGACACCGTCGGGCAGGCCGTGGTCGGAGGTGCCCGCATAGCGAGCGCCCTCCGCGGCGGCACTGGCGAGCGTGTTGCGCACGAACAGCACCAGCGAGACCTGGAGCAGGCCGAGGACGAGCGGGATCAGCAGGGTGAGGATCAGCACGAAGTCGACGACCGCCGCCCCGCGCTGACGGCTCATGAGACCTTGTTGAGCGCGCTGGTGAGCATCGCGCGGAGCTGATCGTCGGCGATGCCGTAGAGCGCCGCGACCAGGCCGGCGGTCATGACGGTGACGAGCACCCAGCCCGGCACGTCCCCGCGCTGGTCGTCGCGCACGTGAGCCCGCAAGCGGAGGTAGAGCAAGACAAACGGAGCTGTCCCCATGACAGGCCCCCTTCCCGAGTGGAGTCCTAGGAATCCGAACCTAAGCCCGCGACAGCCGACGCGCCAGACCCGTCGGCGGATCTGTGGAGGGAGTGTGATGGGTGGGTCGGAAGATGACTCGGCGCCTCTTATCGACCGCCATTCCGTGGTGATAAAGTTATCGAGATGCGGAGACCCGTCGACAATCCGTTCACTCCCGGCGCAGACGCGGTGCCGACGGTCTGGGCCGGCCGGTCGCGCCAGATCGGCGACTGGGAGAGCATCCTGCGACCGCGCCGTGCCAGCGGCATCTACGAGCGTGGCCGCACGATCCTCGGCGAGGCGGGTCTCGGGAAGTCGACGCTGGTCCGCCGGATCGCCGCGGAGGCGCGGCGGCAGGGCGACTGGACCACCGACCAGATCCGCATCCCTCTCGGCACCGACCCCCTCAAGGCCGTCGCCTCGGCCCTCCTGCGCCTCGCCGACGAGGCCGGGCTGGCCGCGCAGCGCGAACGCGGCATCAAGGACACCCTGAGCCGCGTGCGCTCCGTCGAGCTGGCCGGCGTCGGGCTGAGCGTGGACGGCGGGGGCGAGCCCGCGCCGCACACGGCTCTGACCGCGATCCTGGTCGAGCTCGGCATCGCCGCGATCCGACGTGACGCGGTGGTCCTCGTGCACATCGACGAGGTGCAGAACATCACCGACGGCACGTCCCTCTCACAGCTGCTCATCGGGCTCGGCGACGCGCTCGCGCACCAGCACACCATCGAGGTCCCCGGCGGAACGACACAGGCCTATCTGCCGATCGCCGTCTACCTGACCGGCCTCCCGGAGTTCGCGGAGATGACCGCGGCACGCAAGGGCGCGACGTTCGCACGCCGGTTCGACACGACGACGCTGGTGCCCCTCGACGACGAGGACCTCGCCCTGGCCCTGCGGCCCTTCGTCGCCGAGGGCTGGCCCGTGCCCGACGAGCACGGCGGCGAGGCCCGGATCACGATGACGCCCGAGGCCGCCGACGCGATCGTCCGCCTCTGCTGCGGAGAGCCGTTCCTCTTCCAGTTCGCCGGCGCCCGGGCGTGGTACGCCGGAACCGGCGACGTCATCACGCTCGACGACGTCGAGACCGGATGGCGCGACTCGCGGCGGGAGGCGGAGAGTCACGTCGAGCGGATCCTCGACCGGCTCCCCGAGCGGGAGCGGCAGCTCCTCGAGGTGATGGCGGCCCTGCCCGCGGCCGACCGCTCCGCGACGGCGATCGCGCAGGCCATGGGGTTCGCCACCGCGGCCCAGGCCGGACCGACCGCTCAGCGCCTCGACACCGTCCGGGGCATCATCGACCGTGGCAAGCCGTACGCCTTCCGACATCGTGCCGTGGAGGCCTACCTGACCTCCGACTGGCCCGAGATCTGAGAGCGCGTTCGAGAGCTCGGCGTCGGGCTCTCGAACACGCTCTGACGGCTGCGGCCAGGTCAGGAGGTGACCAGGTGGAGCCCGAGGAGGCCGGGATAGAAGGCGAAGAGCACCGTCACGGGCAGGACGAGGAAGACCACGGGCACCATCATCAGCACCTCCTTGCGGGCGGCGATCTCGATCAGCTCGCGGCGGCCGGCCTCGCGTACGTCGGCGGCCTGAGCGTGCAGGACCTCCGCGAGCGGGGTGCCTCGCTCGACGGCGACGGCGATCCCGGCGGCGAAGCGGGCGACGATCGGCAGGCCGCTGCGCGCGGCGAGCGCGTCGAAGGCGGCGCCGACCGGCGTCCCGGTGCGGACGTCGGCCAGCACCCGGCCGAGCTCGCGGGAGAGCTCACCGGCGCTGCGCCGTACCACGCGCTCGAGGGCGACGACGGGGCTCTCGCCGGCACTGACGGCCAGCGCGAGGAGCTCGGCCAGGGTGGGGAACTCCGCGATCATCTGCCGCTCGCGGGCCCGGACCTGCGCCGTCAGGCGGTTGTCCCGGGCGAGGACGCCGACGGCGAAGGCGATCAGGCAGACCAGCAGCGAGGCAACGGCGGAGCCGGGGTCCGAGAGCGTGCGGACGAGCGCCCACACGGCGGCGAGGGCGAATCCGCCGACACCCCAGAGGACCTGCTCGATCCGGAACTCGTGGACGCTCCTGTCGATGCCGGCGCGCTCCAGTCGGCGGCGCACGGAGGCGGAGCCGCCGAGCGTGCGCTCGACGAGGTCGGCGGCCGCCCGCAGCACCGGCCCGAAGACACCGGCCGCGGCCGACACCGGCTCGGGCGACCGCGGGCGGGTCGCGGCGGGAAGGTCGCGGAGCCACGGCATCACCCGCGCCTCGACGGGCGGCCGCACGATGACCCTGACCCGGGCCGCGATCAGGAGGAGGCCTGCGCCCACCAGCGCCCCGAGGAGCGCGCCCCACGCGGTCACCCGGGGCCTCCGCTCGGTCGTTCGGAGCGGAGCGGAGCGGAACCGTGCGGAGTGGAGCTGAGGATCCGCCGCTCGGTGGGGAGCCGGCCGAGTCGCATCATCGCGCGGTAGGCGACGACGCAGAGCCCGCCACCGACCGCCAGCACGAGCGTCCCGCCGGGGGTCGCATAGCGGTGGATGACGTCGGACTGGAACGACATGAGCAGCAGCACCAGCCACGGCGCGGAGACGGCGAGGCGGGCGCCGTTGACCGTCCACGCCTGCCGGGCCTCGAGCTCGGAGCGTGTGCGGGCGTCCTCGCGCAGGTAGCCCGACAGGTTGCGCAGGATCCGGCCCAGCTCGCCGCCGCCGACCTCGCGGGCGATCCGCAGGCCCTCGACCACGCGGTCGCCGACCGGGTCGGCGAGGCGCTCCTTCAGCCGGTCGAGCGCGTCCCCGAAGCGCCCGGAGACCTGGTAGTCCAGCCCGAAGGCGGCGAACGCCGGGCGCAGCGCCTCCGGTCCACGGTCGGCCAGCCCCGCGACCGCCTCCGGCAGCGACATGCCCGCGCGGACGGCGCTGGCGAGGTTGTCGACCGCCTCCGGCCACACCTCGGCGAACTCCCGCTGGCGCCGGCGGGCGCGGCCGTTGACGATCACCACCGGCAGGTAGCCCGCCATGGCGGCGAACGCGAGGGCAACCGGTGGGGCGCCCGAGACGAGCTCGATGACGAGCCCGACGAGCAGCGCGCAGGCGGCGCACAGGAGCACGAAGCCGCTCGCCGAGACCTGGCCCAGGCCGGCGCGGGCGAGGAGCGAGGCGACCCTCCCGGGCCGGCGCGGGGACGGCTCGCGCGGCACCCGCGGCAGCGCGAACGCCGACCAGCAGAGCACCAGGCCGACCCCGACGCCGAGCCCGATCAGCGCGCCCATGCCGTCCGCCTCAGGCCGACTCGTTGAGCAGGCGGTGGACGTCGATGCCCAGCGCGGCGTAGCGCTCCGGCCGCGGCGGCATCCCGGCCGCCCGGCGCAGCTCGCCCTCGTGGCGCTCGAACACGGTGGCCGTCTCGATCGTGTCACCCTCGACGCGACCGGGCACGGCGATCACCTCGGTGACCCGGCGTACGCCCTGGGGGTCGAGGCCGAGATGGACGACGAGGTCGACGGAGCCGGCGATCGTCGGCACGACGAACCTCGACGAGATGTTCTCCCCCGCCAGCAGCGGGAGGGTGGCGAGCTTGGTGAGCGCCTCGCGCGCGCTGTTGGCGTGGATGGTGCACATGCCGGGCACCCCCGAGTTGAGCGCCAGCAGGAGGTCGAGCGCCTCCTCGGCACGGACCTCGCCGACGATGATCCGGCTGGGCCGCATCCGCAGCGACTCCTTGACCAGCACTCGCAGCGTCACCTCGCCCGTGCCCTCCAGGCCGGCCTGGCGGCACTGCAGCGCGACCCAGTCGGGATGCGGGAAGCGCAGCTCCCAGACCTCCTCGGCGCTGATCACCCGCTCGCCGCCCGGGATCGCCGCGGCGAGGCAGTTGAGCAGGGTCGTCTTGCCGGCCTGGGTCGCACCGGCGACGAGGATGTTGAGGCCGGCCCGGACGCTGGCCTCGAGGAAGGCTGCGGCCGCCGGGGTCAGGCTGCCCAGCTCGACGAGATCGTGCAGCCGCGCGGCCCGGAGGACGAACTTGCGGATGTTGACCGCGGCGAAGCCACGGCTGATGCCGTCGAGTACGACGTGGAGCCGGTGTCCTCCCGGCAGCATCGCGTCGACGAAGGGCTGGGAGAGGTCGATCCGCCGTCCCGACGTCTTGAGCATCCGCTCCACCAGCTCCTCGACCTGGTCGGCGGTGAGCATCAGGTTGGTCAGCTCGTGCCGCCCCGCGCGGGCGACGAACACCCGGGAGGGGTCGTTGATCCAGATCTCCTCGATGCTCGGGTCGTCGAGCAGCGGCTGCAGCAGCCCGAACCCGGCGACCCGCGCGACCAGCTCGCCGACGACGCCCGCGGTGTCGTCGAGCGTGGCCACCCTCCCGGTCAGCGCCCGCTCGTCGTGCTCGCGCACCACCGTCTCGGCGATCCGCCGCACGACCGCGTGATCGGCCTGCGGATCGACCCCCTCACGGCGTACGCGCTCGCGGACGGACGCGTCCAGCACGTCGACGAGCTGACCCGACAGCTCAGCCCCCATGGCCGAACCCCTTCCCGAGTGGTCTGTGAGACAGGACCCTAGAGGCCGGCGGGGACCGTGACCAGACCCGCCGGACCACCTGTGGACACGAAGGCGGGACGCCTCAGCGCCGGGGCAGGACGAGCGCGACGCCCTCGTCGAGCTGGTCGCCCTCGACCCGTCCGCCGAGCGCGGTGACGACGGCGCGGGCGCGGAGGAACGTGGAGCCGGGCGGCCGCGACCGGCCACGGGTGCGCGCCGACTGGTCGGCCGTCAGGCAGATCTCCAGGGTGCCCTCGCTCGCCGCGCGATAGACCAGCCGGACGTCGCCGCGCGAGCGGTGGAGGACATCGAGGAGGAGCAGCTCGTGCAGGTGCTCCAGCGGCCCGGGCGTGTACGTCGTCTCCGACTCCCCCTCCACGCTCGAGGTCAGCGCGCGATCGTGATGCGCGAGCTCGTCGGCCCACCGCTGGGCGCAGGCTCCGGCCAGGCCGCTGAGCGGGATCGCCGGGCCGGAGGCGAGGGACGAGCGACGGGCCAGCTCGACGAGCTCGCCGGCCACGACGTCGAGCGACTCGATCCGGGCGACGCAGCGGTCCACCGCGTCGCGCACGTCGTCGGGCACGTCTCCGCTCTGCCCGAGCTCCTCGAGCTCGAGGCGCAGCGAGGTGAGCGGCGTGCGCAGGACGTGCGAGGCGTGCTCGGCGAAGGACTGCTCCTGCGCGATCCGGTCCTCCAGCTGGGACGCGGAGGTCTGCAGCGCACCGGCGATGGCGCGCACCTCCGGGATCCGGGACGACGGCAGGTCCAGGTCGAAACGGCCACGTCCGAGGGCGCCCGCGGCCCGCGCGAGCTGGCGGAACGGCGCGGCGAGCGCGCGTGACACGAGGTAGCCGACGAGACCCGCGAGGACGGGAAAGACCAGGAAGAGCAGCACGAAGGACCACACGCCCTGGAACAGCGCGGTGCCGAAGCGAGGCTCCGCCTCACTGAGCATGACGTAGCCGCCCGGCACCTCGGCGGCGCCCCACACGTCGTCGGAGCGGCTCGGGTCGACGCCGCCCACGAAGTCGGCACCGCGGCTGATCCGGTCGGCGCTGCCGTCCCGCAGGTGCAGCCGCAGGAGCTGGTCGTCGGCGCGGAGCGTGGCGAGGAAGCTCGTCGTAACCACCTGGCCGGCGTCGAGCCGGGTGCGCACGGCCACCGCCGCGGCCGAGGTCTGCTGGTGCACCGCGTCGCTCTCCTCCGAGCGCAGCGTGCCGAGCAGGATCATCGAGCGCAGGGCGTAGCCCGCCACGCAGAGGGCGAGCGTCACGATCACGAACGCGACGGTGAGCCGCCGATGCATGGCGTCAGGATCCGCTTCCGATCAGCGCCGACTAGTCGGCACTGCCGCCCTCGAGGCGGAAGCCGACCCCCCGCACGGCGACCACCTTGTCGGTCACGCCGGCCGCCTCGAGCTTCTGCCGGAGCCGGCCGATGGTGACGTCGAGGGTCTTCGTGGAGCCGAACCAGTTCTCGTCCCAGGCCTCGGCCATCAGGCGCTCGCGGGAGACCACCTTGTCGCGCTGGCCGGCGAGCACGGAGAGGACGTCGAACTCCTTGCCGGTGAGCGTCACCTCGGTGTCGCCGACGTGGACCCGCCGGGCGCCGGCGTCGATCCGCAGCGCGCCCTCGGGCAGTCCCGGCGGGGTGTTGCCGCCGGTGCGGCGGAGCAGGGCGCGCACGCGCGCCTGGAGCTCCGCGAGCCCGAAGGGCTTGGAGAGGTAGTCGTCGGCGCCGTAGTCGAGGCCGACGACGCGGTCGAGCTCGCCCGCGCGTGCGGTGACGATCATGATCGCGCCCTCGAACCCGCTCTCCCTGGCGGTCCGGCAGACGTCGAGACCGTCCATGTCAGGCAGCCCGAGGTCGAGGATGAGGATGTCGGTCGGCCGCAGGTTGAGCTCGTCGAGCGCCCGGGATCCGTTGTCGACCCAGCGGACGGCGTACCCCTCGCGCTCGAGGGTGCGGACCAGGGGGAAGGCGATGTCCTCCTCGTCCTCGACGACGAGCACCGAATGGGCCATGGCCGCATGGTAGGCGACCGGTGCCGAATCTGTTTGCGGCCTGTGTCAGAAAACCGGAAAAGTGTTACCTGCACGTGACAGCGCCTCGCTGAGTGACACCTGATCGATCGCCAGCGGGTCCTCCGCCCCCGCCTCGATCTCGTCCCACGCCAGCGGAACGGCGACGGTCGGACGGTCGCGCCCGCGCAGCGACCACGGCGCGACCGTCGTCTTCGCCGCGTTGTTCTGGGACCAGTCGAGGAAGACCCTGCCGCCGCGACGCTCCTTCGTCATCGACGACACCACCAGGCCCGGGTACGCCGCCTGCAGCTGCTCCGCCATCTGGCGGGCGACGCCGGCCGGGTCGGGCACCGGCACGGCGAGCGGGATGTAGAGGTGCAGCCCCTTGCTGCCGCTCGCCACCGGATGCACCTCGAGCCCGAGACCGACCACCAGCTCGCGGACCAGGAGCGCCACCTGACAGCACTCCGGGAGGCCGGCGGGCTCGCCGGGGTCGAGGTCGATGACGATCCGGTCGGCGGGCAGCTGCTCCCCCGCCTCGTCCACCCGCCACTGGTGGACGTGGAGCTCCAGCGCGGCGGTGTTGGCCAGCCAGGTGAGGGTGGCGACGTCGTCGACGACCGGGAAGATGTTCTTGCGCACCCGCACGGTCCGGATCCACGACGGCGCCCCGGCCGGGGTGTTCTTCTCGAAGAAGCTCTGCCCGCCGATGCCGTCGGGCCAGCGCACCCGCGTCACCGGCCGGCCACGCAGCTGCGGCAGCAGCACCGGCGCGACCCGCGCGTAGTAGTCGAGCACCTCGGCCTTGGTGGTGCCGGTGCGCGGGTAGAGCACCTTGTCCAGGTTGGAGAGCTTGAGGGTGCGACCGTCGATCTCGGCCCGGACGTCGACCATCGGCTGCCCTCAGCGGCCGATCGCGATGACCGGATGGCCGGCGGGGGTCAGGGCGCGGAAGAGCCGCCGCATCACCGCCTGCGGCACGCTGACGCATCCGGCGGTCGCGCCGCGGCCGTTGACGTGGAGGAAGATCGCGAAGCCGCGGCGCCGGACCTGCGCGGCGTTGAACGACGTGACGAACGCGTACTCGTACTGCGAGCGGTAGTGGACGAGGTGCTCGGAGGAGTCGTCGGCGCCGGCCGGGATCCACCACCGGAACCCGCCTGCGGACTTGGCGCGCAGCCGGTTGTAGTAGGCCGACCGGTTGTCGCCCACCCAGTAGTCCCCGCCGCGGATGCGGTGGTAGGCGACGTCCCACGAGGCCGCTCGCCGATGGGTGCCGAAGGACGAGGTCAGGTCGTAGGTGCCCAGCGGGGTGGTGCCGCTGCCCTCGACGCGGGTGTCGGGGTCGGTCAGGCCGGCGTACCCGATCCTGCCGTCGGTCGTCGTGAGCCGCCGGGCCCAGCGTCCGTCCGCGAGCACCCACAGCGAGACCCGTGCGTGGAAGCCGTGGCTGCGGTTGACCGTCACCACCTGCGTCGTCCCGGCGCCGAGACGGACCCGCACGCCGCCCAGGGTCACGCTGTCGGTGCTCGCCTCGCCCGGCGCGGGCGGGCAGAGCGCGGCCACGAGGGCGGCCACGACGAGGACGAGCAGCGCACGCATGAGCCCATCGTTCCCCATCGGTGGCCCCGTCATAGCCGCAGCCGCGCCATGATGGCCTCATGCGTGCGATCTGGAAGGGCTCGGTCTCCTTCGGCCTGGTGAGCGTCCCGGTGCGGCTCTACTCCGCGACCGAGTCCCATGACCTGTCGTTCCGTCAGGTGCACGCCAAGGACGGCGGCCGGATCAAGTACCAGCGGGTCTGCTCCCTCGACGGCGAGGAGGTGGCCTACGCCGACATCGCCAAGGGCTTCGAGACCGAGGACGGGGAGATGGTGGTCCTGGACGACGAGGACCTCGCCTCGCTGCCCTCGGCCTCGGGCCGCGAGATCGCGGTGCAGCGCTTCGTGCCGCGCGAGCAGATCGACCCGCTGCTCTTCGAGAAGTCCTACTACCTCGAGCCCGACAAGAACGCACTCAAGTCCTACGGCCTGCTCCGCGAGGCGCTGCGCGAGACCGACCGCGTCGCGCTCGTGACGGTCGCGCTCCGGCAGCGCACCACCATCGCCCTGCTGCGCGTGTACGACGACGTCATCGCGCTCCAGACGCTGCTGTGGCCCGACGAGGTCCGCCAGGCCGACTTCGACGTCTCGCTCGAGGGCGTCGAGGTGAAGGAGGCCGAGGTGAAGATGGCGCACATGCTCGTCGAGACGCTGGCGGGCGACTTCGACCCCGCCGAGTTCGAGGACGACTACGCCGCCGCCGTCCACGCGCTCGTGGAGCGGAAGATCGAGGGCGGGGAGATCACCCGGCCCGAGCCCGTCACCGAGCCCAGCGGCGAGGTGGTCGACCTGCTCGCCGCGCTGCAGAAGTCGGTGGCGGCGGCCAAGGAGCAGCGCGGCGAGGCAGCGGCCGGCTGACCCGCCGACCGATCGACGGTCCGCTTGACGGCAGCGCCCGCCACGCCATGATGAGCGCATGACGACGACGCTGTCCTACTCCACCACCTACGCCGCCCCGTTCGACGAAGTCCGCGCGATGGTCCTCGACGCCGCCTTCCGCGAGCAGGTCTGCGAGGCGCAGCACGCCGTGTCGCACAGCGTCCGGCTCGAGGGCAACACGGTGGAGGTGGACTATGCGCAGTCGACGGAGAGGGCGCCGTCCTTCGCGCGCAAGCTCGTCGGCGACACCCTGCCGGTCAGCCAGCGGGAGCGGTGGACCGGCGGCGAGGCGACGGTCACCGTGACGGTTCCCGGGAAGCCGGGCGCCGCCGAGGGCACCATCCACCTGGTCGACCTGGGCGACTCCACGCGTCAGGACTTCAGGCTGTCGGTGACGGCCCGGATCCCGCTCGTGGGCGGCAGGGTCGAGTCGCTGATCAAGGACCTGCTGCTCAAGGCCTTCGAGCGGGAGGCGCGGGTCGGTCACCGGTGGCTGGCCGGGTGACGCCGTCCTCGATCGCGTCGCGGGCGTCCTGACGCCGCCGCAGCGCGATCACGCCGCCCAGCAGCAGGAACGGCCCGAACGCGAGCGCGAGGGTCAGCCACTTCTCGACCGGGTGCAGCGCGCCGAGGTGCCAGGCGATCAGCCAGGCCGGGTCGACGACGTGTGCGCTCACCGGCTCAGCGTAGTTGGGCGATCTCCTGGACCGCGAACCAGCCGAGGTCGTCGTCGGGGTCGGCATCGCGACCGCGGTCGGCCACGTCGGCGTGGACGGCCGCCCACCGCGTGCCGTCGGCTCCGTCGAGGACGATCACCACGCGACGCCCGCCGCGGCCGCGCAGCGTCGTGGAGACGTCGGCGGCCGACATGAGCGCGGCGTACTCCCCGTCCTCGCTCTCGTCGGGCGCCTCGAAGGCGTCCTCGAGGGCGGCGGGCGGCACCGCGCCGTCGGCGTGCCAGGCCTCGAGGAGCTCGAGTGTGGCCGGCACGTAGAGCCGCGTCACTGCCTCTCCTCCGGCGGCGTGGTCTTCTTCCGGCCGCGGGGTGCGCGCTGGCGCGAGCCGGAGACGCTGTCGAGGAGCTCGTCGATCGCGTCCTGGAAGCACTGGCCGAGGATCTCCGCGTCGGGGATGAGGTCGCGGTCGGTGTTGATCCCGAAGAACACCGTGCCGTCGTACGACGTCACGCCGATCGCCAGCGCGTGGCCGGGCGTCAGCGGCGGCACCGGATAGCTGGCCACCATCCGCGCCCCGGCCGCGTAGCGCGGCGACTGCGGCCCGGGGACGTTGGTGACGACCAGGTTGTAGGACTCCCCCGGGCGCGACGCCGCCGCGCGACTGCCGACGGCGTGGAAGGTCGTCGGGGCGAAGCCGGAGATGCCGACCAGGCGGGAGGCCGCGACGCCTCGGCCGGTCTCCTTGTGGGACTCGAAGGACCACGAGACCTGGTGCAGCCGCACCACCGGGCTCGCCTCCCCGACCGGCAGGTCGACGGCGTGGATCGCGATCTGGGAGCCGAGCGAGGTGGCCTCCTCGTTCTCGTCGATGACGGAGACGGGCACGAGCGCCCGCACGCCCTTGAGCGTGGAGAACGACTCCGCCCGCGTCATCAGCCAGGCGCGCAGGCCGCCCGCGATGATCGCGAGGATGACGTCGTTGATGGTGCCTCCGTGGAGCGCGCGCACGGCCCGCAGCTGCTCCAGCGTCACCTCGACGGTGACGAAGCGGCGCTGCTGCGAGAGGCGGCCGTTGATCGGCAGCGGCCGCTCCGGACGGCGACGCGTGACGAGCGCGGTGGCCCGCGCCATCCGCCGGGCCGTAC
>NZ_JASGDD010000188.1:0-7394 GCF_047607365.1 Nocardioides sp. | reverse complement strand
CTCGAGGGCCAGCTCGGCCGCGCGGTCGGGCAGCCAGCCCGGCGCGAGGAAGAGCGAGGCCACCGCGATGTGGCGGCGGCCCTCGGCCCGGAAGGCGCGGACCGCCTCGCCGGTCGCCGGGGGCGCCGACGACGCGTAGGCCGCCGTCACCGGGAGCCGGTGATGGGCGCCCCACAGCCGGGCGAGGCGGGCCACGGCCTGGTTGGCGAGCACGTCCGAGGAGCCCGCGGCGGCGAGCACGAGGGCGTCGAGCTCGCGCACCCGGGCCGCGCGGAGCGCCTCGCGCAGGCGCTCGTCGAGGATCGCCAGCAGCGACGTCTCGAGGCCGAGCACGGCGGTGGCGCGCACGCTCACGCCGTCGTGGCGGGTGTTCGCGGCCGCGACGACGGACGGCACGTCGACCTTCGCGTGGTAGGCCTCGCTGAGCAGCAGCGGGACCACCACGATCTCGGTGTGCCCCTCGGCGACGAGCCCGTCGACGACCGACTCGAAGGACGGCGCCGACAGCTCGAGGAAGGCGGTCTCGACCCGCAGGTCGGGCCGGGTCGAGCGGACCTCGTCGACCAGGGCGGTGATGGTGGCGGCGTGGCGCGGGTCGCGCGACCCGTGCGCCAGGGCGACCAGGGCAGGTGCGCTCATCGGCGTCCTCGCTTCGCTGCGGGCGCCGACGAGGCTCGGCGCGCACGGTGCTCGTTGATTCGCTCGCTCATGAGTGGATCCCGCACTCGGTCTTGTTGGTCCCCGCCCAGCGGCCGCTGCGCGGGTCGTCGCCCGGCGCGACCCGGCGGGTGCACGGCGCGCAGCCGATCGACGGGTAGCCGTCGTAGGCGAGCGGGTTGACCAGGACGCCGTTCTCGGCGATGTAGCGCTCGACCTGCTCGTCGCTCCACCGCGCCATCGGCGACACCTTCACCTTGCCGCGCTTGGCGTCCCAGCCGATGACGGGCGCGATGACCCGGTTGTGGGTCTCCGCGCGCCGCAGGCCGGTCGCCCACGCGTCGTACCCGTCCAGCGCGTCCGCCAGCGGCTGCACCTTGCGCAGCTTGCAGCACAGGTCGGGGTCGGTGCGGAAGAGCTCCTTGCCGTACGCCGCGTCCTGCTGCTCCACGGTCTGGGTCGGGGTGATCGTGATCAGGTTGAGGTCGAGTGTCGCCGCGACCGCGTCGCGGGTGCCGATCGTCTCGATGAAGTGGTAGCCGGTGTCGAGGAACACGACGTCGACCCCGGGCACGACCTTCGAGGCGAGGTGCGCGAGCACGGCGTCGCCCATGGAGGAGGTGATGCAGAAGCGCTCGCCGAACGTGGAGGCGGCCCACTCGATGATCGTCTCGGCCGGAGCGAGCTCCAGCTCCGCGCCCCAGTGGGAGACGTGCTCCCGCAGCTCCTCGGGGCTGCGCGTGCTGCGGTCGGTCGGGCGATCGGCCGTCCGATCGGTTGTCAGGGTCATCGGACCAGCTCCTCGTCTGCTCGGGCGACCCACGTGGTGAAGCTCTCCCCGTCCTCGCGGTCGCGCAGGTAGTTCTCGGTGAGGGAGGAGATGTAGTCGTCCAGGCCGGCGCTGGTCACCTTGTGCTGGCGCAGCTTGCGGCCGAAGTTCGCCTGGAGCCCGGTCGCCCCGCCGAGGTGGACCTGGAAGCCCTCGACCTGGTCGCCGTTCTCGTCGGTGACGAGCTGGCCCTTGAGGCCGATGTCGGCGACCTGCGTGCGGGCGCAGGCGTTGGGGCAGCCGTTGACGTTGACGGTGATCTGCTCGCTGAGCACCGGGAACCGCTGCTCCAGCGAGTCGATCAGGTCGTGGCTGCGCTGCTTGGTGTCGACGATCGCGAGCTTGCAGAACTCGATGCCGGTGCAGGCCATCGTGTTGCGCCGCCACGTCGAGGGCCGGGCCGAGAGGCCGATGCCGTCGAGCTCGGCGACGAGCTCCTCCGCGCGAGCGGGGTCGACGCCGAGGATGACGATCTTCTGGTACGGCGTCAGGCGGGCGCCCGACGCGTCGTACCTCTCGATCAGGTCGGCCAGCTGGATCAGCAGCGTGCCGGAGACGCGGCCCACGGTCGGCGCGACGCCGATGTAGACGTTGCCGTCCTTCTGCTCGTGGACGCCGATGTGGTCGCGGTGACCCAGCGGCGACTCGGGCGACGGGTTGTCCTCGAGGGTGTAGCCGAGGTACTCGTTCTCGAGCACCTCGCGGAACTTCTCGCCGCCCCAGTCGGCGACGAGGAACTTCAGCCGGGCCTTCGAGCGCAGCCGGCGGTAGCCGTAGTCGCGGAAGATGCCGGCGACGCCCTCCCAGACGTCCGGGACGGCCTCCAGCGGCACCCACACGCCCAGCCGCGTCGTCAGGTGCGGGTTGGTCGAGAGGCCACCGCCGACCCAGACGTCGAAGCCGGGGCCGTGGACCGGGTGGACCGCGCCGACGAAGGCGACGTCGTTGGTCTCCGGCGACACGTCGTGCGACGGGTGCCCGGTGAGCGCGGTCTTGAACTTGCGCGGGAAGTTCGAGAACTTCGGGTCGCCGAGATAGCGCCGCTTGATCTCCTCCAGAGCCGAGGTGCCGTCGATGATCTCGTCGACGGCCACGCCGGCCACGGGGGAGCCCAGGAAGGGGCGCGGGGAGTCGCCGCAGGCCTCCAGCGTGGAGAGCCCGGCCTCCTCGAGACGCCGCCAGATCTCGGGCACGTTCTCGATCTCGATCCAGTGGTACTGGATGTTCTCGCGGTCGGTGACGTCCGCGGTGTCGCGGCCGAAGTCCCGGCCGATGGTGCCGAGCGCGCGCACCGCCTGGTGCGACAGCAGCTGGCCGTCGGAGCGGACCCGCATCATGAAGTAGCGGTCGTCGAGCTCCTCCTCGTCGAGGGTCGCCGTCTTGCCGCCGTCGATGCCGGGCTTGCGCTGGGTGTAGAGCCCCATCCAGCGGAACCGCCCCCGCAGGTCGGCGGGGTCGATCGAGTCGAAGCCGCGCTTGGAGTAGACGTAGAGGATCCGGTCCCGGACGTTCAGCGGGTCGTCGTCCTTCTTGGACTGCTCGTTCTTGTTCAGCGGCTCGGTGTAGCCCAGCGCCCACTGCCCCTCGCCGCGCTTGGGGCGCGGGATCTCGGTCTTCGAGGGGGGAGCGGGCTTGTAACGCAGGTCGGGCACGGTGAGAAGTCTCGCGTGCCGGACAGGCTCCCTCCAAGTTGAGATCCCACATCGTGGAACAGTGTCCATAATGTGGGACGTGTCGGCGTAGCGAACGCTGATGAGTGACCCAGGTCACATTGTGCGTTAGCGTGGGCTCCGCGCCACGGGCGGAGGTGGTTCGGTTGACGGCAGCGGCCGTCGGAGACGTCGCGAGCGCGCGCCGCTCGGTGCTGCTGCGCGGCCTCGGGCTCCTCGACGCCTTCCACTACCGCGACGGGGTCGTGAGCCTGGCGGAGCTCACCCGGCGCTCGGGCCTGCCGAAGCCGACGGTGCTGCGCCTGCTCGAGCAGCTGGCGCGCTGGGGAGCGGTCGAGCGGACCGCCGACGGCTACCAGCTCGGGATCAAGCTCTTCATGCTCGGCGAGAAGGTCGGCACCCAGGCCAGTCTGCGCGACCTGGCGGTGCCCTACCTCGAGGACCTCTACGAGGCGACCCACGAGAACGTGAACCTCGGCGTGCTGCACGGCGCCGAGGTTCTCTACCTGGCCCGCGTGGCGGGCCATCGCTCCTCGGACGTGGTCCTGCGCGTGGGCGACACGCTGCCCGCGCACAGCACGTCGTGCGGGAAGGCCCTGCTCGCCTACGCCCCGCAGCCGGTCGTCGACGACATCCTCCAGCGCGGACTGTCCCGCCTGACGCCGTACACCGTGGTGATGCCGGGCGTGCTGCGGCGCCAGCTGCGGGCGGTCGTCGCCCAGGGGTACGCCGTCAACGAGGAGGAGACCCACCGGGGCGTCGTCTCCGTCGCGGCGCCGGTGCTGGACGCCGACCGCATCGCGGTGGCGGCGATCTCGGTGACGGCCCAGGCCGGGCGGGTCGACGTGCAGCGGCTGGCCCCGGCGGTGCGTACGGCGACCCTGGGCCTCTCCCGCGCACTGGCGCGGGCACGGGGCGCGGCGACCTAGGGTGTGTCTCTCAATTCGGCCGGCGCCCCGACGGCCGGAATTGAGAGACACACCCTAGGCGTCCGCGAAGGGCCGGATCGGGATCTCGACCAGCTGGGGGCCCGGTCGGCTTCCGGCCGCGTGGAGCAGCTCGGCCAGATGGGACACGCTCCGCACGCGCACGCCCTCGACCCCGAGCGATGCCGCGAGCTGCGGCCAGTCCACCGCCGGCTGTCCGAGGTCCATGCCGAGGAAGGGCTCGGCCCGCCCGCCCCGCATCCGGGTGAGGGTCTGCTTGAGCGTGCGGTACTCGCCGTTGGCGAAGACCAGGAAGGTGACGGGCACCTGCTCGCGCGCCGCGGTCCACAGCGCCTGCAGGCCGAAGAGGGCACAGCCGTCGCCGAGCAGCGCGACCACCGGGCGGCCCGGGCGCGCCAGGGAGAGGCCGATCGCCGCGCCGGCCCCCCAGCCGAGACCGCCACCCACGGTGTGGTGGAACGAGCCCGGCTCGCGGAGCAGCAGGTGCTCGCGGAGCAGCAGGCCGGCGGTGATCGCCTCCTCGACGACCAGCGCGTCCGGCGGGAGGTGGCGCGCGACGGTGCTCGCGGCGACGCGCGGCTCCAGCGGCATCCGCTCGTCGTCGGGCACCGCGGGCCGCGACCACGGCGCGACCGCGTGCGGGACGGCGGTGGCGAGCTCCTCGGCCAGCGCGGCGAGGGTGCGGCGCAGGTCGCCCTGGACCCCGACCTCGACCGGGTAGGTGTAGCCGATCTGCGCGGGCTCCTCGTCGAACTGGATCAGCCGGGTGGACGGGCCGACGGCGGGCGTCGGCGAGTAGTGGTGGGGGACGAAGGCGCGGACGCCGGCCAGCAGGACGACGTCGTGGCGCTCCAGCATGCTGCGGATCGCGGCGTTCTCGGGAGCGAGCATGCCGTGGTACGCCGGGTCGTCCATGGGGAAGTCGAGCCGGTCGTTCATCGGCGCGTGATAGACGACGGCGCCGAGGAGGTGCGCGACACGCGTCGCCTCCGCCACCGCGTCGCCGCGGCCGATCCCGTCGCCGGCGACCACGGCCGGTGAGGAGGCCGAGCGGAGCAGCTCCGCGGCGGCGGCCACGTCGCCCGTGGTCGCGACGCTGCCGAGGTCGCTGCGCCGGGGCACCTGCTCGACGGTGCCGGTCTCGAGGAAGTCCATCGGCACCGACACGAGGACCGGTCCGCGGGGCGGCTGCTGCGCGGCACGGAAGGCGCGCCGCAGCAGCGCGGGCACCTCCTCGGGCCGCCGTGCCTCCACCGCCCACGTCGTGGCGCCCTGGGCGAGCGCGACCAGGTCGGCCGACAGCATCGGGTCGTCGATGAGGTGGCGTGAGTCCTGCTGCCCGGCCAGCACCACCAGCGGGGTCCGCGAGCGCGACGCGTTGAGCAGGCCGATGAGGCCGTTGGCCGTGCCGGCCGCCACATGCAGGTTGACGAAGGCCGGCCGGCCGGTGCCGCGTGCGTAGCCGTCGGCCATCGCGACCAGCGGTCCCTCGTGCACGGCCAGGACGTAGGGCAGCGTGCCGTCGGCCACGAGCGCGTCGACGAAGGAGAGCTCCGTGGTGCCGGGGTTCCCGAAGACGCGGTCGACCCCCTCGTCCGCGAGGATCCGTAGCACCGCCTCGTCCACTCTCATCGGGCGTCGTCTCCGCGTCGGGCGGGTCGGGCGGGTCGGGCGGCTCGGGCGTTTCGCGGCGTGGAACGGCGCATGGGCACGAGCGGGCCGTCGTCCGCAGACTGGAGCACACGGGTCGGGACGAGAGGAGTCGGAGCATGGCAGGACGGGTCGAGGGCAGGGTGGCCGTCGTGACGGGCGCGGCGGGAGGGCTGGGGCGGGAGTTCTGCGCGGCGCTGGCCCGGGAGGGAGCCGCGCACGTGATCGGCGTCGACATCGCGGACCAGGCGGGCACGGCCGAGGCGGTCGAGGAGGCCGGCGGCCGGTTCGTCGCCATCCGCGCCGACATCACCGAGGAGGCCGAGTGCGCCGCCGTCGCGGCGCGCGCCGAGGAGTACGGTGGCGCCCAGATCCTGGTCAACAACGCCGGCGTGTTCCCCGTGCGGCCGTTCCTGGAGACCTCGCTGGAGGAGTGGCGCCGGATCCACCGGCTGAACGTCGAGGGCACCTTCCTCATCACCCGCGCCCTGTTGCCGCAGGCGATCCGAGCCGGATGGGGGCGCATCGTGATGGTCTCCAGCGCGGTGGTCTGGCTCGGCCCGCCGGGCATGGTCGCCTACACCGCCTCCAAGGCGGCGCTGGTCGGCATGGTCCGCGGCCTGGCCCGGGAGGTCGGCGACACCGGGGTGACCGTCAACGCGCTGACACCGGGGCTGACCCGCACGCGCACCGCCCTGACCACCGACGTCCACGAGCAGTTCCCGCACGTCGTGGCGCACCAGGCCGTCCCGCGGGCGGAGGAGGCCTCCGACCTGACCTCGACGCTGCTCTTCCTCTGCGACCAGGGGAGCGCGTTCGTCACCGGTCAGGCGGTGAACGTCGACGGCGGCTACGCCCTGCACTGACCCGCCTCCGGCGAGGCGACGAACCCGGCGTTCATGGCCGTGCTCAGCCCGCGTTCGGTGAGGCGCCCGCCCTCGAGGACGTCGACCACCCGGCCGCGCTGGAAGACGAGCACGCGGCCGCACAGCTCGACCAGCTCGGCGAGGTCGGAGGAGGCCACCAGCACGACCTTTCCGCGGCCGGCGAGGTCGCGGACCACGGCGTGCATCTCGGCGCGCACACCGACGTCGACGCCCCGTGTCGGGTCGTCGAGCACCAGCACCGACGGGTCCGTCGCCAGCCACTTCGCGACGACCACCTTCTGCTGGTTGCCGCCCGAGAGCTCGCCGGTCCGGCTCCGCACGTGACCCCGGACCCTCAGCCGCCCGGTGAGCTCCTCGGCACGGCGGCGATGGAGCCGGGTCCGCTGCCAGAAGCCGCCCCGGCCCAGCCCCAGCCAGCCCACCGAGATGACGTTCTCCCAGACCTCCTGGTCGAGCATCAGCCCGTGCACCTTCCGGTTGCGGGGCACCAGGCCGACCCCGTGGGCGTAGGCGTGCCGCAGCGACCTGGGGTGGGCGCCGTCCGGCAGCACCACCTCGCCGGACGCGGGCCGGAGGCGGCCGGTGACCAGCTCCAGTACCGCCTCGTGGCCGGACCCCTCGAGCCCGGCGACGCCGACGATCTCGCCGGCCGGCACGGCCAGGTCCAGGCCGTCCACCACGCCGGGGACCTCGACGTGACGCAGCTGGAGGCTCACGGCCCCCTCGCCGGCGGGCGTCGTCGTGGCGGCGGCCG
>NZ_JASGDD010000187.1:0-3426 GCF_047607365.1 Nocardioides sp. | reverse complement strand
CCCAGGCCCGGCGGCCCCGGCCCGGGCTGCGCGGCTCGGCGCGCGTGGGCCACGTCCTGCATGCGCACGGGCGCCGGCACGACCCGGGGGTGCGGGTCGCGTTCCAGTGGCTCGTCAACGGCCGCCCGGTGGCGGGCGCCACCGGCCGGGCGTTCCGGCTGCGGCCGGCGTACCGCGGCAGGACCGTGCGGGTGCGCACGGTGGCGACCAAGCCCGGCTACGCGCCGGTCACGAGGTTCAGCCGCCGGCTCCGGGTGCGCTGACCCGGCTCACGTCTCCGCCTGCCGCGGCTGCCGCGGCGTCACAGCGCGGCGTAGCGTCCGGGCCGGTGGTTGAGCGCGATCACGGAGTTGAGCACGACCGCGCCGCCGGCCGAGATCAGCACCTGGGCGGGGGAGACGGCGACGAGCGAGCAGGCGATGACGGCGACGTCGAGCGCCATCTGGACGTAGCCCGCCCGCAGGCCCAGGCGCTCCTGCAGCAGGAGCGCGACGACGTTGAACCCGCCGAGGCTGGAGCGGTGCCGGAAGAGCACGAGCATGCCGATGCCGCAGAGCAGGTTGCCGACGACGGCGGCGTACCACCCGGCGAGACGGAGGTCCGGCAGCGCCGCCTCGTGCACGAGCGCGAAGACCGCGACGAGGGCGACGGACGCGATCGTGCGGAGCCCGAAGGTCACCCCCTTGGCCCGCACGGCGAGGACGATGAAGGGCAGGTTCACGGCCACGAAGACCGCGCCGAAGGGCACCGGCAGCAGGTAGCTCGCCAGCAGCGCGAGGCCCGCGGTGCCGCCGGTGACCAGGCCGCTGGCGTGGAGCAGGTGGAGGCCGAGCGCGGTGACGAGCGGCCCGGTCAGCAGGCCGAGCACGTCGTCGGCGACGGTGTGCCGCGGGACCGCGACCGGAGTGACGGGAGCCGCGGCGACCGTCATGCCGGCACCGCCACGACGGCCGGCGCCGCCGTGAGGATCGCGAGCGCACGGTCGTTGGAGGCCCGGTCGGCCAGCGTGATCCGGATGCCGTCGCCGGCGTAGCCGCGGACCAGCACGTCGGCGGCGTCGAAGGCGGCCAGCAGCTCCTCGCGGTGGTGGTCGCCGCAGCGCAGCCAGACGAAGTTGGCCTGCGAGTCCGGCGTCTCCCAGCCGAGCCGCCGCAGCTCGGCGGTCACCCGTGTGCGCTCGGCGACGACCTGGCCGACCCGCTCCCGCAGCTCCGCGGTCGCGGCCAGCGACGCGAGGCCCGCCGCCTGGGCCAGGTCGGTGACGGCGAAGGTGAGCATGGTGCGGCGGATCGCCTCGGCGATCGCCGGCGCCGCGACGGCGTACCCGAGGCGCAGGCCCGCCAGCCCGTGCGCCTTGGAGAAGGTGCGGACCAGGGCGACGTTGGGGTGGCGGCGCAGCAGGGCCGGGCCGTCGAAGCCGGAGCCGTCGTACTCGACGTAGGCCTCGTCGATCACCACCAGAACGTCGCGGGGCACCGCCGCCAGGAAGTGCTCCACCTCGGCCGTCGTGAGCGCGACACCGGTGGGGTTGTTGGGCGTGCACAGCAGCACCACACGGGTGCGCGGCGTGATCGCGGCGGCCATCGCGGGGAGGTCGTGGCGCTCCCCGTCCAGGGGTACGCCGACCGGCGTCGCCCCCGCGAGGCGGGCCAGGATCGGGTAGGCCTCGAAGGAGCGCCACGCGTGCACCACCTCGTCGCCGGGGTCGCAGATCGCCGCGAGGAGCTGCTGCAGGATGCCGTTGCTGCCCGGGCCGATGGCGACCTGCTCGACGTCGACGCCGACGTGCGCGGCGATGGCGTCGCGCAGCGCCAGCCCCTGCGGGTCCGGGTAGCGGTTGACCCGCTGCGAGGCCTCGGCGATCGCGGTCAGCACCGAGGGGAGCGGCGCGTGGTGGCTCTCGTTGGAGGCCAGCGCGGCGACGTCGGCGGACGTGGCGCGACGGCCGGCGACGTAGGCCGGCAGGTGCTCGAGCAGAGCACGCGGGGCGGGCAGGAGCGGCGTCGGGGTCATGGGGACGATGCTGATCCGTCCGTCAAAGCTGCACAACCTCGACCGATTCCGATGCGCAGAAATATGTCATTCACGGTGATCTGTGGTCAGAATGACAAGTATGACCGAGATCGATGCCCTCGACGCCCGGATCCTGCTGGCCCTCGACGACGAGCCGGACGCCGCCCTCCTCGCGCTCGCCAAGCGCCTCGGGGTCTCGCGCAACACGATTCACGCGCGGCTGCGCCGGATGGAGGAGGCCGGCCTCTTCCTCGGCTTCAGCCAGCGGGTCTCGCTGCCTACCCTCGGGCACCCGCTGACGGCGTTCATCTCCCTGCGGATCGACCAGTCCCTCGGCACCAGCGCCGAGGGGGCCCTGGGCGACATCCCCGAGGTGATCGAGGTCCACGCCACCACCGGCGACGCCGACCTCCTCGTCACCGTCGCCGCCCGCGGCGCCGACGACCTCTTCCGGATCACCAACGCCGTCGTCCGCATCCCCGGCGTGGAGCGCTCGAGCACCGCCGTCTCCCTGTCCCAGCCGCTGCCCCGGCGCACGCGCCCCCTCATCGAGCGCCTTGCCGGCAGCCAGGGCAGCCGGGGCAGCCGGGGCAGCCAGGGGCGCTAGGGCAGCTCGACCTCGGCGACGAGTCCTCCGCCGGTGCGGGGGGTGAGCGTGAGGGTGCCGTCGTGGGCCTTGACGATGCTGGCCGCGAGGGCGAGCCCGAGACCGACGCCGGCGTGGTCGGCGTCGCCGTCGTTGCGGCGCTCGGATCCGCGCTGGAACGGCTCGGTCAGCGTGGCCACGACGGCCGCGGGCAGCTCCTCGCCGGTGTTCTCCACCGCCAGGACCGCCGCCCTGCCCCGGTGGGTCACCGTCACCCGGACGCTGCTCGCCCCGCTCGCCTCGCCCGTGACGTTGTGCACGATCGCGTTGTGGACGAGGTTGGTGACCAGCTGCTGCAGCAGTGCCGCCGACCCCGTCGCGTACGCCGGGCGGCCGCTCGACTCGACCACGACCCCACGCTTCTCGGCCAGCGGAAGGAGCGTCTCGACGGCCTCCTCGGCCAGGAGCGACAGGTCGACCGGCTCGCGGGCGAAGGCGCGGTTGTCGGCGCGATGCAGGAGGAGCAGCGCCTCGGTCACCGCGACGCCGCGGGCGTTGACGTCCCCGAGCCGGGCGAGGAGCGCGTCGACGTCGCGAGCCGGATCCGCGCGGGCGAGGTCGAGCAGCGTCCGGGTGACGGCGAGCGGGGTGCGCAGCTCGTGTGACGCGTTGGCCGCGAAGCGCCGCTGCTCGGCGTCGTGGGCCTCCAGCCGGTCGAGCATCGCGTCGAAGGAGTCGGCGAGCTCGCGGAACTCGTCGTCGCGCCCGCGCAGCGCCACGCGGTCGGTGAGCGCGCCACCGCCGGCGGCGCGCGCGACCGCGGTGAT
>NZ_JASGDD010000186.1:0-18686 GCF_047607365.1 Nocardioides sp. | reverse complement strand
GCCGGCCGGCCCACGGCCGCACGGGGGCGCGGCGGAGGCGTGGCCGCGCCCCACCATCTCGCGTCGCGCGCGGGCATCGAGGTCTTGTCGGCCGGCGGCAGCGCCGTCGACGCGGCGATCGCGGCCAACGCCGTGCTCACGGTGGTGGATCCCAGTGCCGCGGGCCTCGGCGGCGACGCGTTCTGGCTGGTCTGGTCGCCGCGGGACGGTCGTGTGGTCGGGCTCAACGGCTCGGGGCGCAGCGGCTCGCTGACCCCGCTCGCCGGCCGCGAGGGCACCCTCATGGAGCGCGTGGGGCCGGCTACCGTCACCGTGCCCGGAGCGGTACGGTCCTGGCTCGATGCCCACCGGCGCTTCGGCCGGCTGCCGACCGAGCGCCTCCTCGCTCCGGCGATCTCCGCCGCGCAGGACGGCTTCCCCGCCTCGCCCACCTTCGTGGACGACATCGAGTGGATGCATCGCGCTGCCACGGGATCGGCCCACGGCTCCGTGCTGGACGGGCTCCTCCGTCGCCACGGCCGGCCGTGGCGACCGAGCGAGATCGTCCGGTTGCCCCGCCTCGCCGCCACCCTCGACCGCCTGGCCACCGCCGGGCTGGCCGACTTCTACGAGGGCCAGATCGCCGCCGACCTCGAGCGCTACTTCCGCAGCATTTCGGCCCCCATCGCAGCAGGAGACCTCACCCGGCACACCTCCCTCTGGTGCGAGCCCGTCTCGGCCACCTATCGCGGCGTCGAGCTGGTCACGACGCCACCCAACAGCTCCGGCGTGACGGCTCTGGAGATCCTCTCCATCCTCGGCGAGACCGAGCCGCCGGCACCGGATGAAGTCGACACCGTCGGGTGGTGGCACCGGGGGATCGAGGCCGCCAAGCTCGCCCTCGCCGACCGCGACGCCGTCCTGACCGATCCCGACGATCTCGACCCGACCCGGGTTGCGTCCCTCCTCAGTCGCGAGGTGGCCCGCGACCGCGCTCGCCGGATCGCGCCGTACGCCGACCTCGACGGGCTCCCGGTCCGTGCCCTGGTGGGCGGGACCGCGGTGATCGTCACTGCCGATGCCGACGGCTCCATCGCGGTCCTGATCCAGTCGGTCGCGAGCCGCTTCGGAGCGCTGCTCGCCGATCCGGTCACCGGCGTGCACCTGCACAACCGCGGCTCGGCATTCTCGACCGATCCCGCCCACCCCAATGCGCTCCGCCCGGGAGCGCGGGTGGCCAGCTCGCTGATCCCGTTGATGGTCTTGAGGAACGGTCGCCCCTGGGTCGCCCTCGCGACGATGGGAGGCGACTCCCAGGCGCAGCTCGACGCTCAGGTCGTCTCGCGACTGGTCGACGGCCGGCAGTCGCCGGAGAGCGCGCTCGCCGCTCCTCGGTGGTACGCCGTGGCCGAGGAGGAGGCCGGTCCCACCCGGCGCGTGCGGTGCGAGCCGCACACGCCCGCGAGCCTCCTGGACGGGCTCGCGGGACTCGGGCACCAGATCGAGTCGACGTCGGCGCAGCGGCCGTGGACGGGCAGGATGCAGTGCCTCGCCGTCGAGGCGGACGGCACCCTCCTCGCCTGCACCGACCCACGGAGCCTCGACGGGGCGCCCGCGGTCGCGCTGCCCTCCTGAGGGCGTGCCTGAGCGCGAGCCCGGCGCGTACGCTGGTGCTCGTGCTCTCGCTGGTCGGCGCCGTCAAGCCCTATGCCCGCTGGGCGCTGAGCCATGGGCTGCTGCGTGCCGTCATCACGAAGGGCGCCAAGGAGGGGGACCTGCAGGGGCAGCTGATCCTCACCGCGAGCGACCCGAGCCGTGCCGGTGAGCTCGAGGGCCTCTACGACCAGATCCGCGACGAGGGCGGGATCTACCGCGGCCGGTTCAGCTACATCGCCGTCGGCCACGGCCTGGTCCGCGAGGTGCTGACCAGCAACGACTTCCGCACCGGCGTCCCGACGCTGCAGACGTCGCTCCTGGCCCGCCTCAACGCGATGGTGCGCAGCCAGGTGTTCTCGCCGGTCGAGCCGCCGAGCCTGCTGGTCACCGAGCCGCCCGACCACACCCGCTACCGCAAGCTCGTCACCCGCGTCTTCACCGCCCGAGCCGTCGAGCGGCTGCGCGAGCGCACCCAGGAGGTCGCCGAGGAGCTGATCGAGGGCCTGGATCCCAGCAGCCCCGTCGACCTCGTCCGCTCCTACTGCGGCCTCCTCCCCGTCACCGTGATCAGCGAGATCCTGGGCGTCCCCGTCGAGGAGCGCGAGCGCATCCTCGAGTACGGCGAGGGCGCGGCCGCCTCGCTCGACTTCGGTCTCCCCTGGTCGGTCTATCGCGGTGTCGACCGGGCGCTGCACGACTTCGACGGCTGGCTCACCGGCCACCTCGCCTGGCTGCGCGAGCACCCGGGCGACAACCTGCTGAGCCAGCTCATCGCGGCGCAGGAGGACGGCGTCGGCCTCACCGAGCTCGAACTCAAGGCGACCGCGGGGCTGGTGCTGGCCGCGGGCTTCGAGACCACCGTCAACCTGCTGAGCAACGGCATCGCGCTGCTGGCCGCGCACCCCGACCAGCTCGCCCGCCTGCGCCACGAGCCGGCCCTGTGGCCCAACGCCGTCGACGAGGTGCTCCGCCTCGACCCGCCGGTGCTGCTCACCGGCCGGATGGCGGCCGTCGACACCACCCTCGCGGGCCATGCCATCCCGGCCGGGACACCCGTCACGACCAGCCTGGCCGCCGCCAACCACGACCCCGACGTCTTCGACGACCCGCTCGCCTTCGACGTCGCCCGGCCCAACGCCCGCGACCACCTGGCGTTCAGCAGCGGCCGGCACTACTGTCTCGGCGCCCAGCTCGCGAAGATGGAGGGCGAGGTCGGGCTGCGCACCCTCTTCGACCGCTTCCCCGATCTGCGGCTCGAGCCGGGCTCGTCGCGCCGCACGACCCGCATCCTCCGCGGCTACCAGACCCTTCCGGTCGCGCTCGCCGACGCCGGCGCCACCGTGTGAACCCTGCCTGAAACACCGTCTCCGTACGCTGGCGGGGTGACCCGATCCGTCGAGGAGATCCTCGAGGCCGACCGCCGCTCCCCGGACCCTGCCGTCTTCGGCGGCGGCGTCGCCTCGGACACCCACCTGGCCGCCCTGCGCGCCTCCGTCCGGCAGCTCTCCACGCTGCTCGGCGAGGCCCTCGCCCGGCACGAGGGGGCCGAGCTGCTCGACCTCGTCGAGCGCGTACGCCGGCTGGCGCGTCGGCCGGATCGGGCGGACGAGCTCCACGAGGTGCTCGCCGGGGTCGACGACGACACGGCCGTCACGCTGGCGCGGGCCTTCACGGCGTACTTCCAGTTGGTCAACGCCACCGAGCAGCTCCACCGCTGGCGCGAGCTCGACGGCGCCGGCTCCACGCCGCTGGAGGCCGCGGTCGGACGGGTCGGCGAGGCGCTGGTCGCCGGCGACCTCGACCGGCCGCTGCTGGACGAGGTGCTCGGCCGGCTCGAGTACCGCCCGGTCTTCACCGCCCACCCCACCGAGTCCAGCCGCCGCAGCGTGCTGGTGCTGCTGCGCCGCATCGTCGACACGGTCGACGCGCTCGCCGACCCGCGGCGCGGCCCGTCCGACACGGCGGCCGAGCGGCGGCTCGCCGAGCTGGTCGACCTGCTGTGGCAGACCGACGAGCTGCGGGTGGCGCGGCCCGAGCCGAAGGACGAGGCGCGCACCGCGCTCTACTACCTCACCTCGCTGGCCACCGAGGTGGTGCCCGAGCTGCTCGCCGAGCTCGACCGGCAGCTCGCCGGCATCGGGGTCGACCTGCCGCCCACCGCGCGGCCGCTGCGCTTCGGCGCCTGGGCGGGCGGCGACCGCGACGGCAACCCCAACGTCACCCCGGCGGTCACGCTCGACGTGCTGCACCTGCAGTACCACTCCGGCCTCAGCACCCTGGCCGTGCTCGTCGACGACCTGATCGCCCAGCTCACCTCCTCGACCCGGATCGTCGAGGTGAGTCGTGAGCTGCGGGCCAGCCTGGAGGCCGATGCCGAGGTGCTGCCGATCACCTGGCGGACCATCCGGCGGCTCAACGCCGAGGAGCCCTACCGCTGCAAGCTGACCTTCATCAAGGTCCGACTGCAGCGCACCCTCGACCGGCTGGAGCAGGGGACGCCGCACGAGCCGGGTCGCGACTACCTGCACATCGGCGAGGTGATCGACGACCTCGCCCTGATCCGGGAGTCGCTGCTCATCGGCGGCGACGAGCTCAGCGGCGACGGGGCGATCCTCCGGATCCTGCGCACCGCCGTCGCCTTCGGCGCGGGCCTGGCCACGCTCGACGTGCGGGAGCACTCGGCCAAGCACCACGACGCGCTCGCCGACCTCTTCACCCGAATCGACCCGTCCAGCACCTACGGCGAGCTCGGCCACGCCGAGCGGATCGCCGTGCTGGCCGAGGAGATGGCGAGCCGCCGTCCGCTGCTCGGCGCGGTCCGCGCCGGGCTGGGCGAGGCCGCCACCGCCTCCCTCGACCTGATGGACACGATCCGGGTCGCGCTCGACACCTTCGGCCCCGAGGCCGTCGAGACCTACATCGTGTCGATGACGCACGACATCGACGACCTCTTCGCCGTGGTGGTCCTCGCCCGCGAGGCCGGGCTCGTCGATCCCGGATCCGGCCTGGGATCGGGTGAGGTGCCGGCGACCGCTCGGATCGGGTTCGCGCCGCTCTTCGAGACCGTCACCGAGCTCGAGTCGGCGGGGCCGCTGCTGGACGCCCTGCTCAGCGAGCCGTCCTACCGCCGGATCGTGCACGCCCGCGGCGACGTCCAGGAGATCATGCTCGGCTACTCCGACTCCTCCAAGGGCGCCGGCATCGCCGCCTCGCAGTGGCAGATCCACCGCGCCCAGCGGGCGCTGCGCGACGTCGCCCGCCACCACGGCGTGGTGCTGCGGCTCTTCCACGGCCGCGGCGGCTCCGTCGGGCGCGGTGGCGGCCCGACCGCCGAGGCGATCATGTCCCAGCCCTACGGCAGCCTCGAGGGGCCGATCAAGATCACCGAGCAGGGCGAGGTCATCTCGGACAAGTACTCCCTGCCCGGCCTCGGCCGGCACAACCTCGAGGGCGCGCTCGCGGCCGTGCTCGAGGCGTCGCTCCTCCACCGGAAGTCCCTGCTTCCGGCGGACGTCCTCGAGGGCTGGAACCAGACCATGGATTTGGTCGCGTCGGCCGGCCAGACGGCGTACGAGGGCCTCGTGGGGGACGCCTCGCTGGTGCCCTTCTTCGTGACCGCCACGCCCGTCGACGAGCTCGGGAAGCTCAACATCGGCTCCCGGCCGTCGAAGCGGCCCGGCGGCGTCGGCGGCCTCGACGACCTGCGCGCCATCCCGTGGGTCTTCGGCTGGACCCAGGCGCGGATCAACGTGCCGGGCTGGTTCGGCGTCGGCTCGGGCCTGGCCGCGGCGCGCGAGGCGGGGCGCGAGGAGACGCTGCGCGAGATGTACGGCTCGTGGGCGTTCTTCCGCACCTTCTGCTCCAACGTCCAGATGACGCTGGCGAAGACCGACCTCGACCTCGCGGCCGAGTACGTCGCCACGCTGGTGCCCGACGAGCACCGGCAGGTCTTCGACGTCATCCGCGCCGAGCACGAGCGCACGGTCACCGAGATCCTTGCGGTCACCGGGCAGGCGGAGCTGCTGGAGGAGGCGCCGGTGCTGCGCCGGACGCTGGAGCTGCGCAACTCCTACCTCGCGCCGCTGCATGCGCTCCAGGTCTCGCTGCTCTCCCGGACGCGGGCGCTCGAGGAGCCGAGCGACGAGCTCCAGCGGGCCCTCCTGCTGACCGTCAACGGCATCGCGGCGGGACTGCGCAACACCGGCTGAGCGTGCCGCGTCCGAACGGGCTCTCAGTGACGATGCGCCTCGCGGTGGAGCGCCCGCCAGGTCGCCAGGCCGTCGGCGAGCCCGCCGGCCAGGGACGAGCAGGCGTCGATCAGCGACCGAAGGTGGATCCGCATGGCTGTCTCCTCGCGTCCGCGCCGGGGCCGAGCCCCCGGACACCGATGAGACGGCGTCGCGTGGCAGCCATGACGCGTTCGCGCACGGCTCCGCAGGAGGCTCAGCGCGTGGCCGGCTCCGGGGACTCGCTGCCCGTCGCGGGAGGCGGGACCGCGGCGACCGCCGAGGAGGGCGTCGGCACCTTGCCCTCGGGCGCCCACCCCGGCGGCCCGAAAATCCAGCCGATGGCCTCCTTGGCCGACGACGAGCCGCGCACGTCGGTCCACAGCGCGCGGTAGTCGCCGAACTCGAGCTTGATCAGGTTGCTGGTGGTCACCGGCTTCGTCAGGCCGTAGGTGGGACGGCGTACCTCGGCGGTGAAGGTGCCGAACAGGCGGTCCCAGACGATGAGGATGCCGGCGTAGTTCTTGTCGAGGTACTCCGGGTCCGAGCCGTGGTGGACGCGGTGGTGCGACGGGGTGTTGAAGACCCACTCGATCGGGCGCGGGAGCCGGTCGATCGTCTCGGTGTGGACGAAGAACTGGTAGACGAGGTTGATCCCCCAGGCGGTGTAGATCGCCAGCGGCGAGACGCCGAGGAACGGCAGCGGCAGCCAGAAGACCAGCTCCCACCAGGGGTTCCACTTCTGTCGCAGCGCCGTGGCGAAGTTCATGTAGGCGCTGGAGTGGTGGGCCTGGTGCGCGGCCCAGCCGATGCGGGCGCGGTGCACGAAGCGGTGCTGCCAGTAGTACAGGAAGTCGACGCCGAGGATCATCAGCGCCCACGACCACCACGCGCCGGGCAGGTCGGTGGGCAGGTGGAAGGGCGCCAGCTCCTCGTAGATCCAGACGTAGAGCACGAAGCTGGCGGCCTTGAGCAGGATCGTCGAGACCAGCGAGCCGGCGCCCATGAGGATCGAGGTCCGCGCGTCGACGCGCTCGTAGCCCGTCCGGGCGCGGTCGCCCGCCGAGGCCACCAGGGTGTCGTCGTGGTCGAGCCACTTCAGGGCGGCGAGCTCGATCACGATCGAGAGCAGGAAGACCGGGATCGCGTACGTGACCGGGTTGTGCCACGGGTCCAGCAGGTCGTGCAACGTCGTCTCCTTCGGCAACGTCTGCGATGAGGCAGCGTGAATTGACTCTCGGGTAAGTTACCCCAGAGTCAATTGTCTGTCTAGACTGCTCGCATGGCCGGAACCAAGGGCGTCCCGCGGGCGGATCGCGAGGAGCAGATCCTCGCCGCCGCCACCGACGTCTTCGGCGCCACGGGCTTCGCCGCGACCTCGGTCGCGGAGGTCGCGGCGCGGGCAGGCATCTCCAAGCCGCTCGTCTACGCCTACTTCGGCTCCAAGGAGGGCCTCTTCACCGCCTGCCTCCATCGGGCGGGCGACATCCTGGCCGACGAGATGGAACGGGTCGCCGCCGGTGGCGCGGTCGGCCTCGAGCGGGCGCTGCTCACGCTCGAGGGGCTCTTCGCGGTGCTCGAGCCGCAGCCGTCGACCTGGCGGCTCTTCTTCGATCCCACCCTGCCGCGCGATCAGGCGGTGACCGAGGAGCTCGCCCGCTACACCGACCGGATCACCCGCCTGGCCGAGCAGGGCGTCGGCGAGATGATGCGGCTCGCGGGCAACGACGACCCGCGCGACGTCTCCGCGATGGTGCGGGTCTGGATGAGCATCGTCGACGCCCTCGTCGGCTGGTGGCTCGACCACCCCGACGAGACTCCGGCGACGATGACCGATCGCTGCGTGCGGCTCTTCGGCGCCGCGCTCTCGGCCGACCTCTCCGGGCTGTCGGTGAGATAGCTGCCGGTGAAGGGGCGTCGCGGGCAGGTCCGGCGGCGCGTCGATCAGCAGGTGGCGATCGGGTGGCGCCTCAGGGAGCGACCCAGACCTTGCGCAGCGTCTCGGTGACGGTCCAGCGGGTCTGCTCTCCGGCCCGCAGCCGTACGACGACACCCGGACGCAGCGCCACCGACTCCCCGTCGGCGAAGGTCACCGTGCCCGACCCGGCGATCACCGCGAAGACCTCGTCGGCCTCGGTGTCGGTGACCGTGCCCGCGGTCAGCTCCCAGATCCCGATCTCGGCGCCGCCGAGCTGGTGCAGCGTCGCGACCCCCGCGCTCGGCGCGCCCTCGACGACCGCGTCCGCGTCGAGCGGGAGGTCGTCGAGGGCGAGGCTGAGGGCGTCGGTCGCGCGGGGCTCCATGCGCTCAGTCTGCCCGTGCCGCTGCCCTGGCGGTGGAGCGCGGGGTGAACAGCGCGGCGACGAAGCCGATCGCGACGGCGGCGGCGCCGGTGAGCAGCGCGGGGCCGACGGCACCGTCGTACCCCGTGGGCGAGATCGTCCCGCCGTTGCCGGTGAACACCGCGGTCAGCAGGGCGATGCCGAGCGCCACCCCGAACTCGCGGATCGTCGAGTTCGACGAGCTCGCGATGGCGAAGTCGTGCTCGGCCAGCCCGCCCATGACGGCGTTGGAGATCGACGGGAACACCAGCCCCATGCCCACGCCGGCCATGACCAGGGGCGGCACGAAGCCGCCGTACGACGCCTCCGACTCGGCCAGTGCGGCGAACCACACCAGCGCCCCCGCCTGCAGGGCCAGGCCGACGAGCAGCAGCGGCCGCAGCCCGATCCGCGAGGAGAACGCGCCGGCGAGCGGCGCGACGACCATCGGCGCGGCGGTCCAGGGCAGCGTGCGGATGCCGGCCTCGAGCGGGGTGTAGCCGTTGACCACCTGGAGGTACTGCGATAGCAGGAACACCGCGCCGAACATGCCCGCCGAGAAGCCGAGCGCGACGACGTTGGCCACCGCGAAGCTGCGCGAGCGGTAGAGCCGCAGCGGCAGCACGGCGTCCACGCGGCGGCGGGCGTGCACGACGTACGCCGGCAGCAGCAGCCCCGCCAGGACCAAGGGGATCAGCACGCCGGTCGAGGTCCAGCCGTCGTCGTTGCCGTGCACGATGCCCCAGATCCCGGCGAAGACGGCGCCACCGATGAGTGCGGTGCCGATCGGGTCGAGGCGGCTCCAGACGCCACGCGACTCGCGGACGGTCACGAGGATCAGCGGGAGCGCGAGGACCGCGACCGGGACGTTGATCCAGAAGATCGCCTGCCAGCTGATCCCGTCGACGACGGCGCCGCCGATGACCGGACCGAGGGCGACGCCGAGTCCGGAGACGCCGCCCCAGATGCCGATGGCGGCGGGTCGCATCCTCTCCGAGACGTTCGCCGCGAGGAGGGTGAGGGAGAGCGGCATGATCGCGGCCGCCCCCAGGCCCTGGACGGCCCGCGCCGCGATGAGCGTGCCGGAGCTCGTCGAGAGCGCCGAGCCGATCGAGGCCAGGGTGAAGACGACGATCCCGCCGATCATCACCCGGCGCCGGCCGATCCGGTCGCCCAGCGTCGCCGCCGGGAGCATGAAGGTCGCGAAGGCCAGCGTGTAGGCGTTGAGGAACCACGACAGCTGGCCGACCGAGGCGCCGAGGTCGACCTGGATCACCGGCAGCGCGGTGGTCATCACGAGGTTGTCGAGCGTGGCCATGAACATGGGGAGGCTGACCGCGAGGATCGTCAGCCAGAGCGGGACGGTGCGGGGCGCACGTGCCGTGCCCGCCGCGGGAGGCGTGAGGGTGGTGGTCATCGAGACTCCATAAGTTGGCATCGAATGATTACAACAACGATCATGACGTTAAGTAATCGACTGATAACATGTCAAGCGTGAACGTGCGAATGCCTGCCGAGGAGCGCCGGGAGCTGATCGTCGCGGCGGCCACGCGGGCCTTCGCCGCGGGCGGCTACGCCGGCACCAGCACCGACGCCGTGGCCAAGGAGGCAGGCGTCAGCCAGCCGTACGTCGTCCGCATGTTCGGCACGAAGCTCGACCTCTTCCTCGTGGTCTTCGCGAGTGCGTGCGCGCGCATCCAGGAGAGCTTCTGCGCGGTCATCGACGCCGGCTTCGACCCCGCGAGCGAGGAGGACTTCCACCGCCTCGGCGGCGCGTACGTCGACCTGCTGGCCGACCGGGACTGGCTGCAGGTGATGATGCACGGCTTCACCGCCTCGGCCGCGGTGCCCGAGATCGGCGACTCGGCCCGGCAGCGGATGGGCGCCATCTTCGACACCCTGCGGCGCACCGGGTGGAGCGACGAGGAGGTGCGGGAGTTCATCGCCCACGGCATGCTGCTCAACGTGCTGCTCTCCATCGGCGCCTTCGAGAACGCTCCCGGGGCGCTGGGGGACCTCGTCCGCGCGTGCATCCCCGAGCATCACGAGAGGACCGAGTCGTTCACCGCCAAGCACGGCCTGCGCCGCCCATGACCGCCGAGTCGGGCCTCGGAGCGGTCGAGTGGGGCCTGGGAACCGTCGAGTCGGGGCTTGGGTCCGCGGTGCTCGTGGTCGGTGGAGCGAACGTCGACCTCAAGGCCCGCTCGGCCGCCCCGCTGGTGCCGGAGACGTCCAATCCCGGCTCGACCGTCCTGTCGCCGGGCGGGGTGGGCCGCAACATCGCCGAGGTCGCGGCGCGGCTCGGTGCCCGGGTCTCCCTCGTGTCGATCGTCGGCGCCGACGCGCTCGGCGACGACCTGCTCGGCACCACCGCCGAGGCGGGCGTCGACATCGCGCTCGTCCAGCGCACCGCGACCGCGACGGGCACCTACACCGCCCTGCTCGACGCCACCGGCGACCTCGTCGCCGCCGTCGCCGACATGGCGGCGATCGAGCAGCTCGACCCGGCCCCCGTCGCCGCGGTGATCGCGCACGCCGAGCCCGGCACGATCGTCGTCCTCGACGGCAACCTCCTCCCCGATGCCCTCGCCCACCTCCTCGCCGCCGCCGGCAGCGGCCTCCGCGTCGTCCTCGACCCCGTCTCCGTCCCGAAGGCCGTCCGCCTCCTCCCGGCCCTCGCCGGCCCGCCGACTGCTGGCGAACCGGTTCGGGATGCCTCACCGGGCTCGGTCTCACCGGCAGTCGCGCGCTCGGCCGGCCCGGCGTGGGCAGGTCTCTTCCTCCTCACGCCGAACCGCGACGAGCTGGCCGCGCTGACCGGGCTGGCGGTCGACACCGACGACGCCCTGATCGCCGCGGCGGAGTCGCTGCGCGAGCGCGGCATCACGTGGGTGTGGGTGCGACTCGGGGCGGCCGGCTCGGTGATGGTCGGCCCCGACGGGGCGACCGTCCTGCCGGCGTACTCCGTCGACGTCGTCGACGTGACGGGCGCGGGCGATGCCATGCTGGGCGCCTTCTGCCAGGCTCTCGCGTCCGGGGCGAGCGTCGAGGAGGCCGCGCGGATCGGCCAGGCCGCCGCCGCGCTCACGGTCGCCAGCCCCGACACGGTCCGCACGGACCTCACCCCCGCTCTGATCAGCACGCTCATGAAGGAGACGACCGATGCTGCAGCTCACTGACGAGATCCGCGCCGCGCTCGCCGAGGGCCGGCCGGTCGTCGCACTCGAGTCGACGATCATCAGCCACGGCATGCCCTACCCGCGCAACGTCGCGATGGCCCGCGAGGTCGAGCAGATCGTCCGCGACGGCGGCGCCGTCCCGGCGACGATCGCGATCCTCGACGGCGTTCCGCGGATCGGGCTCTCCGACGACGAGCTGGAGCTGCTCGGCTCGGCGCCGGACGTCACCAAGGTGAGCGTCCGCGACCTCCCGTACGTCGTCGCCCGCAGGCTCCACGGTGCGACCACGGTCGCCTCCACCATGCGGCTGGCCGCCCTCGCCGGCATCCGGGTCTTCGTCACCGGCGGCCTCGGCGGCGTCCACCGCGGCGCCTCGACGTCCTTCGACATCTCGGCCGACCTGACCGAGCTCGGCCAGACCTCGGTCGCCGTCGTCAGCGCGGGCGTGAAGTCGATCCTCGACATCGGGCTCACCCTGGAGACGTTGGAGACCCTGGGCGTCCCGGTGCTGGTCAACGGGGCCGACGAGTTCCCGAGCTTCTACTCCCGCGAGTCGGGCTTCGCCGCGCCGATGCGCGTCGACGGCCCCGCCGAGACCGCGGCCGTGCTGGCGGCCAAGTGGGACGGCCCCACAGGACTGGGCCTGCCGGGCGGCGTGGTGATCGCCAACCCGATCCCGGTCGCCGACGAGATCCCGGCCGACGAGATCGGCGCGATCATCGACCAGGCCCTTGCCGCCGCGGACGCCGAGGGCGTGCGGGGCAAGGACATCACGCCGTACCTCCTCGCGAAGATCGTCGAGCTCACCGGCGGCGCCTCCCTGACCGCCAACATCGCGCTGGTGAAGTCGAACGCGGCCTTCGGCGCGGCCGTCGCCGTCGCACTGGCGGCCACGTGACAGGCTGCGGCCATGGACGAGCCGTCGACTGAGCGCATGCCGGCGGCGATCCGGCGCGCCGTCGAGGAGTACGCCGCGGGCTACGACGACCTCGGCCGTGCGGGGAGTCTCGCCATCGCGCTGCTCGAGCGCATCCTCGACGAGTCGGGCATCAACTACCTCACCGTGACCGGCCGGACGAAGTCGATCACGAGCTTCGCGGAGAAGGCGACGCGGCGCGGCGCCGACGGCGCGCTGCTCTACCCCGACCCGCTTACCCAGATCACCGACCAGCTCGGCACCCGGGTCATCACCTACGTCCAGGGTGACGTCGACCTGGTCGCCGCGCTGCTGGCCGACCAGCTGATCCTCGTCGACGACCGGGACCTGGGGCAGGAGACGGCCGACGAGGGGCGCTTCGGCTACGCGAGCAGACACGTGTGGGTCAGGCTGGACCCGCAGCGCGAGGCCGACCCGGCGTACGCACCGCTCCACGGCCGCATCGTCCAGGTCCAGATCCGCACGGTGCTGCAGCACGCGTGGGCCCAGTTCGAGCACGACATCCGCTACAAGGGCACCATCCCCGAGGAGCATCGCAGCGACTTCGACCGGCGCTTCACGCTGGCGGCCGGCCTGCTGGAGCTGGCCGACCGCGAGTTCTCCACGATCCGCGACACCCTGCGCACCACCCCGGCCGCGGCCGGCGGCGCGCCCGACGACGACCCGCGCCTGGAGCCGCGCGAGCTCGCCGCCTTCCTCGCCGGGCAGTACGCCGACGCCGGCTGGTCACGCGCCGACCACTACGAGTGGATCTCCGGGCTGTTGCTGGAGCTCGGCGTCACCTCGCTCGACGAGCTCGGAGACGTGCTCCGCCCGACGCTCGCCTGGCGGATCCCGGAGCGCATGGACTACCGCTATCCGCCCGGCGCCGTGCGACGCCTCGACGACGCCCTGCTGGCGGTCTTCGGCACGCGCTACGTCGAGCTGCACGGCAACGCGCACCGCGTGGAGCTGCTCCGCCAGCGCCTCGCGCGCCTGGACCGCTCGACCTCCTGATCCCCACGTGTCACGGTGCCCCCGGGGCCAGGGCCGGGGTCAGCGGGAGAGCCAGGCCGCGTAGGAGTCGAAGCTGAACGGCCTCCCGAGGAAGTCGGCGACCAGGTCGGCGGCGTCCTTCTCCCCGCCCCGGCCCAGCACCAGGTCGCGGTACCGCCCGGCCACCTCGGCGTCGAACAGGTCGGCCGGGTCGAACGCCGAGAAGAGGTCCTTCGCGATCACCAGCGACCACATGTAGGTGTAGTAGGCCGACGAGTAGCCGCCCAGATGGCCGAAGTCGGCGAAGAAGTGCGTCCCCTCGATCCACCGCGTCGGCGCGTAGCGATCCTGCAGCTCCACCATCGTCGCGGTGAGGTCGTCGGGCCGCAGCGCGTGGAACCAGTAGGAGATCGCGGCGTAGAACATCTGCTGGCGCGCCTGGATCCCCTTGCCGAACTCCTCGCCGGCCCGCATCTTCTCCACCAGCTCGGCGGGGATCGGCTCCCCGGCCGCGTCGGTCGCGAACGAGCCGAGCACGACGGCGTCCCACGCCCACTCCTCGAGCATCTGCGACGGCGCCTCGACGAAGTCCCACTCGGTCGCGACGCCGGAGAAGCGCTGTCGGCGGGAGTGCCCGCCCACCAGGTGGTGCAGCAGGTGGCCGAACTCGTGGAAGAGGGTGACGACGTCGTCGTGCTCCATCAGCCCGCGCGGGAAGTTGCAGACCAGCACGCCCTCCGGCTCCTGCACTCCCTCGACCCCGTCGACGAGCGTGAACTGGGCCGCGTGCTTGTACTTCCCCTCGCGTGGGTGGAGGTCGAGGTAGATCCGGCCGAGCCGCTCGCCGCCGTCCACCAGCGCGACGTCGTACGACGTCACGTCGGGGTGCCACACCGCGGCGTCCGCCACCTCCGCGTAGCTCAGCCCGAACAGCCGCCCGGTCACGTCGAGCAGCCCGGCTCGCACCTTGCCGAAGTCGAAGTAGCGCCGCACGACCTGCGCGTCGACGTCGAACCGCTCGCGGCGGATCACCTCGGAGTAGAAGGCGGTGTCGGCCGCGGTCAGCTCGGGCGCCTCCGGGACGTCGGCCCGCAGCCGCTCGAACAGCACCGCCACGTCCCGTCGCATCGCCTCCTCCGACGCGGCCGCGATCTTGTCGATGAACTCCGGGATGGCGCCGCCGTCGCCGATCATCTTCACCTCGGCGTCGTACGACGGCCAGTCGGCGTAGCCGAGGAGCGTGGCCAGCTCGTGGCGCTTGGCGAAGAGCTCCCGGAGCACCGGCTCGGTCGTCGGGTAGCCCTTGTTCTGCATCGTCGTGACCATCTCCAGCCGCAGCGCGCGGTCGGTCGCGAAGGTCCGCAGCGGGAACGCGTCGGGATAGTCGGTCGTGATCGCCACCAGCCCGTCCTCGCCGACGGGGTGCGCCTCGATCCAGTCGGCCGGCAGCCCGTCGAGACGGGACGGCTCGACCCGGATCGTGCGGACGTCGTCGCGCAGGATCCGGCTGAACTCGATGTCGAGGGTGGTGGTCCGCTCGGTCAGCTCCGCGACCCTCGCGCGCACCTCGTCGGGCTGGTCGACGCCCGCGCGGCGGAAGTCGCGCAGCACCCGCTCGAGATAGCGCGCGTCGACCTCGTCGAGCCCCTCGGTCTGGTCCGTGGGCAGCCCCGAGAACGCCGCGTAGAGCGCCGGGTCCTGGTTGAGCGAGGTGGCCAGCTTCTGCACCGCGACCAGATGTCCCTCGCAGGCCTCGCGAGTGGCCTCGTCGGGGTGCACCGAGGAGAGCAGCGACGCCGCGCCCCCGATGTTGGACAGGGCCGTCTCGAGCTCGTTCCACGCGCCGAGCACCGCGAGCGCGTCGCTCTCGCCGCTGGGCGACGCCGCGCGCAGGCCGTCGGCGATCTCGGTGGCACGCGCGAGCCCGGCTGCGGCGCGGGCGTCGATCCACTCGCGGATCTCCTCGGCGGGGGGCAGGCTCAGCGGCTCCAGTGGCATGTCATGAGACTAGCCAGCGCCTCCGACAAGCTGGTCGCGCCGGCGCTGCAGGTGCGCGCGCTGGGCCGGGTTGCCGCTCAGCGCGATCGCGGCGTCGTAGGCGGCGGCCGCGTCCTCGCTGCGGCCCAGGCGGCGGAGCAGCTCGGCGCGGCTCGCGTGCCAGGCGTCGTACGACGTCAGCCCGGTCGCGTCGACCAGCGCGAGCCCCACCGCCGGCCCGTCGAGCTCCGCGACGGCCACGGCCCGGTTGAGCGCCACGACCGGCGTCGGCGCGATCCGCATCCACTGGTCGTAGAGCGCGACGACCTGGCTCCAGTCCGTGTCGGCGAAGCTCGGCGCCGACACGTGGACCGCGTTGATCGCCGCCTGGATCTGATACGGCCCGGGGCGCGAGACGGCCAGGCACTCGCGCACCAGCGAGACGCCCTCCGCGATGAGCGGCCGGGACCAGCCGCCGCGATCCTGGTCGGCCAGCGTGACCAGCTCCCCGCCGGCGAGACGCGAGGAGCGCCGGGCGTCGGTGAGGAGCATGAGGGCGAGCAGCCCGGTCGCCTCGGGCTCGCCCGGAAGCAGGGCGCGCAGCACGCGTGCCAGCCGGATCGCCTCGCCGATGAGCTCGGCCCGTACGGCCTCCTCGCCGGCGGTGGCGAGATAGCCCTCGTTGAAGATGAGGTAGACCACGGCCAGGACGGTCGCGAGCCGGTCGGGGAGGTCGGCGGCCTCCGGCACGCGATAGGGGATGCCCGCCGCCTTGATCTTCGCCTTCGCCCGGGTGATCCGCTGCCCGACCGCCGCCTCGCTTGAGAGCAGGGCGCGGGCGATCTCCGCGACGGTGAGGCCGCCGAGCAGGCGCAGCGTCAGGGCCAGGCGGGCCTCGGCCGCGAGCGCCGGGTGGCAGCAGGTGAAGATCAGCCGCAGCCGGTCGTCCTCCACCACGCCGACCGGCTCGTGCGGCGTCGTGTCCTCGATCATCATCGCGGCACCCTCCTTCGCGTCCCGCTGCGACTCCCGCCGCAGCCGGTCGAGCGCCCGCCGGGTCGCGGTGGTGGTCAGCCACCCGCCCGGATTCGGGGGAACGCCGTCGGCCGGCCACCTCTCGGCGGCGACGACGAGGGCCTCGCCGGCCGCCTCCTCGGCGATGTCGAGATCACCGAAGCGGCGCGCCAGCGAGGCGACCACCCGGCCGTACTCCTCGCGGAAGACGGCGTCGAGACTGCTCACCGGCGTGATCGGATCAGGACTGGAACGGTCGGACCTCGACCTTGCCGCGGCAGGCGTGCGAGCCCTCGGCTGCGAGCCTCAGCGCGACGTCGAGGTCGGGGGCCTCGATCACCCAGAAGCCGCCGATGTGCTCGCGCGTCTCGAGGTAGGGGCCGTCGGTCAGCACGGGCCTGTCGCCCGTGCCGTCGACCACGGTGGCGTGCGAGGCGGAGACCAGGCCGCCGGCGAAGACGAAGTAGCCCTCGTCGATGATCCGCTGGTTGAACGCCCCGGTGGCCGCCATCGCCGCCTCGGCCTCGGCTTGCGAGGAGTAGGAGCCGAACCTGCCGGCCGCCGGGTCGTAGTCCGACTCGGGGCCGTGCACGGAGAGGAGGTACTGCGCCATCTCAGCCCTCCTCCCCGTCGACCTCGGGCGGCCCGACGATCGGGCGGACCTCCTGCGGGCAGCGGCACGCGGCCGAGAAGCGCGCCGCCCACTTCTGGGCCGTGGCGAGGTCGGGCGCCTCGACGATCGTGAAGCCTCCCATCGTCTCCTTCGACTCGGTGAAAGGCCCGTCGGTGACCACCGTCTCCCCCGTGGTCGCGTCGACCACGGATGCGGTGTCGTCCCGGCCGAGCCCGCCCGCGAAGACGAAGACGCCCTCCGCCCGGAGGTCGGCGAGGACGACGTCGACGTCCTCCATGATCTGCTGCAGGTCGGCGTTGGTGAGCGTGGCGTAGTCGGGCTCGCCCACCACGCCGATCAGGTACTGCGCCATCTCGGCTCCTCGTGTCCGGGGCGGTCCGGTGACCACCCTCCACCATCTCCACGAACGGGGCCACCAGGATCCGACAGGCCGGGGCCAAGTAAATTCTCCGGAGCCATGGCACTCAAGGACCTCCTCGCCGACACCCGGCCGCTGCAGAACCCCTACTTCCGCCGGCTGTGGTTCGCCGAGATGATCACGGTCGTCGGCGCCCAGCTGACGATCGTCGCGGTGCCGGCCCAGATCTACGCCGACACCGGCTCGACGGCGTACGTCGGTCTGACGGGTGTCTTCGGGCTGGTCCCCCTCATCGTCTTCGGCCTGTACGGCGGCGCCCTCTCGGACGCCTTCGACCGCCGCACGATCGTGCGGATCACGAGCATCGGGCTCATCGTCTGCTCGGCGCTGTTCTTCCTCCAGGCGCTCGCGGGCAACGAGAACCCGTGGCTGCTGCTCACCCTCTTCGCCGTGCAGCAGTCGTTCTTCGCCGTCGACGCCCCCACCCGCGCCGCGATCCTGCCGCGGATCCTGGACAAGGAGGTGCTGCCGGCGGCCAACTCGCTGCACTACACGGTCTTCCAGGCCGGTGCGATCGCCGGCCCGCTCGTCGCCGGCGTGCTGATCCCGATCACGGGCTTCCCACTGCTCTACGCCCTCGACACCCTCGCCCTCTTCGCGATCCTGTACGCCGTCGTGCGGCTGCCCAAGCTGCCGGTCGAGGGCGACGTGCAGGTGCCCGGCATCAAGTCGGTGATCGACGGCCTCGTCTACCTCAAGGGGCAGCCGATCCTCCTGATGAGCTTCCTGGTCGACATCATCGCGATGGTCTTCGGGATGCCGCGCGCGCTCTTCCCCGAGCAGGCGCACACCCACTTCCACGGCCCGGTCGACGGTGGCATCGCGTTCGCGCTGCTCTTCGCCGCGATCCCGGCCGGTGCCGTCATCGGCGGCGTGCTGGGAGGCTGGCTCTCGCGCGTGCGCCGGCAGGGCCTCGCGGTGGTCTGGTGCATCGTGGTCTGGGGGCTGGGCGTCACGGTCTACGGCGTCGCCGACTGGCTCGCCCCGCACACGGGCGAGCACGGCTGGGTCGTGATGCTCGCGATCGCCCTGATCGCGCTCGCCGTGGCCGGCGCGGCCGACATGTTCTCCGCCGCGATGCGCACCTCGATCCTGCAGAGCGCGGCCGACGACTCGGTGCGCGGCCGGCTCCAGGGGGTCTTCACCGTGGTCGTCGGCGGTGGCCCGCGCATCTCCGACACCCTCCACGGCGGCGTGGCCGCCGGCATCGGGGTCTCCGCGACCGCCGCGGGCGGCGGGATCCTCGTCGTCATCGGCGTGGTGATCGCGGCGCTCGTCGTGCCGAGCTTCGTCCGCTACACCGTCCCCAGATAGCCGAGTGGGGCCTCCCCTGCCCCCGAGTGGGGCCTCCCCTGCCCCCCACTCGGGGG
>NZ_JASGDD010000185.1:0-5243 GCF_047607365.1 Nocardioides sp. | reverse complement strand
GGTTGCCTGCCCCGCCACCGCCGCCGCCCGCGGCGACGAGGACGCGCAGGCCGAGCGAGGTGCCCGCGGCACGCGGAGCGAGCCGGATGTCGGAGGCACCCCCGCCGCCGCCACCGTTGTCGACACCCGTGCCGCCCGCGCCGCCGCCGTTGAACCCGCCGGTGACGCCCTGGCCGTTCCCGCCGACCTCGATGTAGAGGACCTGCCCCGGGGTGACGGAGAGATCGGCGCTTACCGAGGCGCCGTACCCGCCGGCACCTCCGCCGTACGCGCCGGCGTCGCCACGTCCGCCGACGGCGCTCGCGTGGACGGTGGTCACCCCCGCGGGGACCGTGAAGGTCTGCTCCGTGCCGGTGGAGAGGAAGGTGACGGTCTCCGGTGTCGCCGCGGACGCGGGAGCGCCGCCGGCCACGGTCAGGGTGCCGAGCCCCAGGGCCAGCGAGATGAGCGATCCCGCCGCACGTCGCATGGTCGCCCAGCATAAGGAACCGCCAACGCGACCGGAAGGGCCGGCGCGACCGAAGCCGTGAGGGGTGCCGTTAGGGTGAAACCGTGATCAGCGGCACGGTCTGGACGTGGGTACGCCGGACCCTGCTCGTCGTCTTCGGCGTGCCGGCCGCCCTCGCGGTCGTGATGAGCCTGGTCGACGGGTATCGCAGCCGTGGGCGGAGGGCGAAGCCCTTCCCCACGCTGCCGCCGGTCCGGACGCCGCTCGGCGACGGCGAGGTGACGACGTACACCTTCGGCGCCGACCTCTACGAGGACATGCTCGCCGCGATCGAGGGGGCACGGACGCAGGTGCTCCTCGAGACCTTCATCTGGAAGGGCGACGCCCTCGGCGAGCGGTTCAAGCAGGCGCTGATCGACGCGGCCGACCGCGGGGTCGATGTGCACGTCATCTACGACGGCTTCGCGAACCTCGTCGTGCCGAAGCGGTTCAAGCGGTTCCCTCCGACGATCAAGGTGCTGCGCTTCCCGCTCTACCCGGCCGGGTGGCGCTTCTTCGACATCGCGCGCTACGGCCGCGACCACCGGAAGATCCTCGTGGTGGACGAGAAGGTGGGCTTCGTCGGCGGCTACAACATCGGCGGCCTCTACGCGACCGAGTGGCGCGACACCCACATCCGGATCACGGGGATCGGCGTCTGGGACCTCAAGCGGGCCTTCGCCGACTTCTGGAACCTCAACCGCAACAAGCGCCAGCGTGAGAACCAGCGCCCGATGCTGCTGGAGACCACCGCCGAGTGGGAGCCGCGGATCCGGATCCATCGGAACGTGCCGCGGCTGTGGATGTTCCCCATCCGGGGGGTCTACCTCGAGGCGATCAACCGTGCCTCGGAGAACATCTACCTCACCACGGCGTACTTCCTCCCCGACCAGGACTTCGTCGACGCACTCAAGAGCGCGGCCGGGCGCGGCGTGGACGTGCGGATCCTGATCCCGCTGAAGTCCAACCACGTCGCGACCGACTGGATCGCCCGCGGCTACTTCTCCCAGCTGCTCGACGCGGGCGTGCGGATCTTCCGGTTCAGCGGGGCGATGATCCACGCCAAGACCTGCACGGTGGACGGCTCGTGGGCGACGGTCGGCACGGCCAACATCGACCGCATCAGCCTCACCGGCAACTACGAGATCAACGTCGAGATCATCGACGACGACTTCGCCCAGGTGCTGGAGCGGGTCTTCGCCACCGACGAGTCGAACTCCCTCGAGCTGACCACCGGCGAGTGGCTGGCCCGCGACGTACACCGCAAGTTCACCGAGATCGTCCTCTCCCCGCTGCGCCCGTTCCTCTGACCCGTGGGACAGTGCGCCCATGTCCACCTCCGGCCGCTCCCCGCTCGCCGTCACCAAGCAGGCGTACGCCGGCTCGATGAGGTCCCTGGGACGCGGCCTCGCCCGCACCGGCCTGGCCCGGGACGAGCCGCCGCCGGTGGGCCGGCGCGCCCGGCACTGGGCGCACAGCCTGACCCGGGTCTACGACTCGGTGGCGATGGCCCGGCTCGACGTGCCCTGGTGGACGTACGACGCCACCGGGTTCGTCGACGGCTGGCTGGCGGGCCGCGAGCGTCCGGTCCGGGTCTTCGAGTACGGCTCGGGCGCCTCGACGGTCTGGCTCTCGCGCCGCGCCGGTGAGGTGCACAGCGTCGAGCACCACCGCGGGTTCGGCGAGACCATGCGCACCGAGCTGGATCGGCTCGGGAACGTCGACCTGCGGATCATCGAGCCGGTGCCCAGCGACCGTCCGGTGGTCGGGTCGCGGAAGGAGGGCCACGCCGGGCTGGACTTCGCCGGGTACGTCGCCGCCATCGACGACGTCCCGGGCGACTTCGACCTGATCGTGATCGACGGCCGTGCCCGGGAGGCCTGCCTGGCCGCGGCGGGGACACGACTGGCCGGCGGCGGCATCGTTGTCTTCGACAACAGTCGCCGGCACCGCTACCGCGTCGCCATCGAGGCCTCGGGCCTGCGCGAGCGGGTCTTCCGCGGCCTCACCCCGACACTCCCCTATCCCGAGCAGACCTCGGTGCTCACGAGGGGCTGACGGGGCCGACGCGGCCGACCGGTCGGGCGAGGGCGCCCACGGCCGCCAGCAGGACGTCGGCGACCAGCAGCAGGGCACGCGAGGCGAGGGCGACGGTCAGCGCACCCGTCGTACCCGTCATCGGGCTCAGGGTGAGCACGAGGACGGCGTCGCGGACGCCCGCCCCGGCCGGTGCGGGGATGAAGGCGAGCCCGGCGGCCCAGGCCAGGCCCATACCGCCTGCGAACGCGGCGAGCTCCCGCACCCCGACGTGACCGAAGGCGCCGGCGAGGACCGCCACGTGCAGGCCGAGGACGAGCCAGGCCAGGAGAGCCCAGCCGGCCGAGGCGGCCAGTGACCCGAGTCCGGGCCGCACGGGAAGCGGGTCACGTCCCAGGCGCCGCAGCAGGCGGTCGAGGACGGCCGGGACGGTCCGCGGGTGGAGGCCCGCGGCGAGCGGCAGGAGGAGGAGCAGCAGCCACCAGTAGCGCCGCAGGCCGTCGGGACTCGACCAGGGCAGCAGCACGGCGCCGACGGCGAGCCCGCTCGCCGTGACCATGCCGAGGAGCAGGACGTTCGCCGCGAGCATGACGGCTCGGGGCACCCGCCAGCGCACGCCGAACTGCATCTGCGCGACCACCGGCCAGACCGACCCGGGGACGTACTTCCCCAGCTGGCTGACGAAGAAGACCGAGGCCGCGTCGCGTCGCGCCGGCTCGGCCCCGAGGCCGCGCAGCAGCGCGCTCCACACGAGCTGGATGAGGATCGTGCCGGCGACGGCCAGGGCGCCGGCCACCTCCAGGCGCGTCAGGGAGACCTGGTCGAGCGCGCGCCCGAGCTCGTCGCCGCGGCGCCACACCAGGACGGCACCGGCCGCCACGACGAGGAGCGCGACGACCAGCTGCGACAGGCCGCGCCGCCGTACGCCGGCGCGGGCCTCCGGAACCGTCCCGGCGCTCAGTGCCGGCCCGATTCGAGCCGCTCGAACGTCATCGGGGCGAGCCCCTGCATCGCGAGGATCTCCTCGCGCGACATCCCGAAGCGCATCCGCTTGGTGTGCTCGAGGTTGTGCTCGATGAGCACCCGGTTCGTGCGGATCAGGTCGGAGATGACGCCGAGCATCAGCGACAGCACCGCGACGATCAGCAGCAGCGATCCCACCAGCAGGGACTGGAGGTGGCCGCTCTCGTTGTCGGCCGCCCACAGCACCGCGTAGCGGGCGAACGGAGCCAGCCCGAGAACGGCGAAGAAGGCTGTCAGCCAGGCGAAGACGACGTACGGCTTGTACATGATGAACGAGCGGATGATCGCCGCCGCGGACTTGGCGACGTGCTCGGGCATCGAGCGGAACAGGCGCGACTCGCGGGTCTTGGCGTTCGTCAGGACGGGGACGCTGGCGATCAGCAGGTTCTTGTTGCCCGCCTGGATGATCGTCTCCATGCAGTAGCTGAACCGCGTCACGGTGTTGAGCAGCATCAGGCTCTCCCGCGAGTAGGCCCGGAAGCCGCTGGCCGCGTCCGGGAGGCGTACGCCGGCGGCCCGGTTGACCGCCACGCTGCCCACCCGCTGCAACCGCTTCTTCAGCGGTGAGAAGTGCTCCACCAGGTGCACCTGCCGGTCGGCGATGACGATGTCGGCGCGTCCCTGGACGATGGGCTGGACGAGGTCGCCGATCCGCTCCTGGGGGTACTGGTTGTCGCCGTCGGTGTTGACCACGATGTCCGCGCCGATCTCCAGCGCCCGGGCGACGCCGTCGTGGAAGGAGCGGCCGAGCCCCTGGTTGCGGGCGTGGTGCACGAACTCCGTCACGCCGTGCTCCCGGGCGACCTCGACGGTCCGGTCGGAGCAGCCGTCGTCGATCACGAGGACGACGATCTCGTCGATGCCGGGGATGGACCTCGGGATCGTGGCGAGGACCGACGGCAGCGTCTCCTCCTCGTTGAGGCACGGGATCTGCACGACCAGCTTCATCTCACGCCTCACGTCTCGATGTCGGACGCCCCGAGAGGCGGCTTCGGACTGAGGGTGAGTAGACCTCGCCGAGGCGAACGCCGCGAGAACGACGACGCACCGCCCGGGTGCGCCCGCGTGAAACTCAGTGGGTGGACGGCTCCGTGGCGATCTCGCCGCGGTCGCCCGACCAGAGCGTGTGGAAGACGCCGTCGCGGTCGATCCGGCGATAGGTGTGGGCGCCGAAGAAGTCGCGCTGCCCCTGGATGAGCGCCGCGGGGAGCCGCTCGGAGGCCAGCGAGTCGAAGTAGGCCAGGGCGGAGGAGAAGCCCGGCGCGGGCACCGCCGACGCGGCGGCGATGCCGACGATCCGGCGCCAGGCCGCTTCCCCCTGGGCGATGGCGTCGGCGAAGGAGGGATCGACCAGCAGCGTCGGCAGCGAGGGGTCGGCCGCGTAGGCGTCGACGATCCGGTTGAGGAACCGCGCCCGGATGATGCACCCCGCCCGCCAGATCCGCGCCAGCGCACCGAGGTCGATGTCCCAGTCGTACTCCTTCGCGCCCGCCACGATCAGGTCGAAGCCCTGCGCGTAGGCCACCACCTTCGAGGCGTACAGCGCCGCGCGTACGTCGTCCACGAAGGTCTCGGGCACGGCGGCGGGCTCCGGGCGGGGCCCGACCGGCTCGCCGCAATATTCCAAGCTCATCTACCACACCCGGAATGCGAACGGGACGTGGAACCATATGGACGCGGTGACCGCGCCGGACGG
>NZ_JASGDD010000184.1:0-4009 GCF_047607365.1 Nocardioides sp. | reverse complement strand
CCGGACGGCGGCGACGCGCCACCGGACGCTGTCGGTCAGGGCCGCGGCGACCCGGATCGTCCAGCGCCGGATCCTGCGCGTCGCGGCGTCGCGTCGCGGGACGCCGTACCGCTATGGCGGGACCGGCGCCGGTGGCTTCGACTGCTCCGGCTACACCCGCTGGGTCTTCCGCCGCCTCGGCGTGAGCCTGCCGCACAGCTCGGCGGCCCAGGTCGGCCACACCCGGCGCGTCAGCCACCCGCGGAAGGGCGACCTCGTCTTCTTCAGCTCCGGCGGCCACGTCTACCACGTGGGCATCTACGCCGGCGCTCACCGCCTCTGGCACGCGCCCTACTCGGGCCGCAGCGTGACCAGGGCCCACATCTGGACGAGGGTCTTCTACGGCCGGGTCACCGGCCTGCGCAAGGCGATCCGCAAGGAGGCCCGCCGGGTCGCCGCCAGGCGCGCCCGTGCCGCGGCGGCGCTCGCCTGACCTGACTGGGCCACCATCCCGCATTTGTGCGATGACACCCCGTGTGCGCGGCTCGGCCTCGGCGTGTCATCGCACAAATGCGCGATCGCGGCCAGGGCTCAAGGCCGCACGAGGGGGAGGAAGATGGTGTCGACGATCTCCTCGACGGTCTTCCGGGGGACCGGTCGCAGCGTCATCATCAGCTCGTTGCGGATCAGGTCGAACGGCAGGTGCACGATCCGGTCGGTCAACCTCGCCGGGTCGATCTCGCCCCGCGCGACGGCGCGCTCGACGACCTCGGTCATGACGCTCGCACGCCCCTGCTTCAAGTGTGCGCGGATGTCGGCGAAGGTCTCGCCGGTCTCCTCGAAGTAGCCGCCGAGGTTGGTCATGATCAGCGTCATCATGCCGGCGCGCTCCACGCTCATCTGCGAGAGCAGCCAGATCACGTCACCGCGGAGGGATCCGGTGTCGCGCGGGTCGATCGACTGCTGGTCGGCGTAGTGGCGGATCGTGGCCTTGAGGAGGTCCGGCTTGGTCGGCCAGCGGCGGTAGAGCACCGGACGGCTGGTCCCGGCCCGCCTCGCCACGCCGTCGTAGGTGAAGGCGGCATAGCCGTGCTCGGCCAGCTCGGCCCACGCGGCGTCGAGCAGCGCCGCCTCGAGCTCCTTGCCCCGCCGGCGCCGCGGAGCCGCCTCAAGATCCATTTGCGTATCTTAACCCGACGTCGTAACTTGGATACGTGAGCGTATCTAAGGAGCCTCAGGCCAAGCTCGACCCGCATGTCATCCGAGTGTCCCTGGCGCTGATCGCCGGCATCATCGCGGTCATCTTCGACACCACGATCGTCTCGGTGGCGATCCACGACCTCGGCACCGATCTCGACGCCGGCGTCTCGACGATCCAGTGGGTCTCCACCGGCTACCTGCTCGCCATGTTCGTCGCCATCCCCGCGACGAGCTGGCTCCAGGCGCGGCTCGGCGGGAAGCGGCTGTGGATCGCGAGCATCGTGCTCTTCCTCCTCGGCTCGGTGCTCTGCGCCACCGCCTGGGACGCGCAGAGCCTGATCGCCTTCCGGATCGTGCAGGGCCTCGGCGGCGGCATCATGATGCCGCTCATGACCACGCTGCTCATGCAGGCGGCCCACGGTCAGAGCCTCGGCCGGCTGATGTCGATCGTCGGGCTGCCCGCCTCGCTGGGCCCGATCCTCGGCCCGGTCATCGGCGGCGTCATCCTCACCTGGCTGGACTGGCGCTGGCTCTTCCTCGTCAACGTGCCGATCTGCCTGATCGGCATCTGGTCCGCCTGGCGGATCCTCGACCCGGACCGGCCCGCGCCGGGCTCGCCGCGGCCGGCGTTCGACGGCGTCGGCTTCGGCCTCCTGACGCCGGGCGTGGTGGCGATCCTCTTCGGCCTCTCCAACGTGAGCAAGGACGGGGGCTTCGGCCGCACGGACGTGCTCCTGCCGGCGATCGCCGGGCTCGTGCTCGTCGGGGCGTTCGCGGCGTGGGCACTGCCGCGGCGCGGCCGGGCGCTGCTCGACGTACGGCTTCTCGCGCACCGCCCCCTCGCCCTTGGCACGGGGCTGCTGCTCCTCACCGGCGCGGCGCTCTACGGATCGATGCTGATCCTGCCGCTCTACTTCCAGGACCTGCGCGACTACACCGCGCTCGACGCCGGCCTGCTGCTCATCCCGCAGGGCGTCGGCACGCTGCTCTCCCGCTCCTTCGGCGGCCGCCTCACCGACGACGTCGGTCCCAGGATCGCTGCGCTGCTCGGCTTCGGCATCCTCACCGTCGCGACGGTCCCGTTCGCGTTCGCCGGCGCCGACACGCCGCTGTGGTGGCTGATGCTCGTGCTGCTGGTGCGCGGCCTCGGGCTCGGGATGGCGTTCACGCCGCTGATGAGCGTGGCCTTCCTCGGCCTCGAGCGGCACGAGATGCCGGACGCGTCGGTCTTCACCCGCGTCGCCCAGCAGCTCGGCGGCTCCTTCGGCACCGCGATCCTCGCCGTCATCCTCGAGGCCGCCGTGACCGGAGAGTCCGGCGCGGTGCACGGCTTCCAGATCGCGTTCTGGTGGACCGTCGGCTTCGTGGGCCTGGCGACGCTGCTGTCGTTCCTGCTCCCGGGATCGCTCGCTCAGAGCCCGAGGAGCTCCGCCCAGGTGGCGAGCGCCGAGGCCAGCGCCTGACGCTCCTTCCCCGACAGCGCCTCCAGGAGACGGTGCTCGTTGGCGATGTGGGCGGTGAACGCCCTGTCGATCAGCCGCCGCCCGGCGGGAGTGAGCCGGACCACCCGGCTGCGCGCGTCCGCAGGACTCGCGGTCCGGCTCACCCATCCCTGGCGCTCGCAGCGGTCCAGTCGCTTGGTGATCGCGCCGGAGCTGACCATCGACTGCGTGCCCAGCTCCGACGGCGTGAGCGCGTACGGCGGCCCCTGTCTGCGCAGCGTCGCCAGGATGTCGAACTCGCCCTCGCCCAGACCGAACTGCGCGTAGACCTCGACGAGCTCCTCGGTGAGCCGCGCGGCGACGCGGTGGAGGCGGGCGATCACGGCCTGCGGCGAGGTGTCGAGGTCCGGTCGCTGCTCACGCCACTGGTCCATCACGCGGGCGACATGGTCGGTCACGGTCTTGAAGATATCTTACGTGGAAGCTAATTTAGTTTCCATGGAAGTTAAAGTGGCCGCTGCGACGGCGATCGCCCCGCTGGCGTGGGGCTCGGGGTACTACGTCACGGCCCACTACCTCCCGCCCGACCGGCCCCTCTTCGGCGCGGCGGTGCGCGCGCTGCCGTTCGGCCTCCTGCTGCTGGCCCTCGCTCCCGGGCTCCTGCCGCGCGGCTGGTGGCTGCGCACGGCGCTGCTCGGGATGCTCAACGTCGGCGCGTTCTTCGTGCTCGTCTTCGTCGCCGCCTACCGGCTGCCGGGCGGGCTCGCGTCGACGCTCACCGCCACCTCGCCCCTGGTGATCATGCTCCTCGCGTGGGCCATGGTCGCCGAGCGACCCGCTCGCGCCTCGCTCGCCGCGGCCGTCGTCGGTGTCGGCGGGGTGGCGCTGTTGGTCCTCGACGGCGGCGTCGTCGTGGACCTGCTCGGGGTGGCCGCCGCGGTCGCGGCCGTGCTCTGCTCCTCGCTCGGCTTCATCCTGGTCAAGCGCTGGCGGCCGCCGGTGTCGCTGCCGACCTTCACCGCCTGGCAGCTCGTCTTCGGCGGGCTCGTGCTCGCGCCCGTCGCGCTGCTCGCCGAGGGCGCGCCGCCCGCGATGGGCCTGCGCGAGGTCGGCGGCTTCCTCTACCTCGGCGGGATCGGCACGGTGACGGCGTACGTCGTGTGGTTCCGTGGCCTGCGCACCCTGCCGGCCGCCGCCGTCGCGCTGATCGGCCTGCTCAACCCGGTGGCCGGGACGATCATCGGCGTGGTGCTGGCCGGGGAGTCGTTCGGCCTCGCGCAGGGTGCCGGGATGGCGCTGGTCCTCGGTGGCATCGTCCTCGGCCAGCCGGCCGTCCTCGACGCGCTCCGGTCGCGGGGCCCCCGCGCGCCGCGGCGGCGCAGCCGCGG
>NZ_JASGDD010000183.1:0-19920 GCF_047607365.1 Nocardioides sp. | reverse complement strand
GCAGCGGCCTCGTCGAGGAGCTCCTCGACCCGGGCGACCGCGTCGACGGCGTACGCGCGGACGAGGTCCTCGCCCAGCGTCGACGTCGCGATCCGGCCGATGACGTCGCGTCCCCAGGCGCGGTTGCCCGGCAGCGACGGGTCGGTGTCGGGGGTGTTGGCGAACGGCGCCGGGAGCGCCTCGCCGACCGGAAGACGGCGGTCCTGGGTGCGGTTGGGCGGGGGCACGGCGTCCGAGCAGGCCGCGAGCGACGCGGCGAAGCGGTCGCGCTCGCGGCGGTAGAGCGCGGTGTCGGCGTGGATGTCGAAGACGGCCGACATGAAGTTGTCCTGCGACGCGCCCTCCTCGAGGCGGCGGACGAGGTAGGCGATGGCGACGTCGAAGTCGTCGGGGTGGACGACCGGCACGTAGAGCAGCAGTCCGACCCCCTCGGCGGCGATGGTCTCGCGAACCGCCTCGGCCTGGCCCTCGGCCATGCCGAGCAGCATCTCGAACTCCACCGCGTCCCGGACCCCGCGACGGCCGGAGAGGATCCAGGCGTAGGCGATGTCGAAGAGGTTGTGTCCCGCGACGCCCATCCGGACGTTGGCGGCCCGCTCGGGGGTGAGCGCGTAGGCGAGCACGTTCTTGTACGACGTGTCCGACTCCTGCTTCGAGCCCCAGGTGGCCAGCGGCCAGCCCATGAGGGAGGCCTGCACCCGCTCCATCGGGAGGTTGGCGCCCTTGACCAGACGCACCTTGATCGGCGCGCCACCGCGCGCCCGGCGAGCGGCCGACCACTCCTGGAGCCGGATCATCGCGCCCATCGCGTCGGGCAGGTAGGCCTGCAGCACGATGCCCGCCTCGAGGCCGAGCAGCTCCTCCCGGTCGAGGATCCGGGTGAAGACGTCGATCGTGATGTCGAGGTCGTGGTACTCCTCCATGTCCAGGTTGATGAACTTCGGAGCCCCGCGGGACGCCGAGGTGGCGGCGTACCGGTAGAGCGGGAGGAGTCGCTCGACGACGTGGTCGACGGCCTGGTCGTAGGACCACGGCGAGTGCGGCGCGACCGGCGAGGAGACCTTGATCGACACGTAGTCGACGTCCGGGCGCTCGAGCAGGCGACGGGTGCCCTCCAGGCGCCGGTTGGCCTCGGCCTCGCCGAGCACCGCCTCGCCGAGCAGGTTGACGTTGAGCCTCACCCCACGCCGGCGGATCCGGGCGATGGCGCGGCCGAGCCTGGCGTCGGTGGCGTCGATGAGGAGGTGGCCGACCATCCGGCGCAGCACCCGGCGCGCGATCGGGATGACGAGCCAGGGCGCGACGAGGGAGAGCGCGGCGCCGAGCCGCAGCGCGAGCCGCTGGTACAGCGGCAGGAAGGACGGAGTGATCGCGACCAGCTCGCGCAGCGCGGTGGCGGCGACGGCGAGGTCCTCGGGCCGCACGACGCGATCGACGAAGCCGACGGTGAACTCCAGCCCGCGCGGGTCCTCGAGCACGGCGGCCAGGCGCTTGGCCGCGGGATGGACCGGCTTGGTGGCGGCCGCGTCGAGCCACGCACGCACCTGGTCCTCCACCTCGGCGAGGAGGTCGGCCCCGGTGTCGGGGGCGTCGGCGTCACGGCTCGCACGGGTCGTCATGCCCTCCATCATCCGCCCGCTTGACTGATCGCGTAAAGCGATGTTTCCTCACTACTAATCATTTGATTCTCTTACGAATGGAGGAGTCGTGCTCGACGTACGCCGGCTCCGGCTGCTCCACGAGCTCGCCCAGCGCGGCACGCTCGCCGAGGTCGCCGCCACGCTCCACCAGAGCCCGTCGTCGGTCTCCCAGCAGCTGGCCCAGCTCGAGCGCGACGTCGGCACGCCCCTGCTCCGCAAGGTGGGTCGCGGCGTCGAGCTGACCCCGGCGGCCACCGTGCTGGTCGAGCACGCCGCCGCGCTCCTGCAGGGGCTGGAGGACGCCGAGGCGGCGGTCGCCGCGCTCGCCGACCAGGCGGCCGGGACCGTCCGGCTGGCCGCGTTCCAGTCCGCCGCGGTCGCGTTCATGCCGCAGCTGCTCACCCACCTCGCCGAGCACCACCCGCGGGTGCGGGTGACGATGTCGCAGCGGGTGCCCGAGGAGGCGCTCGAGGCGATCCGGGCCCGCGAGCTCGACCTCGTCATCGCGGTGGAGTACCCGGGGAGCGCGGCGCCGCGCTACCCGGAACTGCGCTGGGCCGGGCTCGCCACCGACACCCTCCAGCTCGCCGTGCCGCGGACGGGCCGGTGGCGCGACGCGTCCTCGCTCGCCGACGTGGCCGACGCGCCCTGGGTGATGGAGCCGCGGCCGGCGTACTCGCGCGCCTGGGCCGAGCTGGCCTGCCGCACGGCGGGGTTCGAGCCGGAGGTGCGCTACGAGGTGGACGACCTGGAGACCCACGCGGCCCTCGTCGCCTCGGGGCACGCGGTGGCGATCCTGCCGAGCCTGATGACCGCCCGCCGCTCCCCCGATGCGCGGCTGGTGGCGCTCGCCGGCGCTCCTCGCCGGACGGTGCACACCGTCACCCGGCGGGCCGTCGCCGACACCCCCGCCATCGCGGCCTGCCACGCGGCGCTGCGCGCGATCGTGCCGCGCGAGCTCTGAGCGCGACCGTCCGACCCGGGGTCAGCGGTCCAGGGGCTTGAGGTCGCGGACGGGGACGCGGACCGTGAGCAGGTCGCCGGCCATCCGGATCCGGCCGCGCAGGCCGGCCGCGAGCACCATCGGCAGCACTGCCTGGTTGTCGGCGCGCGTGGTCAGGAGGATCTCGTCGGCGCCCATGCCGTTGGCCAGGCGCGAGGCGTCGGTGAGCAGCCGGGTCCCGATCCCGCGCCGCTGCCAGGCCGCGTCCACCTTGAGGTCGACGGCGCGCACGGTGTCGCCGTCGTCGTTGACGCCGGCGTCCTGCACCTCCGCGCTGCCCACGACGACCCCGTCGATGTACGCCGACACGCCGGCGCCCTCGACGAGGTACTCCGGCGTCGCGCCACTGCCGAGGCGCCGCCCACCGGCGTTGGACGCGATCGCGGCCGACTCCTGGGTGCGGGCGATGACGTCGCTCACCAGACCGGCGATCGCCTCGCCGCGGGCCTGCTCGGTGTCGGTGAAGGGAGCGGTCCGGTGCACCGACACCTGGACCTCGCCGACGGTGAACTCGGCCGACTCCTGCGTCTTGCCGTCGACCGGGTCGGGCTCGGCGTCGAAGAGCCGGGCCACCACCTCGGGGAAGGAGGCCGGACGGTTGAGGATCGCCCGCGCGGCCTGGACGTAGAGGGTCGGCTGGTCGGAGAGGGCCGCCTCGGTGCAGGCCTGGATGACGACGTGCGTCGCCCCGGCGGCGGTGAGGATCGGCTCGATCTCGGCGGTGTCGGGGGCGCTGACCACGATCTCGTCGGTGACGTTCTCGATGCCCGGGAAGACCTGGAGGGCGAGGATGTTGACCCCCGCGGCACCGAAGCCCTGCGCCAGCGCGGCCAGGGTCCCCGGCTTGTCGGGAAGCGTCGCCCGGATACGCCACAGCATGGGTCCATTGTGACCCGATGAGATTGCGTCGATATTTCAGCCGGGCTCAGAGGTTCCGCCCATAGGTGGCGTCGTCGCGAGCGTCGCGACGTGCGTGCGCTCGCAAGGCGCGGACTCGAAGGCAGGCTGGAAGCCTGTCGAGAGGCCGCAACGCCGCGAGCGTGCGTGCAGCGCGGCGCGCAGCAGGCGCCACCTATGGGCGGAACCTCTCAGGCGGGCAGGCGAGGCGTGATGAGCGGCTCGGCGGCGATGGCGCCCGTGACCGCGCGGATCGCCCCCTCGACGTCGGCGATGGTGAGGGCGCCCAGGTCGCCACGGCCCTTCAGGCGCTCCGCCACCGTCTCCAGCGCCACCGCGGCGAGTCGTGCGACCACCACCGCGTAGACGTCGTCCCGGGGGCGCCCGAGCCGCGTCGCGACCGCCGCCTCGAGGTCCGAGCGCTCGCGCCTGAAGTCGTCGAGCACCAGGGCACGGGCCGTCGGAGTCGACTCGACGATCGCACGGATCCGCCGATGCCGCTCCGAGGTCTCCCGCGCGAGGCTCAGGAAGTCCAGCATCGCCTGGCCCAGCGACTCCGCCACGGGCTCGTCCACCGGCCGCGCCGCGAACGCGGCGATGAGATGCCCACGCAGGGCGAGCGGCTCGGTGAGCAGCGTCTCCTTGGTCGGGAAGTAGCGGTAGAGCGTGGAGGCGCTCACCTCGGCCCGCTCCGCGATCTCCTCCATCGTCGCGGCGTCGAAGCCACGCTCCTCGAAGAGCGCCAGCGCCGCGTCGAGGATCGCCTCGCGCGTCCGCGCGGCCTTGCGCTCCCGGAGACCAGACATGACGAATATCATAACAGTTTCCGTTATTTGGAAGTAACTCTCAGAATCGTGTTGACTACCGACATCACCCCCTTCCCGAAGGACTCACCATGGCCTGGCAGCTCTTCCGACTCGGACGCTGGTCGTTCCTGCACCGCCGCATCGTCGCCGGCGCCTGGCTGGTGATCCTCGTGCTGGCCGGCACGGGCGCCGCCACGCTCTCCGGCTCGACCGACGACAACTTCAGCCTCCCGGGGCTGGAGTCGACCGACGCCTTCTCGCTCATCACCGACCGCACCGGCTCGGCGTCCGACGGCGCGACGGCGTACGTCGTCTTCCAGGCGCCCGACGGCGGCGACGTCACCAGCGCGGACGACAAGGCCGCCATCGAGGCGGCGCTGAAGGAGATCACGACGAAGCACGTCGCGTCGGTGGCGGACCCGTTCACCTCCGGCGCCGTGTCGGAGGACAAGACGATCGCCTACGCCACGGTGAGCTACACCGAGCAGGCCGTCGAGCTGACCGCCGCCGACAAGGAGGCCGCCGACGCGGCCAAGGCGGCGGCCGAGAAGTACGGCCTCACCGTCGCCATCGGCGGCGACGCCTTCCAGGAGGCCGGGGCGGGCAGCGCGGCCGAGGCCATCGGCATCGCGATCGCGCTCGTCGTCCTGCTCATCACCTTCGGCTCGCTCGTCGCTGCCGGGATGCCGCTCCTGACCGCGATCATCGGCGTCGGCATCGGCATCGCCGGCATCACGACGCTCACCGGGTTCGTCACCCTCAGCTCGACCACCAGCGCCCTCGGCAGCATGCTCGGGCTCGCGGTCGGCATCGACTACGCCCTCTTCATCATGTCGCGCTACCAGCACGAGGTCCGCCAGGGCCGGCCGCTGGACGAGGCCGCCGGACGCGCCGTGGGCACCGCCGGGTCGGCGGTCATCTTCGCCGGCCTCACCGTCGTGATCGCGCTCGCCGGCCTCTCCATCTGCGGCATCGGCTTCCTCACCCAGATGGGCCTCGGCGGCGCCGCGATGGTCGCGCTCGCCGTCCTCATCGCGCTGACCCTGTTGCCGGCGCTGCTCGGCTTCGCCGGCAAGCGCGTGCTCGGCGGACGGATCAAGTTCCTCAAGAACCGCGACACCGAGGGCTCCGACGCCAGCGAAGGAGGAGTTCGGACCAACGGCCAGCGCTGGATCGACCTGGTGTCCCGCCTCCGCGTCCCGGCGCTCGTCGGCGGCATCCTCGGCGCCGTCGTCATCTCGATCCCCGTCACCAAGATGGAGCTCGCGATCCCCGACAACGGCACGGCGCCGGCCGGCTCGGACGCCCGCGTCGCCTACGACCTCATCGCCGAGGGCTTCGGCGCCGGCTTCAACGGCCCCCTCGTCGTCGTGGTCGACACGGCCGAGGCCGACGACGCCCTGACCGCCGTCGAGACGGCCGTGAGCGAGGTCTCCGCGATCACCGACGACGTGAGCGCCGTCGTCCCGCCCACCGGCATCGGGGACGCCGCGACCGACGAGACCCGCGCGGCACTGGAGCAGCAGCTCGACGCCACCGGGTTCGCCACCATCACCGTCATCCCCAGCAGCGGGCCCTCCGACGCGGCGACCAAGGAGCTCGTCCACACGCTCCGGGCGGCCCTGGCGCACCTGAACGGGGAGACCGGCGCGACGCCGTACGTCAGCGGGCAGACGGCCGTCGCGGTCGACATCTCCCAGAAGCTGACCGACGTCTTCCCGCGCTACCTCGCCGTGGTCGTCGGACTGGCCGTGATCCTGCTGATCCTGGTGTTCCGCTCGATCTGGGTGCCGATCAAGGCGGCCGTCGGCTTCCTCTTCTCGGTCGGGATCTCGCTCGGCGCGACGGTCGCGGTCTTCCAGTGGGGCTGGCTGAACGGCCTCATCGGCCTCGACTCGACCTCACCGGTGGTCTTCATCCTCCCGATCCTGCTGACCGGCGTGCTGTTCGGCCTCGCGATGGACTACGAGGTCTTCCTGGTCACCCGGATGCGGGAGGCCTACGTGCACGGCTCCGAGGCGCGCACGGCGGTCAAGGTCGGGTTCGCGCACAGCGCCCGGGTGGTCACCGCGGCCGCCGCGATCATGACCGGCGTCTTCGCGGGCTTCGCCCTCGGCGACGAGGTGATCATCAAGACGATCGGCTTCGCGCTCGCGGTGGGCGTGATCGCCGACGCCTTCCTCGTGCGGATGCTGATCGTGCCGGCGCTGATGATGGTGGTCGGCGAGCGGATCTGGTGGCTGCCCGCCTGGCTGGACCGCCTGCTCCCCAACCTCGACATCGAGGGCGAGGGCCTCGACGCGCGGCTGGAGGCTCAGTCCGCCGGCTAGGCCATACGGCGGCGTGGCGGGGCAGGCGTCGTACGCCGTCAGCCCGCGGCGCCGCAGCACGCGGAGGGAGAGGCGCTGAAGGCGGCGGATTCCCGGAGGACGGCGTAGATCTCCCACCGCTCGCCGTCGGGCGCGTTCTCGACCCAGAACTTGTCCTGCTCGGCGTAGCAGCAGGTGATGCCGCGCTCGTCGACCGAGGCGAGGCCGGCGGAGCGGAGCCGGGCCTGCTCGGCATCGACGTGGCCGGTGTCAGCGACCTCGACGCCGAGGTGGTTGATGCTGCCGCCTCGGCCAGGGCTCTCGATGAGGACCAGCTTGAGCGGCGGCTCGGTGATCGCGAAGTTGGCGTAGCCGGGCTCGGTCTTCGCCGGGGCGGTGCCGAAGAGGGCCGCGTAGAAGGCGATCGACCTCTCGAGGTCGTCGACGTTGAGGGCGAGCTGGACGCGGGACATGGCTCCTCCAAGAACATTGATGACTGTCGATATTGAGGTTGCCACGGACATAGATGTCCGTCAACATAGATGTGTGTCGAAGTCTTTTCTGAAGCTCACCCCCGTCGAGACGGTGGCGTGCTGCTCCCCGCTGGCGTCCACCCCGCTGAGTGCCGAGCAGTCCGAGCGGATCGCGCCGCTGCTCAAGGCCCTGGCGGACCCCGTGCGGCTGCGGCTGCTGTCGCTGGTGGCGGCCCACGCGGACGGCGAGGCGTGCGTGTGCGATCTGCACGAGGCCTTCGACCTCTCACAGCCGACGATCAGCCACCACCTGAAGGTGCTGCACGAGGCCGGTCTGCTCGACCGGTCCAAGCGTGGCACCTGGGTCTACTACTCCGTGCGCACCGGGGCTCTCGCCGACCTGGCGGCCCTCATCGGCGGCGGCCTGTGAGCGCCCCCGTCCACGAGCACGGCGGCGAGCTGATCCGCAGGGCGACGGCGGAGCTCGTCGGCACCGCCTTCCTCGTCGCAACGGTCATCGGCTCAGGGATCATGGCCACCCGCCTCACTGCTGACGTCGGGCTGCAGCTGCTCGCGAGCGGTCTCGCGACCGGCGCCGCCCTGGTCACGCTGATCGTGACGCTGAGGCCGGTCTCCGCGGCGTTCAATCCCGTCATGACCGGGGTGGAGGCCGTCCTCGGCGGCATCACCTGGCGCGAGGCGGGCGTGCTCGCCGTCGCGCAGGTGGGCGGCGGGACGCTCGGCGCGGTGGTGGCGAACCTGATGTTCGACCTCGATGCCGTCTCCCTCTCGGCCCACGAGCGCTCCGGCGGCGGACCGTGGCTCGGCGAGGTCGTGGCCACCCTCGGCCTGGTGCTGGTCGCGTTCGGCGGAGCCCGCTCACGCCGCACCGAGACGGTCGCGTTCGCCGTCGGCGGCTACATCACCGCGGCGTACTGGTTCACCTCCTCGACCTGCTTCGCCAACCCCGCCGTGACGATCGCCCGGATGTTCTCCGACACCTTCGCCGGCATCGAGCCCACCTCCGTGCCGATGTTCCTGCTCATGCAGACCCTCGGGGCGGGCCTGGCCCTCGGGCTGCTCCATGTCCTCTACCCGGCGACCTCGTCCCTCGTGCCCGACCGGGCCTGATCCCTCGAAAGGAGTCTGATCGATGAGCACCACGCCCACCGTCCTGTTCGTCTGCGTCCACAACGCCGGCCGCTCCCAGATGGCCGCCGGCTACCTCCAGCACCTCGCCGGGGACCGCATCGAAGTCCTCTCCGCGGGCTCGCGGCCCGGCCACGAGATCAACCCCGTCGCGGTCGCCGCGATGGCCGAGGAGGGCATCGACATCGCCGGGAACCGGCCCCGAGTCCTCACGCCCGAGGCGGTCCGGGCCGCTGACGTCGTCGTCACGATGGGCTGTGGCGACGAGTGCCCCTACGTCCCCGGCAAGCGATATGAGGACTGGGTCCTCGACGATCCCGCCGGCCGGGACCTCGACGCCGTCCGCCCGATCCGCGACGAGATCCGCCGGCACGCCGAGAGGCTGATCGGCGAGCTGTTGCCGTGACCCTCGGACTCGTCCCCCTGCTGGCCGCGCACTGGCCCGAGGTCGAGCGCATCTACGGGGCCGGGATCGCGACCGGGCACGCGACCTTCGAGTCCGCTCCACCGACCTGGGAGAGGTTCGACGCGGGCAAGCGGGCCGACCTCCGCCTGGTCGCGCTCGACCCGGCCGGGCGCGTGCTCGGCTGGGCGGCGGCGTCGGACACCTCGGACCGGTGCGTCTATGCCGGCGTGGTCGAGCACTCGGTGTACGTCGACCCCGCCGCGCACGGTTCCGGCGTCGGGCGCGCCCTGCTCGACGGGCTCGTGGCCGCGGCCGAGGACGCCGGGGTCTGGACGATCCAGTCCGGGATCTTCCCCGAGAACACCGCCAGCCTGGCGCTCCACCGGGCCGCCGGATTCCGTGTCGTCGGCACGCGACGGCGCCTCGGCCGGATGACCCACGGTCCCTTCGCCGGCCGGTGGCGCGACGTCACGCTCGTCGAGCGCCGCAGCACCGTCGTCGGGAGCTGAAGGAGCCCCCGACCTGGTCCAGGTCGGGGGCTCCGTCGTCGCGGATCCGAGGGGATCAGTGGCCGTGGCCGTGCCCGTGGCCGCCGGCGGCCGCGGGCTCCTCCTCCTCGGGCTTGTCCACGACCAGGGTCTCGGTCGTGAGCAGCAGGCCGGCGATCGAGACGGCGTTGATCAGCGCGGAGCGCGTCACCTTGACCGGGTCGATCACGCCGGCGGCCACGAGGTCGCCGTACTCGCCGGTGGCGGCGTTGAAGCCCTGCCCCTCGCCGAGCTCGCGGACCTTGGTGGTCACGACATAGCCGTTGTCGCCGCCGTTCTCGGCGATCCAGCGCAGCGGCTCGTCGGCGGCCTTGCGCACGATGCGCACGCCGACGGCCTCCTCACCGGTGAGGCCGAGGTCGCCGTCGAGGACCGACACCGCGTGGATGAGGGCCGAGCCGCCGCCGGCGACGATGCCCTCCTCGATCGCGGCGCGCGTCGCGGAGACGGCGTCCTCGATGCGGTGCTTCTTCTCCTTGAGCTCCACCTCGGTGTGGGCGCCGACCTTGATCACGCAGACACCGCCGGCGAGCTTCGCGAGGCGCTCCTGGAGCTTCTCGCGGTCCCAGTCGGAGTCGGTGCCCGCGATCTCGGCCTGGATCTGCGCGACCCGGCCGTTGACCCGAGCCGTGTCGCCGCCGCCGTCGACGATCGTCGTGTTGTCCTTCGACACCACGACGCGACGGGCGGTACCGAGCACATCGAGCCCGACCTGGTCGAGCTTGAGGCCGACCTCGGGGGCGACGACCTGGGCGCCGGTGAGGATCGCGATGTCCTCGAGGATCGCCTTGCGGCGGTCGCCGAACGCCGGGGCCTTGACCGCCACCGCGTTGAAGGTGCCCTTGATCTTGTTCACCACGAGGGTGGAGAGGGCCTCGCCCTCGACGTCCTCGGCGATGATGAAGAGCGGCTTGCCCGCGGCGATGACCTTCTCGAGCAGGGGCAGCAGCTCCTGGATCGAGGAGACCTTGCCCTGCACGAGCAGGATCAGCGGGTCGTCGAGGACGGCCTCCATGCGCTCGGGGTCGGAGACGAAGTACGCCGAGATGTAGCCCTTGTCGAACTGCATGCCCTCGGTGAACTCGAGCTCGGTCGTCGGGGTCGAGGACTCCTCGACCGTGATGACGCCGTCCTTGCCGACCTTGTCGAACGCCTCGGCGAGGAGCTCGCCGATGTGCTCGTCGCGGCTCGAGATCGTGGCGACCGAGGCCATCTCGGACTTCTCGTCGACCGACTTGGCGGTCGCGAGGAGCTGCTCGCTCACGGCCTTCGCCGCCGCGTCCATACCGCGCTTGAGGCCCATCGGGTTGGAGCCGGCCGCGACGGCGCGGAGGCCCTCGTGGACGAGCGCCTGGGCAAGGACGGTCGCGGTCGTCGTACCGTCTCCGGCGACGTCGTTGGTCTTGGTGGCGACCTCCTTGGTGAGCTGCGCACCGAGGTTCTCGAACGGGTCGTCGAGCTCGACCTCACGCGCGACGGTGACACCGTCGTTGGTGATGGTCGGGGCGCCCCACTTCTTGTCGAGGACGACGTAGCGGCCCTTGGGGCCCAGCGTCACCTTGACCGCGTTGGCCAGGGCGTCGACGCCGCGCTCCAGCGAGCGCCGCGCGTCCTCGTCGAACTCGAGGATCTTCGGCATCAGCCGATCACCGCGAGGACGTCGCGGGCGGAGAGGATGAGGTACTCCTCGCCGGAGTACTTGACCTCGGTGCCGCCGTACTTGCTGTAGATCACGCGGTCGCCGACGCTGACGTCGAGCGGAACGCGGTTGCCGTTGTCGTCGATGCGACCGGGGCCGACAGCGAGGACCTCGCCCTCCTGCGGCTTCTCCTTGGCGGTGTCGGGGATGACGAGACCCGACGCAGTGGTCTGCTCAGCCTCGACCTGCTTGATGATGATGCGGTCCTCGAGAGGCTTGATGTTGATCGACACGGTGTCGAACTCCTTCGTGCGTGCTTCACGTCCGGTTGGCACACTCAAGGCGAGAGTGCCAATCCCGACGTTAGCACTCGCTCAAGTCGAGTGCCAGACGGGTCCCGGTGATCGGTGGCGATAGGTTCGCGGGGTGGACCTGGACGCCTTCGCGTGGCTGCTGACCGCCGACGGGCAGCGGCTGCTCGCGCGCGCCGAGGAGGTCGCCGCGACCGGCGTGGACGCGCTGCGGGCGCAGACCATCCTGCGCAAGGAGGGCTCCGCGCCACGGGTCGCGGTGGCGCTGTCCCAGGTCGAGCTGCGGCGGCGGGCGGCGTCGAAGTTCGGGTCGCTCGCCGCCTCGATGTACTTCACGCCCGACGGCCTGGAGCAGGCCACCCGGCTGAGCGTCGCGTCCCATCGGGCCTCCCGGCTCGCGGCGTTCGGCGCCGCGTCGGTGATCGACCTGGGCTGTGGGATCGGGGGCGACCTGATCGCCGCCGCGCGCGCCGGGATCGTGGCCGCGGGCGTCGATCTCGACCCCGAGCGGGTGGCGGTGGCCTCGGCCAACCTGGCGGCCCTGAGCCTCGAGGGCGCCGTCTCCGCGGCCGACGCGACGGTGGTCGACCACTCCCCCTTCGACGTCGCCTTCGCCGATCCCGCCCGTCGCTCCGGCCGGGGCCGCGAGCTGGCCACCGACGGCTGGTCGCCGCCGTGGGACTGGGTCTCGACGCTGTTCGCGCGCGACGCGTGCGTCAAGGTGGCGCCCGGGATCGACCACGCCCTGATCCCGGCGTCGGTGGAGGGCGAGTGGGTCTCCGACCACGGCGAGGTCAAGGAGGCGGCGCTCTGGGCGGGACGTCTCGCGACCGTACGCCGGCGGGCGACCGTCATCCGCGACGGCGGTCTGGCCACGCTGACCGACGAGGACGACCCGCTCGACCCGCTGTCCGCGGACGGCCGGGGCGACGCCGTACGGGAGCTGGGGGGCTTCCTCTACGAGCCGGACGGGGCGGTGATCAGGGCCGGGCTGGTGACCGCCGTCGCCGCCGGTGTCGGCGGCGGGCTGCTCGACGAGCACATCGCCTACGTGACGTCGGACGAGTCGTTCCGGACGCCGTTCGCGAGCGGCTACCAGGTGATCGAGGAGCTGCCGTTCCGGGAGCGGGCGCTGCGCGCCGCGCTGCGCGAGCGAGGCATCGGGCGGCTGACGATCAAGAAGCGCGGCGTTGCGATCGTGCCGGAGACGCTGCGCCGCTCGCTGTCGCTCTCCGGGCCCAACGAGGCGACGATCGTGATGACCCGCGTCGCCGGCGAGGGGCGCTGCCTGTCGGTGCGGCCCTTCTGAGCCGCCGCTGCAACCTCGCGGGGGCCGGGCGCGTCTATCGTCTGTGAACCCGACGACGACGGAGGTGCAGCGCGTGGCGACGAGATCGGTCGGGCCGCGGGATGCCGCCTTCACCGCATTCCTCCATGCCCGGCAGCCCGCGCTGCTGCGGATCGCCTGGCTCCTGACCGGCGACCTGCCGACGGCCGAGGACGTCCTGCAGACCTCTCTGGCGCGGCTCTACCTCGCCTGGGACCGGGTCGAGGACCCCCACGCGTTCCTGCGCCGCGTGATGACCAACGAGACCACCTCGCTGTGGCGCCGCGCCTGGCGCAGGCGCGAGGTCTCCAGCTCCGAGCTGCCGGAGACGACGCACGAGACGGCGTACGACGACACCGCGGGCATCGTCTGGGAGCTCGTCCAGGGCCTGGCCCCGCGGGCGCGCGCCGTGGTCGTGCTGCGCTACTACGAGGGCCTCTCGGAGGCCGAGATCGCCGACACCCTCGGCATCTCGCCCGGGACGGTGAAGTCCCAGGCGTCCCGCGCGCTCGCCGCCCTGCGCACCCGCATCCCCGCCGACCTCCAGGAGGACCTGTCATGACCATGGACTCCGAGGTCCGCAGGGCGCTCGCCGAGCGCGCCGACTCCCTCGGCACCAGCGCGCCGCTGTCGCTGGCCGACGTCCTGGGTCGCGCCAGCCGCATCCGCCGCCGGCGTGCCGGCGCCGCCGGGGCGGGCGTCCTCATCGTGGCCGCGGCCGTCACGGCCGTGGTGCTTCCCCTGACCACGTCCGGCAGCTCGACGCGCTCCGTCGACCCCGCCTCGCAGGTGCCGTCGCTGTCGGCGCGGACCGACGACCCGACCATCCCGTATCTCGTCGACGGCCAGGTGATGCTGCCCGGCGGCGGGCAGGTGGGGCTGGACTCCGACGACCCGGTCACCGGCTTCGTGCCGCTGACCGGCGGCGACGTGCTGTTCGCGACCGACCACGAGGGCGACGTGTGGGTGAGGGGCGGATGGGGCTCGAGCACTGCCAGCGCCGCACCCGTCGCCTCGGCCGACGGCCGCGCTGCTGCCTGGGTCGACCCCTCGACCCTGCAGGTGTCGATGCACATCGCCGGCGAGTCGACGCCGATCACCTTCGGCACCATCGACGCGTCCAGCGCCAGGGCCGGCGAGACCCAGGCGACCGTGGCGGCGGTCACCGGATCGCACTGTCCCCAACAGTGCACCGTCTGGGTGAACGTCACCCAGCCCGACACCGCCGGCGAGACGATGTCCGGGAGCTTCGTGGGGATGCTGAGGGCGGACGACGACGTGGACGCCCCCTGGGTCCACAACGAAGCGGTCTGGTCCAAAGGCACGGCGGAGCCGCAGATGCCGGAACTCGACGACGTCGTCGGGGACGTGGCGGCCGCCACCCTCGAGTACGCCGCCGCGGGCTCGGCCGCAGCCGGTGACGACCCGCAGTGCGAGGCGGACGGAATCGTGCGCTGGTCGGGAGTAGCCGACGACGACCACGGTGTCCGCTGGCGTACGTGCCGCTGGCGCGACCTGGACCTGTCTCCGTCGGCGACCTACGCCACCGGCGTGCCCGTTCAGGGCGACGGCCTCGGGCCGCGCTCGGTGGGCGTCCTCGACGCTGCCACCGGTGACCAGGTCGCTGGGGTGGAGGCGCCCGGCTCGACGATCATGGACAGCGCGTGGGAGGACGACCGGAGCCTGCTGCTCGTCACCCGCGACGACGACGGGAGGACCTGGCGCCTGCAGCGCTACGACGTCGAGGCGGACACCCTGGTCCAGCTCCGGACGGTGTCGGCCGACCCCGACGACTACGGCGCGATCGTCCTGCCCTGACCGCCCGGTCGTGCGGCAACTGCTGGTGAAGGCTCCGCCCAGGCCCGGACGGGCGGGATTCACCAGCAGTTGTCGCGGCCCGGGGCGGAGGGGGCGGGCACGAGCGCTCAGCCACTTCAGGCGCTCAGCCACTTCAGGCGCTCAGGCAGTCAGACGAGCACGGACTCGATCGGCTGGCTGGAGTCGGCGGGCAGGTCGAGCGCCGACGGGGTGCGGCCGCGGGCGACCATCTCCGAGCCGAGGGCGGCGACCATGGCGCCGTTGTCGGTGCACAGTCCGGGCCGCGGGACGCGCACCCGCACCCCGAGCTCCGCGGCGCGCGACTCCGCCAGCACCCGCAGCCGTGAGTTGGCGGCGACGCCTCCCCCGATGACGAGGTCCTCGACACCGGACGACGCGCAGGCGTCCAGCGCCTTGCGCACCAGCACGTCGACGACCGCCTCCTGGAACGAGGCGGCGACGTCGGCGATCGGGACCGGCTCGCCGGAGCGCTCACGCGCCTCGACCCAGCGGGCGACGGCCGTCTTGAGCCCGGAGAAGGAGAAGTCGAAGCGGTGCCGCTCCAGGTCGCGGTTCGTCGTCAGCCCGCGCGGGAAGTCGATCGCGATCGAGGATCCCGACCGCGCCTCGCGGTCGATCACCGGGCCACCGGGGAAGCCCAGGCCGAGCAGGCGGGCGACCTTGTCGAAGGCCTCCCCCGCGGCGTCGTCGATGGTCGCGCCCAGCGGCTCGACGCCGGTGGTCAGATCCGTCACGCGCAGCAGGGAGGAGTGCCCGCCGGAGACGAGCATCGCGATCGACGGCTCGGGCAGCGGGCCGTGCTCGAGCTGGTCGACCGCCACGTGGGCGGCGAGGTGGTTCACGCCGTAGATCGGCTTGCCCAGCGAGAGCGCCAGCGCCTTGGCCGCGGCGACGCCGACGAGCAGCGCTCCCGCGAGGCCCGGTCCGGCCGTCACCGCGATGGCGTCGACGTCGCGCAGGGCGACGCCGGCCGTCGTACAGGCGCGCTCCACGGTGGGGACCATCGCCTCCAGGTGCGCCCGCGACGCGACCTCGGGCACGACGCCGCCGAACCGGGCGTGCTCCTCGACGCTGCTGGCCACCGTGTCGGCCAGGAGGGTGTGGCCGCGGACGATGCCGACCCCGGTCTCGTCGCAGGACGTCTCGATCCCGAGGACCAGCGGCTCACTGCTCACGTCAGCATCCTCTCAAGGACGACGCCGGTGGTGCCGTCGCGGTAGTAGCCGACCCGACGGTCGATCTCCGCGAACCCCTCGCTGCGATAGAGCGCGAGCCCGGCGTGATTGGTCTCGCGCACCTCGAGCAGCAGCCGCTCCGCCCCGTCGCCACGGGCGAGGTCGACGGTCGCGTGCAGGAGGGCGCGCCCCAGCCCCGCGCCGCGGTACGCCGGCAGCACGGCGATCCGCTGGAGCTCGGCGTCCTCGAAGAGGATCGAGACGATCGCGTGGCCCACGACCGTCCCGGCCCGCTCGAGGACGAGGAGCCGGACCGTTGGGAGGCCGCCCTCGACGACGGCGCGGAGATACTCGGCGGTCCAGGCGTCGTCGGGGAACGACTCGAGCTCGGAGGCGGCCACGGCCTCGACGTCGCCGAGCAGCGCGGCCCGCACCGAGACCTCACTCACCGCCGGACCTTCCTGCCCTTCCGGCCATGGCGCGAGGGCCCGAGCGTCCCGACACGGACGCGAAATCGGGGAGGGAGCCGTCATCGCTCGGCATCGGGCCGCCGGAGATAGAGCGGCTCCGTCGCCAGCAGCTCGAAGCGGTCGGCGGCGACGCCCCGGGCCAGCCAGCCGGCGCTCGGCCGCAGCGGCCCGACCGAGTCGGGAAACGCGGCCGGGTAGAGGACCGTGCCCTCGCCGATGGTGACGAGCCGGCCGGGCAGCGCGTCCGGGCGCTCGACCACGGGGCCGGTGAGCCGGTCGCCCAGGGGCGAGTACGCGGCGAAGTACACCTCCTTGCGACGGGCGTCGGTGGCCACCTGGAAGGGCCCCCGGACGGTGCCGGTCTCGACGGCCTCGAGCGCGAGCACGTCGAGGGTGCACACCCCGTCCACGGGGATCGCGAGCGCGAACCCCATGGTGCGGGCGGTGACCAGGCCGACCCGCAGGCCGGTGAAGGGACCGGGCCCGACCCCGACGGCGATCCGCGTCAGGTCGGCCGGCACGGCATCGGCCTCCGCCAGGACGGAGGCGATCAGCGGCGCGAGCTCCTCGCCGTGCTTCATCGCGCGGTCACCGGCGGCCTCGGCCAGGGGCTCGGTCCCCTCCTCCCCGGAGTGGAGCGCGACCGTCACCTGGGGCGTGGCGGTGTCGAAGGCAAGCAGCATCGTCAGGTCACTCGCCGATCCCGGTGATGGCGGCCCAGTCGACGTCGTGCCAGCGCTGCCCGACGGGCGTGATCGCCACGCGGCGAGGGTCGTCGTGGCCGGCGACCGCATCCTCGACGGCGCTGTCGACGGCGCTGTCGACGTCGACGGCGCCGGGCAGCTCGTCGCCGGCCAGCGCTCGGGTGATGACGATCTCGAGCCGCGCCTCGCTCAGCCCCTCGGCCATCCCCGCTCCCCACTCGACGACGGTCACCGCGTCGTCGAGATCGGTGTCGAGATCGAGGTCGTCGAGCTCGGCGATGGAGCCCAGCCGGTAGGCGTCGACGTGGACGAGCCGCGGCGCCTCGGGCGCCTCCGGCAGCGGCGGGTGCACCCGGGCGATGACGAACGTCGGCGACGTGATCGGGCCGCGCACGCCGAGTCCGTCGGCGAGCCCCTGCGTGAACGTGGTTTTCCCCGCCCCGAGCTCACCGGTCAGCACGCACAGGTCCCCCGCCTGGAGCACCCGCGCGAGCCGGGCGCCCAGATGGCGCATCTCCTCGGCCGTGGACACCGTGGCCACGTGGGTGTGGAGCGGACGGCGCATCTCGACGTACGGCGAGGTCCGCCGCACCTCCCGGAAACCCTGCCGGTCCCAGAACAGGATGTTGCGCGGCAGCTCCTCGCGCGCGATGACGGTGATGTCCCGGAACCGGTCGCCGGCGGCCGCGGCGACGCGGTCCACCATGGCGCGGGCGATGCCATGACCCTGCTCGCCCGGCAGCACGGCGAAGCGCCGGATGAAGACGGTCTGCCCGACCGGGTCGAGGATGAGGGTGCCGACGGCGATGCCGTCGCGGCGGGCGATGAGGCCGCCGAGCACCGCGAGCTTCTCGGCGATCGTCGACTCGGTCTCCGCCAGCGCGTCGGCCGGCGGGTCGAGGGGCGGCCGCTCGCCGAAGGCGGCGCGGACCACCGCGAGCACCTCCGCAGCCGCCTCCGGCCCGACGCGCTCGGTCGTCAGGCCGGCCGGAGCAGGGGAAAGGCTGGTCAACGCCGTGCCTCCGGCCGGGCCCAGGACGGGATGGGATTCGCCGTCCGCATCGTGGGGGCGTACCGGCCGTCCGTCGCACGATGCGGGGGGCGAAGGTCGCCCGCTCCCGGGTTCGGACGGGGGTGCATGGTCGGTCAGCGTCTCCCCGGGGTCACGACCGGGAGACCTGCGCGGCGCTGAGGAGCTGGTCGAGGGCGGCGTTGACCTGGCCGTGGCGCTCCAGGATGACCATGTGCCCGGCACCCGGGCACTCGACCAGCGTCGAGCCGGGGATGCGCGCGTTGAGCTTGCGGCTGTGGCCGATCGAGGTGAGCTTGTCGGCGGTGCCGCAGATGACGGTCGTGGGGACCTCGCCGAGGATGCCGACGTGGTCGAACTTGTCGAACTCCCCGAAGCCGGGGAAGAACTCGGCGACCACCTGGAACGGTGTGGCGGAGAGCATGTCGTCGACGAACTCGACGTAGGACGCCGGCACCTCGTCGCCGAAGGCGAAGCTGTCGGTCGCGACCGTGGCGATCGAGCGCCCCAGACGGCGTACGCCGTCGACGGCTCGATGGCCGCGCGCGAGCGCGCGGACCGTGCCGCTGGCGAAGCCCGAGGTGAAGCGCGAGGGCACCATCGGGAAGAGCAGCCGCGCCGGGTCGAGGCCGCCCGCGGTGGTCGAGATGAGAGCGGCGCCGATGACCTTGGCGCCCATGAGCTCGGGGAACTGCTCGGCGAACGCCACGATCGTCATGCCGCCCATCGAGTGGCCGACGAGGACGACGGGACCGTCGGGGACGACCGCGTCGATCACGGCCTTGAGGTCGCGGCCGAGCTGGTCGATCGTGCCCTCCTTGATGTCGCCGCGTCCCGAGCGGCCGTGGGAGCGCTGGTCGTAGAAGACCGTCCGCACCAGCCCGCGGAACGCCGCGCGCTGGAAGTGCCAGCAGTCGAGGTTGAGCGCGTAGCCGTGCGCGAAGACGATCGTGACCGGCGGCGGCGAGTGCCGGGCGTCGACGTGGACGGCCTCGTCGATCTCCACGTGGAGCGGCACGCCGTCGTCGGCGATGACGGTCACGGGCGCGGAGTGCAGCGACCCGAACGGCGCGGCGGTGCCGGCCCGCTGGGAGATGTGGCGGCGACGCTGCGCGACCCGGACGGCCCCGCCTGCGGCGGCGATCCCCGCAGCGCCGGCCAGAGCGCCGGCGATGCGTGCGGTGACGCCCATCAGATCCCCCCTCGTGCCGGTAATGCCGGACCCGCCGACTCGTCGTCGTTCTCGCTGTCGCGGAACCGCCGTGCCAGTCTGCCACCCAGGCGCGTCACGATCTCGTAGTGGATCGTCCCGGCCGCCTCGGCCCACTCCTGCGCCGTCGGCTCGCCCCTCGTCCCCGGACCCATCAGGACGACGGTCTCCCCCGCGTCCAGCCCCCCCGGCCCGGCGCCCAGGTCGACCACGAACTGGTCCATGCACACGCTTCCCCGAATCGGCCTGCGGAGCCCGCTCACGAGGACGTCGGCGCGGTTGGCCGCGGCGCGCGGGATGCCGTCGGCGTACCCGACGGGGACGAGGCCGACCGTGGTGTCGGCCGGCGCGGTCCAGTGGCCGCCGTACGACACCGAGGCGCCCGCCGGGATCGACTTGACCATCGCGAGCTCGGCCCGGACGCTCATCGCGGGGCGCAGGTCGAGCCCGTGGCGGACGCCGGGCGCGGGGTCGAGGCCGTAGGAGGCGATGCCGCAGCGGACGAGGTCGAACCGCGCGCTCGGCCGGAGCACGGCCGCGGCGGAGTTGGCGAGGTGGCGGACCTCGGGGGTGAGCCCAATCTCGGCGGCGAGGTCGAGCGCCTCGCGGAAGACCTTCTCCTGGGCGTCGTTGGCGGGGTCCTCCGGCTCCTCGCTGGTCGCCAGGTGGCTCCAGATCCCGGCGATGGTCCACGTCCCGGCGTCCTGGCCCGTGCGGGCGTGCTCGAAGAGCGAGCGCCAGTCGGCGGGCATCGCGCCGCCGCGGGAGAGGCCGGTGTCGACCTTGAGGTGGACGCGGGGCGTGGTGCCGGTGCGGGCGCCGGCGTCGCCGATGCGGTCGAGGGTGGCGACGTCGTACGCCGCCACGTCGACGTCGCGCGCGAGCACCTCGTCGAACGTGTCCGACGGCGTGGAGAGCCAGCACAGCAGCCGTCCGGCGTCGCCCGCGTCGCGCAGCCGCACCGCCTCGGCCAGCGTCGCGACG
>NZ_JASGDD010000182.1:0-12238 GCF_047607365.1 Nocardioides sp. | reverse complement strand
CGCCTTCGGCCCCGACGGGCCGCGCTGGGTCCCCGCGGGCCCCGCGGCCGACCACCCGATCGAGGTGACGGCCGGCGCCCCGGCGCCTGCCGCGGCCGGGGCGACCACCGACACGACCACCGAGACGGCCTGAGGGATCCTGAGGACATGACCGCACCGCTCGGACCGCTCGACAGCTCGCTCACTCCCCGATTCGCCGGCCCGGCGACCTTCGCCCGCCTGCCGCGGCTCGACCAGGTCGAGTCGGCGGACATCGCGGTGGTGGGCGTGCCGTTCGACACCGGCGTCTCCTACCGCCCGGGCGCGCGCTTCGGCCCGGCCCACATCCGGGAGTCCTCGAGACTGCTGCGTCCCTACCACCCGGGGCTGGACGTCGCGCCGTTCGAGATCGCCCAGGTCGTCGACGCCGGCGACATCGCCGTCAACCCGTATCACATCCCCAGCGCCCTGGAGACGGTGCAGGAGGCCGCCTCCGACCTGGCCGCGAGCGGCACCAGGCTGCTGACGATCGGGGGCGACCACACCATCGCCCTGCCGCTCCTGCGTGCCGCCGCCGAGCGGCACGGGCCGGTCGCGATGGTCCACTTCGACGCTCACCTCGACACCTGGGACACCTACTTCGGAGAGCCCTACACCCACGGCACGCCCTTCCGCCGGGCCGTCGAGGAGGGGCTGCTCGACACCGAGGCGATCAGCCACGTCGGCACCCGCGGACCGCTCTACGGCAAGAGGGACCTCGAGGACGACCGCCGGTTCGGATTCGGGATCGTCACCTCGGCCGACGTCTACCGGAAGGGGGTCGACGAGGTGGTGGCCGGCCTGCGCGACCGCCTCGGCGCGCGGCCGGTCTACCTGTCGATCGACATCGACGTGCTCGATCCGGCCCACGCGCCCGGCACCGGCACCCCCGAGGCCGGCGGCCTGACCAGCCGCGAGCTGCTGGAGGTCCTGCGTGGCCTCGCGGGGCTGAACGTGGTCGGCGCGGACGTGGTGGAGGTGGCGCCGGCGTACGACCATGCCGAGATCACGGGCATCGCGGCCGCCCACGTGGCCTACGACCTGATCGCGCTGATGGCGCTCACCGGTCAGGGCTGAGCGGCCTCCGGACGGCGCGGGATCATGAGGCACACCACCGCCGCGCCGAGGCAGAGGATGCCGGCGGTGATCCAGGCGCCGAGGTAGGTGCCGGTCGCCTGCCGGGTCCAGCCGGCGAAGCTCGCCGCGACGCCGGCGCCGACCATGTGGGAGGCGAAGACCCAGCCGAAGACCACGCCCGAGCGCTCCAGCCCGAAGTGCTCGCGGCACAGCGCGACCGTCGGCGGCACCGTGGCCACCCAGTCGAGCCCGTAGAAGAGGACGAAGAGGAACAGGCTCGGGTGGATCGCGTCGCCGAGCAGCTGGTCGACCCACAGCAGCGACAGCCCGCGCAGCAGGTAGTAGACGAACAGCAGCAGCCGCGGGTCGATCCGGTCGGTGAGCCAGCCCGAGGCGATCGTGCCGACGATGTCGAAGACGCCGATCAGCGCGAGCAGCCCGGCCGAGGTCGTCTCCGGCATCCCGTGGTCATGGGCCGCGGGGATGAAGTGCGTCCCGATCAGCCCGTTGGTCGACCAGCCGCACACCCAGAAGCTCGCGAAGAGCGCCCAGAAGGTCCAGCTCGTCGCCACCTGCCTCAGCGTGACCAGCGCCAGCCGCGCGGCGCCTGCCGTGGGCTGGATCGGCACCGGCAGCGTCCCCACCTCGCTCCCGTACGCCGTCACCCCGAGGGATGCGGGCGAGTCCCGCATCACCAGCCAGGCGATCGGGGCGAGCAGCAGCGCGAACGCCGCGACGAGGCCCGCCGCCCACCGCCAGCCGGGACCGTCGGCCAGGGCGGCGATGGCGGGGAGGAAGACGAGCTGGCCGGTCGAGCCGGCGGCGGAGAAGACGCCCGTCACGAGGCCGCGGTGCGTGACGAACCACCGGTTGGCCACGATCGCGCCGAAGACCAGCGCCAGCGCGCCCGTCCCGACGCCGACCGCGAGGCCCCACAGCAGCCAGAGCTGCCACGCGCTGGTCATCACCAGCGTGAGCCCGGAGCCGACGGCGGTGAGGACGAGGGCCATCGGCACCACCCGCCGCACGCCGAACCGGCCCATGAGCGCGGCCGCGAACGGCGCGGTCAGGCCGTAGACGATGAGGTTGAGCGAGACGGCTCCGGACGTCGCGCCCCGGGACCAGCCGAAGTCCTCCTCGAGCGGCTCCAGGAGGGCCCCGGTCGAGGAGCGGAAGCCCGCGGCCGCCACGAGCGCCAGCATCGTGACCGCGGCCACCGCCCACGCCCGATGGGCCCGCCGGCGTACGCGAGGGGCGTCGGCGAGCGTCACGGCGGTCATTGTCCTCGATTGGGACGGAGGCGGCGAGCGGGTTAGCGTCTCCGAATGCCTGAGAAGAACCTGATGAAGAAGAAGCTCTCGCTGCGCCTGGCCGCGCTCGGCTCGGCGCTGATGCTGCTGCTCCCGCTCGCACTGCTGACCGCCTCGCCCGCGCAGTCCTACCCCTGTGGCCGGGTCAGCGGATGCACGTCCTTCGAGCTCGTGTCCGCCGGCGCGCACTACAACTGGTATCCCGTGCTCTCGCGCTACGAGTTCAAGGGCGGCCGCACCGCTCCCCAGCAGTGGAAGCTGACCGGCAACGGCCGGCAGTACCAGCAGAACGGGATGCTGACGATCGTCGCCAACGGCGGCGACCACGCCCGTCCCGTGGCGTCGACCTGGAGCACGATCTCCAAGGTCACCGGCCGCTGGGAGTCGCGCATGCGCACCCGCACGTACGCCGGCGCCGCTCCGTTCCGCGTCCAGCTGGCCCTCATCCCCGACGACAGGGCCGAGCGGCACTGCGGCGCCCAGGAGATCACCTTCCTCGACTACCGCCCGTCGAAGAGCTCGACCGCCGGGTTCTCGGTCAACACCCTCCCGAACCACACCTTCGCCTACAAGAAGCAGCTCGGCCGCAAGGTCGGCGGCGACGAGTGGCACGTCTTCGGCGTCGAGGTGACGACCAAGCACATCGCGTGGTTCGTCGACGGCCGCGTCGCCGCGATCGAGAAGCGCCCGGCGGCGCTGTCCGGTGTCGCGCTCAAGATGCAGGCCCGCCTGGTGCCGACCGACGGCGCGAAGATGGAGAAGACGCGGCTGCAGCTCGACTGGGCCCGCTACTGGACCATGAAGAAGAAGGGCAAGGCGCTCGGAAAGGCCGCCCAGCCCACCCAAAAGGTGAATAAGAAGGCCTGCTAAGGGTTACCGTCCTGTGGTGATGCTCACACGACGTGCTCCAGTCCTGGCCGTGGTCCTCGCGCTCTGCGCGGCCCTCTTCGCCGCCGCTCCGGCGACGGCGAAGAAGGGGTCGTGCGGACGCGCGTCCGGCTGCACGAAGTTCGAGCTCATCCACGCCGGCTCGACCTACGCGTGGTATCCCGCCGCCGTGCGCAACGAGTTCAAGTCGCGCGAGGGCGCCCACAGCCTCGACGGCTGGAGCAAGACCGGCAACGGCCAGTGGCTCGGCGGCGCCCAGGCCAACGGCCAGCAGGGCATCATCAGCGACTACGACGGCGGCGACGTCTACACCGACATGTCGCGCAGCTGGGTCAACGGCCGCTGGGAGGTCCGCTTCCGCAGCCTCTCCCAGCGCGACCCCGGCCAGACCACGCAGGCCATCCGCGAGAGCGACGGCAAGCTGCACGACTACCCCGTGCAGGACGCCGGCATCCGCATCGAGCTGGTGCCCGCCGGCACCGAGACGCAGCGCTGCTCGCCGACGAGCGTCCTGCTGTCCGGCTACCACCCGACCGACGGCAAGAGCACCGCCATCGGCGTCAACGCCCCCGACGCGACGTACGCCGGCACGGAGACGGCCTGGTCGCAGTTCGGCGACCTCAGCTATCACCGCCACTGGACCGGGCCGACCGAGTCGAAGAAGTCGGCGTGGCACGTCGTCGGCGTGCAGCTGACCTCCACCACCATCACGTGGTTCCTCGACGGCAAGGTGACCTACCGCGCGCCTCGTCCGGCCTCGACCAGGAACACCGCGTTCCACCTGCGCCAGAGCGTGCTCGGCGGCGACCCGGCGAACGGCCACACCGTGACCACCCGGGCGATGATGGACTGGGCGCGCTACTGGACGCTCAAGCGGACGACGAAGAACAAGAAGAAGCTCCGGGCGCTGGCCAACGCTCCGCTGCTCGCCGGCTCCTCGTCGACGACCGTCGGTCCCTGCTGAGGCGTCCGGGCGGGGCACTCACCGCCCCACCGGGCACCGCGCAGCCGCGCACTCAGCTGCGGTGGGGTCCGACAGGAGAGCCGTCCGTGCGGGAGTCACCAGCAGTCACGTGCGCTGCGGCAGGCGGCGGCGGTAGGCGAAGTCGGCGATCGCACGGCCCTCGGCGAGCCCGCGGCGCTCGAACTTGGTGAGCGGCCGCTCGGCCCAGCGCTCGACCGCTCCCCCGGCGAGCAGCGGCTCGTCCGCCATCACCGCGGCGATGTGCTCGGCGTAGTCGGCCCAGTCGGTGGCCAGCCGCCAGGTGCCGCCCTCCGCCAGGCGCTCGGCGGCGGCGTGCACGAACGGCTGGTTCACCAGCCGGCGCTTGTGGTGGCGCGCCTTGTGCCACGGGTCGGGGAAGAGCGTCCACAGCTCGGTGATCGAGCCGGGCGCGAAGAGCTCCCGGATCGACCAGGCCGCGTCGACGGTGCACAGCCTGACGTTGGTGACCGGCCCCGTGGCCGCACCGACCGCCTCGAGCCTGGCCAGGGTGTCGGCGACCCCGGGCAGCCAGACCTCGAAGGCGAGCACGTTCACGTCCGGATGCGCCTCGGCGTACGCCGTCGCGGTCTCGCCCACACCGGAGCCGATCTCGACGTAGAGCGGCGCCTCGCGCCCGAACCAGGCGGCGTTGAGGTCGAGCGGCCCCTCGATGCCCTCGACCGCGTCGGCGCCCTTGACCCACCGGCCGGCGAGCCGCTCCCACGCCTCGGCCTGGCGCTTGGTGAAGCGGCTCCCCCGGCGGCTGTAGGAGAGGATCTCCCGCAGCGGGCGCCCGTCCTCGCCGAGCCGGACGTTCGGACGGGCCTCGGGCGAGGCGTTCCGGGACCGGGCCAGCTTGCCGAGCCGGTCGTGGGAGCTCTCCGTCATGTCCTCAGTCTCTCGTGGTCCCGAATCGTGCATGTGCGGGGTTTCGTCGCCAGGCGGATGACGAAGGCCCCCGGGGAGTCCCCGGGGGCCTTCGGTGAAGCTCGGATCGCTCCGCTCACGCCGGGCGGACGAGCAAGCTCGCCGCCCTCACGCTCACTTCGTGATCTTGGTGACCCGGCCGGCGCCGACGGTGCGGCCACCCTCGCGGATGGCGAACCGCAGGCCCTCGTCCATGGCGATGGGCTGGATGAGCTCGACGGCCATCTCGGTGTTGTCGCCGGGCATGACCATCTCGGTGCCCTCGGGCAGGGTCACGACGCCGGTCACGTCAGTCGTACGGAAGTAGAACTGCGGACGGTAGTTGTTGAAGAACGGCGTGTGACGGCCGCCCTCCTCCTTGGAGAGGATGTAGACCGAGGCCTCGAAGTTGGTGTGAGGCGTGGTGGTGCCGGGCTTGATCACGACCATGCCGCGCTCGACGTCCTCGCGCTTGGTGCCACGGAGGAGCAGGCCGACGTTCTCGCCCGCCTGGCCCTCGTCGAGGAGCTTGCGGAACATCTCGACGCCGGTGACGGTCGACTTCTGCGACGTGGTGCGGATGCCGACGATCTCGACCTCCTCGCCGACCTTGACGATGCCGCGCTCGATGCGACCGGTGATGACGGTGCCACGACCGGTGATCGTGAAGACGTCCTCGACGGGCATGAGGAACGGCTTCTCGGTGTCACGCTCGGGGGTCGGGATGTACTCGTCGACGGCGGACATGAGCTCGAGGACCGACTCGCCCCACTTGGCGTCGCCCTGCAGCGCCGGGAAGGCGGCAACGCGGACGACCGGGATGTCGTCGCCGGGGAACTCGTACTCGTTGAGGAGCTCGCGCACCTCCATCTCGACGAGCTCGATGAGCTCCTCGTCGTCGACCATGTCGCACTTGTTGAGCGCCACGACCAGGGCGGGGACGCCGACCTGGCGGGCGAGCAGGACGTGCTCACGGGTCTGCGGCATCGGGCCGTCGGTGGCGGCGACCACGAGGATCGCGCCGTCCATCTGGGCCGCGCCGGTGATCATGTTCTTGATGTAGTCCGCGTGACCGGGGCAGTCGACGTGGGCGTAGTGACGGCCCTCGGTCTGGTACTCGACGTGCGCGATCGAGATGGTGATACCGCGCTGACGCTCCTCGGGAGCCTTGTCGATCTCGTCGAACGGCGTGAACGGGTTGATGTCCGGGTAAGCGTCGTGCAGGACCTTCGTGATGGCCGCCGTCAGCGTCGTCTTACCGTGGTCGATGTGACCGATGGTGCCGATGTTGACGTGCGGCTTGGTCCGCTCGAACTTCGCCTTAGCCACTGTGGGCTCCTCCTGTGTGGGTTTCTTGCTCTTGACTCGTACTAAAGGGTGATGCCACTGACTCGTGGGGACAAATCCCCGGAGTGCCCCGAACCGGGACTACTCGCCGCGAGCCTTCTTGATGATCTCGTCGGCGACGTTCGTGGGAACCTCGGCGTACGAGTCGAACTCCATCGAGTACGACGCCTGACCGGAGGTCTTGGACCTCAGGTCGCCAACGTACCCGAACATCTCGGACAGCGGCACGAGGGCGGACACGACGAGGTCGCCGTGGCTCTCCTCCTGCGCGCGGATCTGGCCACGACGGGAGTTGATGTCGCCGATCACGGTGCCGAGGAAGTCCTCGGGGGTCGTGACCTCGACGGCGAACACCGGCTCCAGCAGGACCGGCTTGGCCTGGCGGGCGGCCTCCTTGAAGGCCTGGATGCCGGCGATCTTGAACGCGAGCTCCGAGGAGTCGACGTCGTGGTAGGCGCCGTCCTCGAGCGTGACCTTCACGTCGACCATCGGGTAGCCGGCGAGCACGCCGAACTCCATGGCCTCCTGGGCACCCTGGTCGACCGACGGGATGTACTCGCGCGGGACGCGACCGCCGGTGACGGCGTTGACGAACTCGTAGCCCGCACCCAGGCCGGTCTCGGGGTCGACGTTCGGCTCGATGCTGATCTGCACCTTGGCGAACTGGCCGGAGCCACCGGTCTGCTTCTTGTGGGTGTAGGTGTGGTTCTTGACCGCCTGGCGGATGGTCTCGCGGTAGGCGACCTGCGGCTTGCCGACGGTGGCCTCGACGCGGAACTCGCGCTTCATCCGGTCGACGAGGATCTCCAGGTGGAGCTCGCCCATGCCGGAGATGATGGTCTGGCCGGTCTCCTCGTCGGTCTTGACGACGAAGGTCGGGTCCTCCTCGGCGAGCCGCTGGATCGCGACGCCGAGCTTCTCCTGGTCGCCCTTGGTCTTCGGCTCGATGGCGACCTCGATGACCGGCGCGGGGAAGGTCATCGACTCCAGGACGACCTGCTGCTTGTCGTCGGACAGCGTGTGACCGGTGCGGGTGTCCTTGAGGCCCATGACGGCCACGATCTGGCCGGCGCCGACCGACGCGATCTCCTCACGCTTGTTGGCGTGCATCTGGTAGACCTTGCCGATCCGCTCCTTGCGGCCGTTGCTCGTGTTGAGCACGGTCGCGCCGGCGGCCAGCGTGCCGGAGTAGACCCGGACGAAGGTGAGCTTGCCGAGGTGGGGGTCGGCGGCGATCTTGAACGCCAGCGCCGCGAGCGGCTCGTCGGCGGACGGCTTGCGGATGACCTCGTTCTCCGGGGTCTCGTCGGCGTTGGGCTTGTGACCCACGATCGCGTCGACGTCGAGCGGGCTCGGGAGGTAGTCGACGATCGCGTCGAGCAGAGGCTGGACGCCCTTGTTCTTGAACGCGGTGCCGGTGAGGATCGGGTTGAGCTTGTCGGCCAGCGTGGCGCGACGGATGGCGGCCTTGAGGGTCGGCACGTCGAACGTGTCGCCGTCCTCGAGGTAGACCTCCATGACGTCGTCGTCGGCCTCGGCGAGGGTCTCGACGAGCTTCTCGCGGTACTCCGCGGCCTTGTCGGCCAGGTCCGCGGGGATCTCCTCGACGACGTAGTCCTCGCCCTGCTTGGTCTCGCCACGCCACACCTTGGCGTTCATCTCGACCAGGTCCACGACGCCGATGAAGTCGCCCTCGGCGCCGATCGGGATCTGGAGGATGAGCGGGGTGGAGTTGAGCTTCTGCACGATCGAGTCGACGACGCGGTAGAAGTCCGCGCCGGTGCGGTCGAGCTTGTTGACGAAGCACATCCGGGGGACGGCGTACTTGTTGGCCTGGCGCCACACGGTCTGCGACTGCGGCTCGACGCCGGCCACGCCGTCGAAGACGGCGACGGCGCCGTCGAGGACACGCAGCGAGCGCTCCACCTCGACGGTGAAGTCGACGTGACCGGGGGTGTCGATGATGTTGATCTGGTGCTTCTTCCACCAGCAGGTCGTCGCGGCCGACGTGATCGTGATGCCGCGCTCCTGCTCCTGCTCCATCCAGTCCATGGTGGCCGCACCCTCGTGGACCTCACCGATCTTGTAGGAGATGCCGGTGTAGAAGAGGATGCGCTCGGTGGTGGTGGTCTTGCCGGCGTCGATGTGCGCCATGATGCCGATGTTGCGGACGGTCTTGAGGTCCGTGGTGATGTCGACAGCCACTGTCTTTGGATTCCTTAGGACTGGGGAGATGGTCTGGTGGAGTACGCCGTCCGACCGGTGAGCCGGACGGCGTACTCAAGAGGTCACCAGCGGTAGTGCGCGAAGGCCTTGTTGGACTCGGCCATCTTGTGCGTGTCCTCGCGCTTCTTCACCGCGGCGCCGAGGCCGTTGCTGGCGTCGAGGATCTCGTTCATGAGGCGCTCGGCCATCGTCTTCTCACGACGGTCGGAGGCGTAGCCGACGAGCCAGCGCAGCGCGAGCGTGGTGCCGCGCGTGCCCTTGACCTCGACGGGGACCTGGTAGGTCGCGCCGCCGACGCGGCGGGACTTGACCTCGATGGCCGGCTTGACGTTGTCCATGGCGCGCTTGAGCGTCAGGACCGGGTCGGTGCCGGTCTTCTCCTTGCAGCCCTCGAGCGCGGCGTACACGATGCGCTGGGCGACCTGCTTCTTGCCGTCCTTCAGGACCTTGGAGACGAGCTGGGTGACGAGCTGCGACCCGTAGACGGGGTCGACGTCGATCGGGCGCTTCGGAGCGGGACCCTTGCGAGGCATGTCACTTCTCCTTCTTCGCGCCGTAGCGCGAGCGGGCCTGCTTGCGGTTCTTGACACCCTGGGTGTCGAGCGTGCCGCGGATGATCTTGTAGCGAACGCCGGGCAGGTCCTTCACACGACCGCCGCGGACGAGCACGATGGAGTGCTCCTGAAGGTTGTGACCCACGCCGGGGATGTAGGCGGTGACCTCGACGCCGGAGCTGAGGCGCACGCGGGCGACCTTGCGGAGGGCGGAGTTCGGCTTCTTGGGCGTGGTGGTGTAGACGCGGGTGCAGACGCCACGGCGCTGCGGAGACCCCTTCAGGGCAGGCGTCTTGGTCTTGGACGCCTTGTCCTGGCGGCCCTTGCGGACCAGCTGGTTGATGGTGGGCACCGGGTGGTTCCCTTTCTGTTGCGGATATCTCTCCGAGGCGCCGTGCCAGGGAGGTGGGAATGCCTGGACCCCATCCAGACACAAGAGACAAGCCTACCGGCGGGCCGTCGAGGGGGTCAAAATGTCACCAACGCCTTCCGGAGGCCGCTCAGGGACCCCTCGCGCAGGCGTGCGTAGAGGGTGACGGCGAGAGCGACGCCGAGGAGCACGAGGCCCCCGCCGAGCCAGAGCGTCCACCGGGCGCCGTACTGCTCGCCGATCCAGCCGATGATGGGCGATCCGATCGGGGTGCCGCCCTGGACGACGGTCATGTAGAGGGCCATCACCCGGCCCCGCATGAGGGGGTCGGCGCTCAGCTGCATGGTCGAGTTGGCGCTGTTGAGGAGCGTGAGGGTGCAGAACCCGATCGCCGGGCTGAAGGCCGCGAACATCCAGTACGACGGCAGCGACCCGGCCACGATCTCGGCGACGCCGAAGCCGGTCGCCGCCAGCGCGAGCAGGCGCAGCCGGATCCGCACCCGGCGGGCGGCCATGAGGGCGCCGGTGAGCGAGCCGATCGCCATGGTCGAGCCGAGGAGGCCGAACTCGCCGGCGCCCTTGCCGAACACCTCGGTCGCCATGAGCGCACTGGTGAGCTGGAAGTTCATCCCGAACGTGCCGGCGAAGAAGACGAGGATGAGGACGAAGAGCATCGCCGGCCGGCCGGCGACGTAGCGGATGCCCTCGACGAGGGCACCGCGGCCGAGCACGCGGGACAGCGGGGTGTGGAGCAAGGCGGGGTTCATCCGGCGGAGCTGGACGATCACCGCCAGGTAGGACACCGAGTTGAGCGCGAAGACCCAGCCGGTCGCCTCCTGGCCGCTCCCCCACGCGGCGATGAGGAGCCCGGCGAGCGCCGGACCGAGGATGCGGGCCACGTTGAAGCTGGCCGAGTTGAGCCCGACCGCGTTGGTCAGGTCGTCGCGGTCGACCATCTCGGAGACGAACGACTGCCGGGCGGGAGCGTCGAAGGCCGAGCCGACGCCCAGGCCGAGGGCGCAGAGGTAGACCAGCCACAGCGAGGAGTGGCCGGTGATCGCGGCGATCGCCGAGACGAGCGAGAAGAGCCCCATCGTGGCCTGGGTGAGCTGCAGCAGGACGCGCTTGGGAAGGCGGTCGGCCACCACCCCGGCGTACGGGGTGAGGAGGAGGACGGGGAGGAACTGCAGCCCGGTGACGATCCCGACCGCGTCGCCGCCGCCGTGCAGTGGCTGCAGGACCAGCCAGTCCTGCGCGACGCGCATCATCCAGGTGCCGGTGTTGGAGACCACGCTCCCCGCCACGTACAGGCGGTAGTTGGGATTGCGCAGCGCGCGGAACGTCGGGGACACCGATAGGGAAACTATCGGATCGGGTGGGTCATTCCCTCATCGCGAGGACCGCCGGCGCCGCCACCGCGCGAGCTCCCAGCCGAGCAGGCCGATGCCGACGCCGGCGAGGCTCGCCCACAGCCACCAGGACCGGTCGTGGTCGGCCAGGGTGCCGGCGAAGGGCAGCAGCGCGACGAAGGCGACGGCCCAGGCGATCGTCCCGGCCAGGAAGGCACGGACGACGTCGACCGGCTGGTGATCCATCGACGTCCGTCCGGTCAGAAGGACTCGAGGAGCTCGGGGGTGAGGTCGTCGACCACCGGCTCGGGGAGCGGCTGCGGCTCGTGCCTGCGGGCCAGGCGGACCTCGGAGTGGGCGCCGCAGCCGTGCCCGAAGGCGACGACGCGGCCGTCGTCGTTGGCGTCGCGGTTGGCGCACACGCCGAAGGAGAGCGACAGCGTGCCGGAGAGCCGGACGAGGAAGCCGCAGCTGCTGCACGGGTGCGGCGCGGACTGGGCCAGCGGCGAGCCGGGGCCGCCCTGGCCGCTCCACCAGCGCTCGGCGGTCTGGTCCAGCCCCTCCGGGCCGAGGGTGCGGACCCGGCCGAGGCCGAGGTCGGCGGCGACCTGCTTCACCTGGGCGCGGGCGTCGGGGCTGAGGTCGTCGTCGCCGAAGGAGTACGTCGGCACCAGCCGCGGGTCCTCGTCGGAGACGGGCAGCAGGTCGCCCGGCGAGAGGTCGCCCGGCTGGATCCGGTCGCGGTAGGGCACCCACGCGGGGGCGGTGATCGCCTCGACGCCGGGCAGCAGCACCACCTCGTCGACCGTGGGGGCCGCCCCGTCGAGCACGGCGAGGGTGACGGACCACTGCCAGCCGACGTACCCGGGCTTCTGGGCACGGAAGTAGTGCGTGCTGACGGTGCCGTCGGCCGGATCGTCGCCCGCGGCCTCGACGGTGCGACCGAGCCACTCCCCCACGCCGGTCTCGTCGGCGAGGGCCGCGCGGGCCGCGTCGACCTGCGCCTGAGGGGCGTCGGTGGTGAGAGTGGGGCTGGTCACGCCGGCCATCATCCCTGATCCGGCGCGGCCCTGTCAGGTCGGGGTGGGAAGCGCGGATGCGGGCGCACTTGGGAAGATGGCCGGGTGAGCGACGAGGAGGTCCGGTCCGGCGACGGCCGTGCGCGTGCCGCCCAGGCCGCGCACGCGGCGGGAACGGCGGCCCGCGGG
>NZ_JASGDD010000181.1:0-20707 GCF_047607365.1 Nocardioides sp. | reverse complement strand
GCCGCGGCGGCCGGGAAGGCCGGCGCGGCGGCCACGACGGGCGGCTCGGGCGCGGACGAGTCCTCCGAGGACGCCTCCGGCACGCCCGCGGTCTACTCGGCGTTCGCCAACGGCACCGGGCTCTACACCGCCGTCAGCGAGGACGAGGACTACGAGACCTTCGTGGTGCTCTCCCGCTCGGCCGCGGGGGCCACCCACGGCAAGACCTCGCTCCGCACCCGCGACGCCCTCGGCCTGACGACGTACGACGGCCCGCTGAGCGGCACGACGGGGTTCGGCTACGCGGAGCCGGTCTCGGGGATCTACCCGGCCCTCGCCACCAGCGCCCTCCCCCGGGCCCAGGCGTCGTCGCCGGGCAGCAACGCCTCCGACCGGCACGGCGTCGTGGACTCGTGGGAGGAGTACCCGGTCGTCGCGAAGGGCATCCACGCCAGCGCCGACGCGCGCACGTCGAGCTCGGCGTCGACCGGCTGCCAGACCTCGAAGCCGCTGAGCGAGAGCGAGTCCGAGGCCGCCGGGATCAGCTCCGACCCGGCGTCGTACCTCTCCTACTTCGGCGTGCCGTTCCCGCTGGGGAAGATCATCCAGATGAGCTCCATCACCTCCCGCTCGGAGACCTCGCTCGCGGTGACCGGGGCACGGGGCACCGTGGTCGCCAGCTCGACGGTGTGGCTGCCCAAGATCGTGCTGCTGCCCGGCTCGCCGCAGCAGGTGCAGCTCGGGTTCGAGCAGCCGCTGGAGATGACCGTGCGCGCAAGCGGCGTGGCCGGCGGCGCGACGGTCACCTACGCGCCGCCCTCGCCCGGCGAGCCGTTCGTCACCATCACGACGGCCACCGGCTCGACGTCGCGGACGTGGAACAGCAGCGGGTACGCCTACGACCTCGGTCCCGTCCACCTCACCATCGGCAAGCCCGCCGAGACGACGCTCGCGGCCGACGGGATCACCGCGAGCGCCAGCGCCGACGTGCTCACCGGGAGCATCGACCAGTTCACCTCGCGGGCGTCGGACCCGACCGGCGGCTACCTCAGCATCGGCTACCACCTGCGGGCCGGTCACCTGGAGGCCCAGGCGACCGCGCCGGCCGGCGGGGTGCCGTGCGAGTGAGCCTATGCGCCGGCCAGGCAGCGCCTTCCCACCCGATCCCTAGGATGGAGGATCGTGGACGGGCCCTTGATCGTGCAGTCGGACAAGACACTCCTGCTGGAGGTCGATCACGAGCAGGCGGGCGAGGCGCGCAAGGCGATCGCGCCGTTCGCGGAGCTGGAGCGCTCGCCTGAGCACATCCACACCTACCGCCTCACGCCGCTGGGACTCTGGAACGCGCGTGCCGCCGGGCACGACGCCGAGCAGGTGATCGACGCCCTGCTGGCGTGGTCGCGCTACGCCGTGCCGCATGCGCTGCTGGTCGACATCGCGGAGACGATGGCCCGCTACGGCCGGCTGCGGCTGGAGAAGCATCCGGTGCACGGCCTGGTGCTCGCGTCCACCGATCGCGCGGTCTTCGAGGAGGTCGTGCGCTCGAAGAAGGTCGCCGGCATGCTCGGCGCCCGCATCGACGGCGAGGTGCCGGACTCCGAGGGCGCGGTCGTCGTGCACGGCTCCGAGCGCGGCAACCTCAAGCAGGCGCTGCTCAAGCTCGGCTGGCCGGCGGAGGACTATGCGGGGTACGTCGACGGCGAGGCCCACCCGATCGCCTTGGACGAGTCTGCATGGCAGCTGCGCGCGTATCAGCGGGAGGCGGCCGAGTCGTTCTGGCACGGCGGGTCCGGCGTCGTCGTGCTGCCGTGCGGGGCGGGCAAGACGCTCGTCGGCGCGGCCGCCATGGCACAGGCCCAGGCGACGACGCTGATCCTGGTGACCAACACCGTGTCGGCGCGGCAGTGGAAGGACGAGCTGGTCCGGCGTACGTCGTTGACGCCAGCCGAGATCGGGGAGTACTCCGGGACGACCAAGGAGATCCGGCCGGTCACCATCGCGACGTACCAGGTCCTCACGACGAAGCGGAAGGGCGTCTATCCGCACCTGGAGCTGCTGGACGCGCGCGACTGGGGGCTCATCGTCTACGACGAGGTGCACCTGCTGCCCGCGCCGATCTTCCGGATGACCGCCGACCTGCAGGCGCGGCGCCGAATCGGGCTCACCGCGACGCTCGTGCGCGAGGACGGCCGCGAGGGCGACGTGTTCTCCCTCATCGGCCCGAAGCGGTACGACGCCCCCTGGAAGGACATCGAGGCGCAGGGCTACATCGCGCCGGCCGACTGCGTCGAGGTGCGCGTGACGCTGCCGTCGGCGGAGCGGATGGTCTACGCCACCGCCGAGCCCGACGAGCGGTATCGGCTCGCGTCGTGCACGCACCACAAGATCGACGTGGTGCGCTCGCTGATCGCCCGCCACGCCGGCCAGCCGACCCTGGTGATCGGGCAGTACCTCGAGCAGCTCCACGAGCTCGGCACGTCGCTGGACGCCCCGGTGATCTCCGGCGAGACCACCGTGCGCGAGCGGCAACGACTGTTCGACGCCTTCCGGGCGGGTGATCTCGGCCTGCTCGTGGTGTCCAAGGTGGCCAACTTCTCCATCGACCTGCCGTCCGCCGAGGTCGCCATCCAGGTCTCCGGCTCCTACGGCTCGCGCCAGGAGGAGGCGCAGCGCCTCGGCCGCCTGCTCCGCCCCGGCCCTCCCCTGCCCGACGGCTCGCGGAAGATCGCGCACTTCTACACGGTGGTGAGCCGCGACACCGTCGACGCCGACTTCGCCGCCAACCGCCAGCGCTTCCTCGCCGAGCAGGGCTACGCCTACCGCATCGTCGACGCCGACGACCTCGGCAAGGCCCTCGACGCCTGATCGCGCCGCTGTCCACAGGAGCGTGATCCCGCGGCGCGGGGGCGCGATGGAGGTGTTAGGAACGATGCATGCCACGCCGGGCGGTCTTCATCGACGAGAGCAAGGATCCCGAGTACGTCGTCGCATGCACGTTCATCGACATGTCGAGTCTCGCGCAGGCACGAGCGGCTCTCCGACCGCACGTCCTTCCCGGTGCCTACCGCCTCCACTTCAAGAGTGAGCGAAATGACCGGCGTGGGGCGATCCTCGACACGATTCTCTCCCTGCCGATCACGGTGCGCCTGTACATCGGTCCGCGAGCAGAACAGGTGCAGACCCGCACCGGCGCTCTGACCTCCCTGGCGGAGGAATCGGCCCGAGGCGACGTCGAACGCATCGTGATCGAGCGCGACGACTCCGTGGTCGCGGTCGACCGCCGGACCATTGCGGTCGCCATGCGCGGATCGACGCACCTCCTCGAATACGCCCATCTTCGCGCGAAGGAGGAGCCACTTCTCTGGGCGAGTGACGCGGTCGCGTGGTGTTGGCAACGCGGTGGACGCTGGCGGCAGCGCGCTCAGCCGGTGATCGCCGACGTACGGCGCGTATGAAATGACGCAGGCCCGGCTCGTCCACCGTCCGGAAGACTGCCGGGCCAACTTCGCAGGGCTACTGCCCCTTGCAAAAGCAAGGATAGATCGGTGGAACCCCCTTCTCAACACCGCTTCTTCGTTGTCACCCCAATGCTCGGTTATCGCCGACCGCAGCAGTGACTCGCCGAGCCAGTTGTGCGCCTCGGCATCGAGCCGAGGTGGGAGTCTCAACTCTGGCGGCAACCTGGGCACGTCACCACTCCCGACCAGTGCGCCTCGGCATCGAGCCGAGGTGGGCGTACCCCAGTTGGCCGCATCACTACGATCACCATCGCGGCCACACCAGGCTCAACGGCACGTCACCGATCGACCGCGTGCCCAACCTCCCTGGCCAGAACACCTAGCTTGCCCGCCAAACTGATCGCCATCTCCTGCAACGTTCGTCGAATTCGCGCCATGGTCGCGCGATCCGGGAAACGCTCGTTGCCGGGCGTGGTAGACCCGTGGCTGTGAACACTGCGCGCCGGATGTGGTCGCTGCTCGAGCCGATCCACGTCGTCACCTACTTCTCGCCGGAGCCGCTGAGCGCGCTGAAGGGGGCGGGGTACAGGGGCTACTGGATGGGGTACTTCGCGCAGCGCGCCGCGCCGCTGGGCGAGGCCTCGGCGGAGGTGGTGCAGGCGCTCTTCTTCAACTTCTCCCCCGACCACGTGGCGAAGGCCGTGCCCGACGCGTGGGGCTTCGCTCCTCCGAAGGCCGCGCTGGAGGCGAGGCTCGACGGATCGACGGCTGCCTTGACCCGGCACGCGGCGACGGCCGGCGTGACCGCGGCCGACGTGGCGCGTGCCGCGGAGCTGGCGTCTCGAGCAGCGTGGGCGGCGCCGCTCGAGGGGCGCGCGCTGGCGGCGGCTCACCGGAGCCTGCCCGAGCCCGAGACGCCGCTGGGCCGGCTGTGGCACGCGGCCAGCGTGCTGCGCGAGCACCGGGGCGACGGCCACATCGCCGCGCTCCTCGCCCACGGCATCGGCGGCCGCGCGTCACACGTCTTCCACGCGCTGCGCGAGGGCATGCCCGCTCAGGCGTACGAGGTCACCCGCAACCTCGGTGCCGAGGAGTGGGCGAGGCACCTCGCCGGACTTCGGGAGCGCGGCCTGGTCGACGCCGGCGGGTCGCTGTCGGCGAAGGGCGCCGAGGTCAAGCAGGCGATCGAGGAGCTGACCGACGAGCTCGCCGCGCCGGCGTACGACGTGCTGAGCGGCGAGGAGATGGACGAGCTCGAGCGTCTGGTCACCCCGTTGCGTGCCGCCATCGTGGCCAGCGGCGAGCTGCCGACCCCGCTGCCGACCGGGCTCAAGCCCTAGGGAGTCAGCTCAGGGGAGCTGCTCGAGAAGGGTGGCGAGGTCGATGCGGCGGCCGGTGTAGAACGGGACCTCCTCGCGCACGTGGCGGCGTGTCTCGGAGCCACGGAGGTGGCGCATCAGGTCGACGATGCGGCCGAGGTCGTCGGCCTCGAAGGCGAGGATCCACTCGTAGTCGCCGAGGGCGAACGACTGCACCGTGTTGGCGCGCACGTCGGGGTAGTCGCGGCCCATCTGGCCGTGCTCGGCGAGGAGGCGGCGACGCTCGGTCTCCTCGAGGAGATACCACTCGTAGGAGCGGACGAAGGGGTAGACGGCGACGTACGCGTGGGCGCGCTCGTCGGCGAGGAACGCGGGCAGGTGGGAGCGGTTGAACTCCGCGGGACGGTGCAGCGCCATCTGGCTCCACACCGGCGCGAGGCGGCTGCCGAACGCCGTGCGGCGCAGCGCGTGGTAGGCCTCCTGCAGCTCGTCGCTCGTCGTGGCGTGCCACCACACCATCACGTCGGCGTCGGCGCGGAGCCCCCCGACGTCGTAGACCCCGCGGACGAGCACGTCGCGCTCCGCGAGCTCGGCGAAGAACTGGTCGAGCTCGGCGAGCTCGCGCTTGCGCTCCACCTCGCCTGCCCCCAGCGGCCGCTCCAGCCTGAAGACCGACCACATCGTGTAGCGCTGGGTCTCGTTGAGCTCGTTGATCCGCGCCGCGTTGGACTTGAGGTGGGCCTGCGGGTCGCTGCTCGTCTCGGTCATGGCTCCATTATCGGCCGAGCAGTCGCGCAGCTGCGCGGCGGGCACCGGCGATCACCGCCGGGATCCCCACACCCCCGTACGCCGCCCCGGCGAGCACCAGGCCGGGCTGCTGTTCGACGGCCTGACTCAGCGAGCGGACGAGGTCGAGATGCCCGACGGCATACTGCGGCAGCCCCGACGGCCAGCGCTGGACGTGGGTGTCGACCGGCTCGGCGGCCAGGCCGGTGGCGGCACGGAGGTCGGCCAGCGACCGGGCGACGAGCTCCGCGTCGGACCGGTCGAGCGCGCTCTCGCGGTGGCGTCCGACGCTGGTGCGCAGGTGAGCCACCCCGCGCGACGCGCCGGCGGCGCGGACCCAGTCCCACTTGGCGAAGCTGAACGTGCTGGCCTTGATGTCGCGGTGATCGGTCGGCGGGACGAGGAAGCCCGAGACGCTGCCGTCGAGCGCAGGGAGGCCGTCGAGGTCGTCGAGGCGGAAGGCGTGGGTGATGACCGCGACCGATGCGTGCTCGATCCGGCTCAGCGCGACGGCCGCGTCGCCGGGCAGCAGCGGCGCGGCCGCCCAGGCGGGGGTGGCCAGGACGACGCCGTCGGCGACGATCCGCTCCCCCGGCGTCTCGACCGCCCACGAGCCGTCGGCGGTGGGGGCGAGGGCGGTGACCGGCTGGGCGACGCGCACCTCGAGCCCCGCGGCGAGCCGCGCCGGCAGCAGCCCCATGCCACCGTCGATCCCGGCGAAGACCGGCCCCCCGGCCCCGCGCGGGACGGCCGCGAGCTGTGGGGTCAGCGGCTCGGAGCGATCGAGCATCGCCGCCAGCTGGGGGACGGCGGCCCGCAGGGAGATCTCGCGGGCGAGGCCGGCGTAGACACCGCCGAGGAGGGGCTCGACGAGGGTGTCGACGAGCTCGGCCCCGAACCGCTCCTCCAGCAGGCGGCCGACGGCGACGTCGGCTCCCGGCGGGGTGGCTGGACGTGGCACGTCCGGCTCACGGCGTACGGCCGCGAGACCCGGGGGCGAGAGGATGCCGGAGGCCTCCAGCGCGTCGAGGTCCATCGGCGCGCCCATAAGCGACGGCGGCATCGGGCGGAGCTCGCCCCCCGTCCAGATCCGCGACGACGCGGCCGTGGGATGGACGACGGGGATGCCGAGCGACGCGGCGAGCGCGACGCCCTCGGGGCGGCGGGCCAGCATCGCCTCGGCGCCGACGTCGACGGTCACGCCGGCGACGGACGCGAGCCGGAGCTTGCCGCCGAGGTGCTCGGACGCCTCGACGACCACGACCTCGACGCCGCCCGCTGCCAGCTCATGGGCCGCGGTGAGCCCGGCGACACCGGCTCCGACGACGACGACCCTCACGCGGGCGATCCTTGCACGGTCCCGTTCGTGCGTGATCTCGCCGCGACACGCCGACCAACGCCGCACGTCGCGGCGATCGGACGCACGTCCTGTCCGGCGCGACCGGGCGGAGTGGACAAGATCCCGGCCGCGGGGGGTGCGCCCGCGGCCGGGATCGGCTCAGAAGCCCTCGGCGATGGCCAGACGGCCGAACGCCGAGCGGTGGAAGACCAGCGGCTGGCCGGCCTCGGGGTGCTCGACCGCCTTGATCTCGAGCAGGACGATGATGTGGTCGCCCGCCTCGACCTCGCGGTAGATCGTCGTGTCGAAGTGGGCGACGCCGTCGTCGACGACCAGCGCGCCCGCATCCGAGACGCTCACCGGGATGTCGGTGAACCGGTCCTCGGGCGTGCCGGCGAGCTGGCGGGCGACGGCTCCGTGGTGCTCGGCCAGCACCGTCACGCCGAGGTGCGTGGCGCGGCGCAGGTCCGGCCACGTCTTGGACGACGCCGCGATCGAGAACGACACCAGCGGCGGGTCGATGCTCTCGGAGCGGAAGGAGGAGGCGGCCAGGCCGACGGGCGCGCCGTCGACGACGGCCGCCACGGCCACGACGCCGGAGGGGAAGACCCCGAACGCCCGGCGCAGTCGCGACGGGTCGAGGTCCTGGTTGGTGGGGAACGACGACATCGATGGGCCTTTCAGAGCTGACCGTGGCGGGGCGGGAGGAGGTGCTCGACGGCCCAACGCCCCAAGTGCTGGACCTTCCACGCGGCGGGGTCGTGCAGGGAGTGGACCCGGGCGTTGCGCCAGTGCCGGTCGAGGCTCTCGGCCGAGAGCGCGGAGCGGGTGCCCGCGACCTCGAAGAGCCGCGACGCCACCTCGACCGCGACCTGGCTGGAGGAGGCGCGCACGGCCGCGACGGCGAGCGTCGCCGCCGAGGCACGCTCCTCGGTCAGGTCCTCGTTGGCGGCGTCGACCGCCCGGCCGGCCTCCGCCAGCAGCGCCTCGGCGCCGCGGACCGCGAGCTCCATCTCGCCGAACGCCTGGACGACGACCGGGTCCTGCGCCGCGCGGTCGATGCCGTGGATCGCGACCGCGTCGGGGTAGGGCCGCGACTTGGTCGTGACGAACGCCGCGGCGTCGTCGATCGCCGCACGGGCGATGCCGGTGTCGATGGCGGCGTGGAGCAGCTGCGCATAGGCGCCGTACGTCGTGGGGCCGGTGAAGGTGTCGGAGTAGTTCGTGATCCAGCGATCGGCCACCTCGACCTCCGTGAAGACGACCGTGCCGGAGGCGGTGGTGCGCTGCCCGACGGCGTCCCAGTCGTCGATCACCTCGACACCAGGGGCGAACCGGTCGACCCAGGCGACGTGCATCGGCCCGTCGACGCCGAGGTGCGTGAGCACCGGGATCCAGTCCGCGAAGATCGCGCCGGTGCAGTAGAACTTCGTGCCGTTGAGGTGCCAGTGGTCGCCGACCTCGGTGAGGGTCGTGCGGTAGTCGCGGACGTGCTTCGTGCCGACCTCGGACTGGGCGTTGCCGAAGGAGCGGCCGGCGCGCACCTGGTCGAAGAGCAGCCGCTGCTGCGCCCTGCTGCCCTGGAGCCGCAGCTGGTTGACGTAGACGAAGTGGCTGTGCGGGATCTGCCCGATGTTGGGGTCGGCGACGCTGATCCGCCGGATCACCTCCGCCACGACGGAGAACGGCAGCCCCGCTCCCCCGAACTCGCGCGGCACCGTGACGGCGAGCAGCCCCGACGCGGCGAGCTGATCGAGCTGATCGAACGGCAGGATCCGCTCGCGGTCGCGTACGGCGGCGCCCTCGGCGAACGACGCGGCCAGTCTGGACGCCTCGGCGAGCGCCTCCTCGGCCGTGAGCACCGGCACCGATCCGACACCGACCTCCGCCTCAGCCGTCACAGCCACACCCCTTCGCATCCAACGACCGTCGGCCAGCTCGCCGGCCGCCTGGCCCAACGCCAGGTACTCCTGAACCATCTTATCTATACTAACTCACTCGACTAACTCAGGAAACGGTCGTCGGCGTGCCGCGTACCCCGGCACCGAACGGCACCGACGCACGCGCCGCGACGGGTGCCGGATGCCTCCAGAGCCCGCGCCGGGTGAGCTCGGGCAGCACGCCCTCCCCGAACCAATAGGCCTCCTCCAGGTGCGGATAGCCCGACAGGATGAACTCGTCGATCCCCACCGCGCGGTACTCCTCGATCAGGTCCGCGATCTCGGCGAACGAGCCGACCATCGCCGTACCGGCGCCGCCACGCACGAGGCCGATGCCGGCCCACAGGTGCGGATGGATCTGGAGGTCGTCCTTCGAGCCGCCGTTGAGCGCCAGCATCCGCCGCTGCCCCTCGCCCGAGGAGCGTCTCAGGCCCGCCTGGATGCGATCGATGTCCGCCTGGTCGATGTGCTCGAGCAGCCGGGCCGCCTCGGACCAGGCGGCCTCCGAGGTCTCCCGGGCGATGGTGTGCAGCCGGATGCCGAAGCGCAGCTCGCGGCCGTAGCGCGCGGCGGCGGCGCGCACCCGGTCGAGCTTCTCGGCGACGGCGGCCGGCGGCTCGCCCCAGGTGAGGTAGACGTCGGCGTGCCGCGCGGCGACCTCGATGCCCTCGGGTGAGGAGCCGCCGAAGTAGATCTCGGGCACCGACTCGGGTGCGTTGTCGAGCCGGGAGCCCTCGACCGAGAGGTAGCGGCCCTGGTAGTCGACCGTCTCCCCCGCCCACAGCGCCTTGGCGATGGTGAGGAACTCACTACAGCGTGCGTAGCGCTCGGCCTTCGGGAGGAAGTCGCCGTACATCCGCTGCTCGTGGTCCTCGCCGCCGGTGACGATGTTGAGCAGCAGCCGACCGCCGGAGAGGTTGAGGAAGGTGCTGGCCATCTGCGCGGCGAGGAACGGGCCGATCGAGTCCGGCCGCAGCGCGACGAGGAACTTCAGCCGCTCCGAGAGCGAGCTCAGCATCGCCGTGGTGACCCAGGCGTCCTCGCACCACGCCCCGGTGGGCGTCAGCGCGGCCTCGAAGCCGAGCTGCTCGGCCGACCGGGCGATCTGGCCGAGGTACGGCACCGACGCGGGCCGCCCGGCCGCCTCGGCCGCGAGCCCGTGGCCTCCGCCGACGACGGAGCGCCCGTCGCCGCCGTTGGTGGGCAGGAACCAGTGGAAGGCGAGACAGTCCGCGTCGGTCATGCGGAGGCCTCGAGCTCGCGCACCAGCGGCAGCACCTTGGCGCCGAAGTACTCGATGTCCTCGAGGTAGTTGAGGAACCCGAGGAGGAAGAGGTCGACGCCGAGCTTCTTGTACTCCACGATCCGGCGGGCGATCTGCTCGGGCGTGCCGATGAGCCCGGTGCGGAACCCGTCGTTGTACTGGACGAGGTCACGGAAGGTCGAGTCGCTCCACATGCCCTTGCCGTCGGCCGTGCTGTTGCCGGCCTGCTGCACTGCCTGGCGGAAGCCCTCGACGGCCTCCGGGTTGGCCTTGGCGATGATCTCCTCGAGGACGGCCTGGGCCTCCTCCTCGGTGTCGCGGGCGACGACGAAGGCGTTGAGCCCGAACTTCACCTCGCGCTCCCGACCGGCGGCCGCGGCGTGCTTGTTCACCTCGTCGTACTGCTCGACGAAGCCGTCGAAGTCCTTGCCGTTGGAGAAGTACCAGTCGGCCACCTCGCCGGCGTTCGCACGAGCGGCGGTGGAGTTGCCGCCCTGGAAGATCTCCGGGTGAGGGCGACCGGGAACGTCGACCGGGCCGGGCTTCAGCGTGAAGTCGTGGATCTGGTAGAAGTCGCCACGGTGCTCGAGGCCGCCCTTCGCGCTGGACTCGAAGAGCCCGCGGAGGACCTGGATGAACTCCTTGGCGTGGCGGTAGCGCTCGTCGTGCTCGAGCCAGCGGACGCCGAGGTCGACGGCCTCGTCCTTGAACCAGCCCGACACCACGTTGACGGCGGCGCGGCCCCCGGAGATGTGGTCGGCGGTGATGAGCCACTTGGCCAGCACGGCCGGGTTCCAGAAGTAGGGATGGACCGCGGCGATGACCTTGAGCCGCTCGGTCTGGGTGAGGAGGCCGAGGCTGAAGCTGGTCGACTCGTGCTGCTGGTCGGCGCCGTACGACGCCGTGTAGCGCACCTGGGAGAGCGCGTACTCGAAGCCGTTCCGCTCGGCGAGCTGGGCGACCTGGACGTTGTAGTCGTAGGTCCAGTCGGTCTGGGACTCGATGGTGCTGACGACCAGTCCGCCACTGACGTTCGGGACCCAGTAGGCGAACTTGATGTCGTCCTTGACGACCTCGCCGGCGTGCTCGGTGCTCATAGGTGTCTCTCTTCTCGGGCTCGGGTGATCGGGCGATCAGGCGGTGGTGGATGTTGCGGTCGGGGTGTCGCGACGGGTGCGGCCGATCCCCCACGCGTACGGCGGCGGCGTGCCGTTGACGGCATGCGCGCCGACCACGCGCGACTTGAGGATGCGCGGGTTGTGGGAGCTCACCGTGCGCGCGTTGCGCCAGTGCCGGTCGAGAGCCCTGCCCCGCGAGGTGGCCGACGCGCCGAGCGTGTCGAAGAGGTCGGAGGTGACCTTGAGGATCAGCTCGGTGGCGACGACCTGGCCGGCCGAGGACTCCAGCTCGGCGTTCTCGTTGGCCGCGTCGATCACGGCGTCGGCGGCGCCGGCCAGCTCGAACACGTCCTGGACGGCGTCGGCCGCGCGGAGGGCGATGGCCTCGACGGCGTACGTCGCCGAGGCGAGCTCGCCGACGCGCGCCAGCACCTGCGCGTCGTCGCGCACCCGCGGCGCGTTGGCGTGGGTGTAGTTGCGGTCCCGGCCCCGCACCTGGGCGACCACGTCGGCCAACGCCGCTCGGCCGATGCCGGCGAGCGTGGCGAGGTGGCTGAGCTGGTAGACGGCCGTCTGGTATGGATAGCGCTCGCCGAAGGCGATGACGTTCTCGGCCGCGACCGGCACGTCCTCGAACCGCGCGGTACCGCTGCCGGTGCCCTTCTGGCCGAAGCCGTCCCAGTCGTCGAGGACGGTCACGCCCGGCAGCCGGGTGTCGACCAGGGCGATGGCGAAGCTCGGCTCGCCGCCGCCGTCGTCGTCGGTGCCGCCGACGCGGACGTAGGTGTCGGCCCACTCGGCGTAGATCGTCCCGGTCGTGTAGAACTTCTCGCCGCTGATCCGCCAGTCGCCGCCGTCGGGACTCAACACGGTGTTCTGCGTCTCGATCGCGTTGCCCGCCTCCGACCACGCGTTGCCGGCGATCTCGCCCGCGACGAAGCGGGCGAACCAGGCCCGCTGGTCCTCACCCCGGGCGTGATGCCACAGGCGGTCCTCGACGAAGGCGAAGTGGCCACGCAGCGCCTGCGCGAGGTTCTGGTCGGCGGTGGCGAGGTCGATCCAGAGCTGGGTCGTCTCCGCCCAGTCGGCGCCGTCGCCGCCGAAGGGCACCGGGACGCGGAGCGCGCCGAATCCGGCCTCCTTCAGCCAGGCCACCTGCTCGGCGGGCAGGGTGCCGTCGAGCTCGCGCTGGAGCGCGCCTGCGGCGATCTTGTCCAACACGGGCGCGTACTTCGCACGCAGCGCGTCCAGCCGGGCCGTACGGCGGGTGGGTCGGTCGAGCGTCATCGTGCTCCGCCTCCTCGTCCCGCGCTCACGTGTACCAGCTGGGGGCCGGCAGCTCGCCGCTCAGCGCGTAGCGGCCCACTTCGGCGTACTTGTGCGCGGCGGGGTCGTGGAGGCTGTGGGTGCGGATGTTGCGCCAGAAGATGTCGAATCCGTGGACGTTCGCGGTCGCGCGGGCGCCGGTGACGTCATAAATCCTCGTGCCGACGGCGAGGCCCGCCTCGATGGCGGCCAGCTTGGCCGCGGCGATGACGACCTCCGCCTCGCCGCGCTCGTCCTCGCTGACGGTGTCGGCGTGGGCGTTGATCGCCTCGATCAGGCCGGCTGCCCGCTCGGCGAGCGCCTCGGCGGCCCAGACCTTCGTCTGCAGCTCGCCGTAGATCTCCTGGATGTAGAACTCGTCGCTCGCGGACTCCTTGACGTCCTTGGCGTAGGGCCAGGCGCGGGTCTGGGTCCGGGTGTACTCCGCGGCGGTGGCGAGGCCTCCCTGGGCGATGCCGACGTAGAAGTTGACGAAGATCAGCTGGATGAGCGGCACGTTGAGCGTGTTGTAGACCCGGGGCTGGAACTCCTTGTCGACGTAGCCGGCCGCCGCCGCCCACGGGACCCGCACACCGGCGATGGCGACGCCGCCCGAGGCGGTGAGGCGCTGGCCGAGGTTGTCCCAGTCGCCGAGGAAGCTGATGCCCTCCTGGTCAGTGGGGACGATGGCGAAGACGTGCTTGTCCGTGCCCTCGAGCACGCCCTCGAGGACGACGGCGTCGGCGACGCTCGCGCCGGTGGAGAACGACTTCGTGCCGTTGAAGACGAGCTCGTCGCCGTCCTCGGTGATGACGAGGTCGGAGTCGCGCGGGTTGACCGCGCCGCCGTAGAGCCAGACGCCCTCGGTGGCAGCCTGCTCGACGGCCTCGATCTGCGCCGGGGTGCCGACCAGCCGGGCGGCCCACGCCCAGAGGTAGTGATAGCCGAGGAGCTGCCCGATGGAGCCGTCGGCGGCGGCGACGATGCGCACGACCCGGAGGGCGGTGGTCCAGCTCTGGCCTCCGCCGCCGAAGCGGGTCGGGCCGAGGAGCGTCACCAGACCGGACTCCTTGAGCAGGGCCACCTCGGCGGTCGGGGCGTTGTTGGCGCGGTCGCGGTCGACGGCGTCGACGCGGAGCTGGGCGGCCACGTCGCGGGCACGGTCGAGCCACTGCTCGGCGGTGAGCGTCGGCTCGGTCACGATGGTCATGGGTCTCCTCGGGGGTTGGTCGGGCTGCACCCTCGTCGTAAACAACATAAAGTTGATAGACTTTTGGCACAAGAACGGTTCTGCCTTGCCCCCCACCCGTTTCACCAATCACCTCGCGTCACCTCTTGAGCCACCCGGCACCCGACCCGTACAAGGAGAGCCATGCGCATCGAGCAGCTGGAGTACGTCGCCGCGGTCACCGAGCACGGCTCCCTCCGCCGGGCCGCCGAACAGCTCCACGTCTCCCAGCCGGCATTGAGCGAGGCCATCGCCAAGCTCGAGCGCGAGCTCCGGGTCACGCTGCTCGACCGCCGCCGCTCCGGAGCGCGGATCAGCGAGGCGGGGAGAGATCTGCTGCCGCACATGGTCGCGGTGCTGGAGGCGGTCGACCGGCTCCGCGACGCGAGCGGGGACCGGCTCAGCGTCGGGCGCAACGTCCGGGTCGGCACCGTCAACGCCGGGACGGCGATGCTCCTCCTGCCGGCGATCGAGGCCTTCCAGAGCGAGCGCCCCGGCGCCTCGGTCGACGTCCGCAATCTGCAGCAGGACGAGATCCAGGTCGGGCTCGCCGAGGGCACGCTCGACCTCGGGCTGGTCAACCTGCTCGACGGCGACGACGTGCCTCCGGACCTGGTCGGGCTCGAGCTGCGTCGCGGCCGGCCGGTCGTCGTACTCCCCGCCGGACACCGGCTGGCCTTCCAGGACGAGATCGCGGCCGCCGACCTGCGCGAGGAGCGCTTCGTCGGCATGCGCGCGGGCTACGTCATGCACCGCTTCGCGCACCGCCTCTTCGGCGCCGACCTGCCGCGCGCATGGCACTCCACCGACGGCGCCGAGATGGGCAAGATGATGGTGGCCGAGGGCCTCGGCGTGACCGTGCTGCCCGACTACAGCGTCGTCGGCGATCCGCTCGAGCGCTCCGGCCTGCTTGTCGTCCGCCCGATCGCGGAGGACGCCACCGTCGTGCGCATGACGCTGCAGCAGCGCCGGGGGCAGCGCACCACCGAGGCCGTGCGGGCGTTCATCGAGACCCTGCGCCGCTCGGCGTCGGAGGAGTCGCGGCACGCGGTGCCACGCTGAAAGCGATCCCCCGATCAGCGAAACCTGTCGCTCGGAGTGATTCCAGGCTCGCAATAGTCTATTAAGTTGCTCGACATTGAGCGTGTGACCGACGGCCGGCACACCACGACCCCACCCGGGACGACCACCGATGATCGAGATCTCCGGACTCACGAAGACCTACGGCACCGCGACCGTGCTCGACGGCATCGACCTCCGCGTCGACGACGCCCAGATCGGGGCCATCGTCGGACCGAGCGGCGCCGGCAAGAGCACCCTGTCGCGCTGCATCAACCTACTCGAGCGGCCGACCAGCGGCTCGGTCACCGTCAACGGCCTGGATCTCGCCCGCCTGCGGAGCCGCGAGCTGCGGACCGCGCGCCGCCAGATCGGCACCGTCTTCCAGTCCGCCAACCTCCTGCGCCGCCTCACCGCCGCCCAGAACATCGCTCTCCCCATGCGTCACGCCGGGCTGCCAGACGACGAGCTCCGCGCCCGCGTGGCCGAGCTCCTCGAGCGAGTGGGCATGCTCCACCGTGCCAACCACTACCCCTCACAGCTCTCCGGCGGCCAGCGGCAGCGCATCGGGATCGCTCGTGGACTCGCCCTGCGACCCTCGGTCCTGCTCTCCGACGAGGCCACCTCCGGGCTCGACCCGGACACGACGGCCGCGATCCTCTCCCTGCTCCGCGAGCTGCGCACCGACCTCGGCGTGACGATCCTCGTCATCACCCACGAGATGGACGTGGTGCGCTCCGTCGCCGACGTCGTCTTCCAGCTGGACCACGGGCGGATCGTCGAGCACGGCGCGGTCGCGGACGTCGTACGCCGGAGCGACTCGAGCCTCTCCCGGGCCCTCCTCCCGCTGCCCGCGGCGGCGGCCGCCGACGAGCGGCGGACCTGGACGGTCCGCTACGAGGACGCCAGGGTGAACCCGCTCTGGCTGAGCCAGGCCACCGCCGAGCTGGGTGCCCCGATCGCCATCCTCGCCGCCCTGGTGGAGGAGGCGGGCCACACCACCGTCGGCCGGCTCACGCTCGGCATCGACCCGGCGCTCGACCCGCACAAGGTCACCTCGACGCTCGGGCGCCACGGGCTCACCGCCGAGCACCACCTGCGGCCCCTCGCGCCCGAGGAGGTCGTGGCGTGAGCCTCCCCCTGATCGCCACTCCGTGGCCGGACGTGCCGGACATGCTCGTCCCGGCCCTGCTCGAGACGGCTCGGCTCGTCGGTCTCATCATGGCCATCGTCGTCGTGCTCGGTGCCCCGCTCGGCCTGCTGATCTTCAACACCTCGCCACTCGGGCTCTTCCCGAACCGCGCGGTCCACGTGTCGATCAGCTGGATCGCGAACCTCGGACGGTCCCTGCCCTTCCTCGTCCTCATGGCGGCGATCGTTCCGGTGACCAAGCTCGTCTTCGGCACGACCATCGGGTTCAAGGCGGCGATCATCCCCATGTCCGTCGCAGGCATCGCCTTCTTCGCCCGGCTGACCGAGAACGCCGTCCGGGAGGTGCCCCGCGAGCTGCTCGACGTGGGCATCGCCGGCGGCTCCAGCCGGCGCCAGATCGTCTCCGACATCCAGCTCCGCGAAGCGCTGCCCAGCCTCGTCGCGGGGCTGACCCTCAACATCATCGCGATGATCGAGTACTCCGCCATCGCGGGCGCCATCGGCTCCGGCGGCATCGGGTATCTCGCGGTCAACTACGGCTATCGCCGCTTCGACGGCAACATCATGATCGCCTGCATCGTCGCGCTGATCCTCATCGTCCAGGTCGTCCAGTTCAGCGGCGACCGGATCGTGCGCGCTCTCGTGCACTGACCCCTCGAGGGGCCGGGTGCGTCCCCTTTCCATCACTCACCCGAGCCCTCGGGCGAGCCCTACGAGAAGGAACCCATCATGACGACCAGTCAGCAGGCGCCCGGCAGTCCCCAGATCGATCTGGGCTCGGGCGGATCGAGGAAGAAGCTCGTCGCCGCGATCGCCGCGATCGTGGCCGCGATCGCGGTCGTCGTCGGCATCGTGGTCGCGACGACCGGCGGCGACGACCAGAAGACCGCCGACGGCAGCCACTTCGGGACCACCTGGCAGATCTCCTACCAGGCCAGCTCGGCCTCCGAGGAGGCCTTCCTGAAATACCTCAACACGACGATCGCCCCGCAGTACGGCATCACGATCAAGCCCGTCGGCATCGAGGACGGCAACCAGCTGGACCAGGCGACCGCCGAAGGCACCTACATCGCCAACATCTACCAGCACAAGCACTGGCTCAAGCAGGTCACCGACTCCACAGGCATGAAGCTCACGGCGCTCGGCCCGGTCTTCCAGTGGGCCTACTCCGGCTACTCCTCGAAGTACGGCAGCCTCGACGAGCTCCCCGACGGCGCCACGATCGCTCTCCTCAACGACCCGGCGAACACCGCGCAGGCGCTCTGGATTCTCCAGCGAGGCGGCTTGATCACCTTCAAGGACGGCGTGGACCCCGCCGAGGCGACCGAGCAGGACATCGCGACCAACCCGAAGCACGTGAAGTTCCAGTACATCGAGTACGGCTCGGGCCCCCGCGTCCTGGACAGCGTCGACCTGGTCGTGGACTACAACATGTCCTTCGTCGACGCGGGCACGCCGGACAAGTACCGCATCTACGCCCCGCCGGCGCCGCTGGACTTCGCCGGTCAGCTGGTCATCGGCTCCGAGTACGCCGACGACCCGGCCATCGCGACGCTGAAGAAGATCTTCTTCGACCCGCAGGTGCAGACCTACCTGGAGGACAACACCGACCCGGCCCTTCAGGGCCAGCTCGCCCCGGTCTCCGCCGAGTAGCCGGCGCACCACCCGGCGAGTGAGCGCGGGCGCTCGGGTCCCGCGCTCCTCGCCGTACGGCCCGGGAGCCCTCGTGGTCCGTCCGGAAAGTTGTGGGGCGGTTGCCGTGCTCAGGGCGCGTGCATCGCAAGGCGCCGGCGCGACGCCATACCGGGCGTCTTGCGAGCGTCGGCAACGCCGCGAGGTGCGTGCCGGGAGTGCGGAAAGCGTTCCGAAACTTTCCGGACGGACCACTAGTAGCCCTTGCCGGGGTTGAGGATGCCGAGGGGATCGAGCGCGGTCTTGATGGACTGGTGGACCGAGAGCGCCTCGGGGCCGATCTCGCGGTGGAGCCACTCGCGCTTGAGCAGCCCGATGCCGTGCTCGCCGCTGACGGTGCCGCCGAGCTCGAGCGCGAGCGCGAAGAGGTCGTCGCCCGCCGCGACGACCGCGTCGGGCACCGGGCCGGGCTCGTAGCCGATCAGCGGGTGCAGGTTGCCGTCGCCGGCATGGGCGAAGGAGTAGATCCGCACGCCGTGCCGGTCGCCGATCTCCGCGACCCGGCGGAACGCCTCGGCCAGCCGGGAGCGGGGCACGCAGATGTCCTCGATGAGCACCGAGCCGAGCGTCTCGATCGACGGCAGCGCGAGGCGTCGCGCCTCGACGAGCCGTGCCGAGGACGCGTCGTCGAGACCCTGCTCGATCCAGGTGGCCTCCTTGCCGAGCACCTCGGCGATGGCCGCGATCTCGGAGCCGGCCGAGGCGCCGTCGGCCTGGGCGATGACGAGTGCTCCCCCGCGCTCCGCGTACGACGTCCCCTGGACCGCGTCGACCACGCCGAGCGTGCGCGCGTCGAGCAGCTCGAGCATCGAGGGCTCCCGCCGCGCGGCGGCGACCGCCGCGCAGGCCCGGGCGGCGGACTCCACGTCGGGATAGGCCGCGGCGACGGTGAGCGTCTCCAGCGGCAGCGGCCGCAGCCGCAGGGTCGCGCCGACGACCACGCCGAGCGTGCCCTCGGAGCCGACGAAGAGACCAGTGAGGTCGAGCCCGGCGACGCCCTTGAGCGTCTGCCGTCCGGTGCTGATCAGGGTGCCGTCCGCGAGGACGACGTCGAGGCCGAGGACCGCGTCGCGGGTGACGCCGTACTTCACGCAGCGCAGCCCGCCGGCGTTGGTGGCGACGTTGCCGCCGATCGTGGAGATCGCCGCCGACGCGGGATCGGGCGCGTAGCGCAGCCCGACCCGGCCGGCCGCCGCCTCCAGGTGGGCGGTGATGACGCCGGGCTCGACGACCGCGATCTGGTCGACCGGGTCGACCTCGAGGATGCGGTTGAGGCCGGAGAGATCGAGGACGAGGCTGCCCGGCCCGGCGACCGCCGCGCCCGCGACCCCGCTGCCGCCACCCCGTGGCACGACCGGGACCTCGAACTCCGAGGCGAGCCACAGGGCCGACTGGACGTCGTCGACGCCCGCCGCCCGGACGAGTACGCCGGGTGGCCCCTCGGGCACGATCCCCGACCGGTCGACCGCGACCGCGGCCAGCTCGACGGGGTCGGTCGACACGTGCGAGACGCCCTGTTCGAGAAGCGCCTCGACGAAGCCGGCCGGAAGCGGGCGGGGAACGCTCACGCACCCACTCCGCGGACGATGACGGGGAGGTCGGCGCCGAGCTTGAGCCGCTCGAGGAAGAGCACGATGGTCGCGGCGACCGAGCGGTGCGTGACGTCATTGAGGATGTCGTGACGGCCGCCCTCGACGACATGCTGCCGGACGCTCGCCGCGCCGACCCACGGAGCGAGCGCCTCCCCGACGGTGGTGACGGGGTCGACCCGCCCGTGCAGCACGAGCAGCGGCTGCGCCGGGACGCTCAGCGCGACCGACTCCCAGGGCAGCGGCTGGGCGAGGGCGCCGCGCTCGAAGGAGCCGTCCTCGCTGATCACCTTGCGGTAGGCCGGACAGGCGCTGCGCGCCTCCAGCTCGTCGTCCCAGGCCACGTCGCCGTCGGCGGTCCCGGCCGCTGCGGACGGCAGCGCGATCCCCGCGAGCACGGCGGCGTCGACCGGCAGCTCGCCGACCAGCAGGCCCGCGAGCGTGGCGCCGGTGTCGGAGCCGACCAGCACCCGCGGCGCGGGCAGCGACGCGTCGTCGAGGAGCTGCTCGACGCGCGCACGGGCAGCCGCGAGGTCGTCCAGGTCGACCTCGACGATGCGCACCTTGTAGGCGTCGGCCGAGAGCCGGCGCGAGAAGCGCGCGTACGACGCCGCACTGTCGCCCCGCCCGGTCAGCAGGATGAGCGTGCCGCGCGGCGCGATGCCCTCGGGCTCGTCCCAGGTGGTCGCGGCAGGGGTCGCGGCGGCGGCCGCGGAGGCGTCGGGAAGCAGCGTCGTCGTCATGACGTCCATGCTCGGCGGTGGGCCGGGTCTGCGTCCAAGAGCATTGTGGACACTCCATCGATCGGGGATCGTGATGGATTAGACTATAAACATGAGCAACTCGCTGGACATTGAACACTTGCGGACCCTCGTCGCCATCGCCGAGTGCGGTGGCTTCAGCAAGGCCGCGGCCGTTCGCCACGTCAGCCAGCCCGCGCTGAGCCAGCATGTCCGGCTGCTCGAGCGCGCGCTCAAGCGCAAGCTCTTCGAGAAGGACGGCCGGGTCATGCGCTTCACCCCCGAGGGCGAGCGGGTCCTGGTCGAGGCGCGCAAGATCCTCGAGACCCACGACTCCTCCCTCGCACTGCTCGAGGCGAGCCGCCCGACCACCATCGTGGTCGGCTGCGTCGAGCACGCGGTGGAGCAGGTGCTGCCCGAGATGCTCCGCGGGCTCACCGACGCCTTCCCCGACGCCAGCACCCGCTTCGAGATCGGCCGCTCCACGCAGCTCTACGACAACGTCGCCAAGGGCGCCGTCGACCTCGCCTTCGTCCTCGACCCGAGCGGCCGCGGCGCCGGCAGCGAGGTCGGCCTCCTCCCCCTGCAGTGGTACGCCGCGCCGGGCTGGACCCCCGAGGCGGAGGACGAGGAGTTCCACCTCGCCGCCTTCGAGGAGCCGTGCGGGCTGCGCGAGCGCGCGCTGGCACTGCTCTCCGGCGAAGGGCGTCGGGTCGGGGTCCGCGCGACGTCGACGACG
>NZ_JASGDD010000180.1:0-10734 GCF_047607365.1 Nocardioides sp. | reverse complement strand
GCGCCCGGTCGGCCTGCTCGACGCCGTCGGCGCTCGCGACGCCAGCTTCGCCCGCCGCGTCCTGCGCGGGCTCGCCGAGGCCGCGCATGCGTGGGACGTACCGGTCCTCGGCGGCCACACCCAGGTCGGCGTGCCCGGCGCGCTGTCGGTCACGGCGCTCGGGCGGGTCGATCCCGGGCTGAGGGGCGCGGTCCCGGGCGGTGGCGGTCGCGCCGGCGAGACGCTCCGGGTGACCGCGGATCTCGGTGGCGCCTGGCGTCCCGGGTACGCCGGCGCGCAATGGGACTCCTCCTCGCATCGCTCCGGCGCCGAGCTGCGACAGCTCGCCGACGCCGTACCCGCACTGCGGCCGACGGCTGCCAAGGACGTCTCGATGAGCGGCCTCGTCGGCACCGCCGGCATGCTCGCGGAGGCCAGCGGATGCGGAGCGCTGCTCGACGTCGCGGCCATCCCCACGCCGCCCACCGCGGGCGCCGCCGACTGGCTCACCTGCTTCCCCGGCTTCGCCATGATCACCGCCCACGCCGAGGGGCCCGAGCTGGCCTCGGCACTCCCCGGCTTCGTCACCAGCGCCGCCTGTGGCGAGCTGATCGACGGCGACGGCGTCCAGCTGCGCTGGCCCGACGGCGTCACCACCCGTGTCATCTCCAGGACCGTCACCGGGCTCGGCCCGGCCTCTTCGAAGGACATCGCATGAGCACCACCTCCGTCGCGGCCGTCGCCGCCAACTTCGGCCGCGACGTGGAAGCCAACGTCGCCGCCATCGCCCATCACATCGAGACCGCCCGCGCCCGCGGGGTCTCCCTCCTGGCCTTCCCCGAGGCGTGCCTCGGCGGCTATCTCTCGGTCCTCGGCCGCGGCCGCGACGGGACCTTCAACGAGCAGCCGGACGACCTTCCGCCCGTGATGGACGTCGACGGACCCGAGGTGCGCCGGATCGCGGAGCTCGCCCGTGAGATGACGGTCGTCGTCGGACTCTGCGAGGCGAGCGGGTCCGAGCGCTACAACAGCGCGGTCGTCGTCTCCGGCGACGGCGTGCACGGCGTCCACCGCAAGATCCACCAGCCGCTGGGCGAGAGCCTCTTCTACGCGGCCGGCGACACCCTGCGGGCCTTCGACACTCCGGCCGGCCGGATCGGCGCGCTGATCTGCTACGACAAGGCCTTCCCCGAGGCCGCCCGCTCCCTCGCCCTGGACGGCGCCGAGATCATCACCGTGATCTCGGCCTGGCCGGCCTCCCGCACCGCGACCGCCGGCGATCTCGCCGAGGACCGCTGGACCAAGCGGTTCAACCTCTTCGACCAGGCCCGCGCGCTGGAGAACCAGGTCGTGTGGGTCGCCTCCAACCAGACCGGCACCTTCGGCAAGCTCCGCTTCGTCGCCAACGCGAAGGTCGTCGGCCCGGGCGGCGACGTCCTCGCCACGACCGGTCTGGAGGACGGTCTCGCCGTCGCGGAGATCGACGTGGCAGAGGCGCTGGAGACGGCGCGGCGATCGATGTTCCACCTCCGCGACCGCCGCCCCGACGCCTACCTGCGCGAGGAGCTCAGCCGTGCCTGAGATGACCTTCACCGTCCGCTGGCCCGACGGGCAGGTGAGCGATCTCTACTCGCCCTCGCTCGTCATGCACGACCACCTCACGATCGGCGCCCGCTACACCGTCGCCGAGTTCACCGCCGCCTCCACGCACGCGCTCGCCATCGCGAGCGAGCGCGTCCGCGCGAAGTTCGGCTTCGCCTGCACGAGCGCGATGGCGACGACCGAGTCCATCCACGCGCGGGCCGCTCGCTTCGCGCCCGGCGAGAGCGTCACCGTCCTCGCCATGGAGCCTCCGCTCACCTGAGCTGTGCCCTGACCCGCCCTGATCACAGGAGATCCGATGAACCGCACCAACACCGCCATCGTCGGCGGCGGCCAGGCCGGCCTCGCGACGAGCTGGCACCTCACCGCCGACGGCGTCGATCACGTCGTCTTCGAGGCGAAGACGCTCGCCCACGAGTGGGCCGACACCCGCTGGGACAACTTCACGCTCGTGACGCCGAACTGGCACTGCCAGCTCCCCGGCTACGCGTACGACGGACCCGACCCGGACGGCTTCATGACCCGGGACGAGGTGGTCGCGTGGCTGGCCGGCTACGCGCCGACGTTCGGCCCGCCGGTGCGGGAGCACTCCCGCGTCACCTCCCTGACCGAGCGCGATGGTGGCGGATTCCAGCTCACCGTGGCGGGACCCGACGGGGTCGAGGAGTGGGAGGCGGAGAGCGTCGTGCTCACCACCGGCGGCTACCACGTCCCGATCGTGCCGCCGTGGGCCGCCGCGATCTCGCCGGCGATCACCCAGCTCGAGTCCGCGCACTACCGCAACGCCGACCAGCTGCCCGAGGGAGCGGTCCTGGTCGTCGGCTCCGGCCAGTCGGGCGCGCAGATTGCCGAGGACCTGCACCTCGAGGGCCGCCAGGTGCACCTCGCGGTCGGCGACGCGCCTCGCGTCGCGCGCTTCTACCGCGGCAAGGACGTGATGACGTGGCTGGCCGAGATGGGCCTCTACGACACGCCGGTGCAGCACTATCCCGGCGGCCTGGCCGCCCGGGAGAAGACCAACCACTACGTGACCGGTCGCGACGGCGGCCGTGACATCGACCTGCGCCAGTTCGCGATCGAGGGCATGGCGCTCTACGGCCTCCTCGACGGCATCGAGGCGGCCGGCGGCACGACGCTGCGCTTCCGGCCCACCCTGACCGAGGCCCTCGACAACGCCGACTCGGTCTACAACTCCATCTGCCGCGACATCGACCGCTACGTCGAGCGGGAGGGGATCGAGGCGCCGGCCGGGTCGGCGTACGTGCCTGTGTGGGCGCCCGCCGAGGACCCGCTCGAGCTGGACCTCGCGGCAGCCGGGATCACGAGCATCGTGTGGGCGATCGGCTACCGGCCGGACTACCGCTGGGTGCGGGTCGGGGTCTTCGACGGCTCGGGCCACCCCACCCACACCCGCGGCGTGACCGCCGTGCCTGGGCTCTACTTCCTCGGGCTGCCGTGGCTGCACACCTGGGGGTCGGGCCGGTTCCACGGAATCGCCGCCGACGCCGAGCATGTCGCAGGCTGCGTGAGCGGCGCTCGCGACCGTAGGGTTCCGGTGTGACCCGAGCCCCCGGCACGATGCGCATCGGCGCGGTCGCGGCCCACTTCGGCCGCGACCTCGACCGCGCCATCGCGAAGATCGAGGGCATCGTCAACGACGCGCGCGCGAGCGGGGTCGATCTGCTCGTGCTGCCGGACGCCACGCTGGGTGGCTACCTGTCGGATCTGCGCCACCCGGACCCCTCGTCGCTCCCGCCCGCGCTCACCGAGGACTCCTACGAGATCCGGCGCATCATCGCGATGGCCGGGGAGATGGTGATCTGCTTCGGCTATGCCGAGGACGGGGGCGGCCGCCTCTACAACTCCGCTCTGGCGGTCAGCGGCGATGGGGTGCTGGGCCGCCACCGCAAGGTCCACCAGCCGGCCGGGGAGTCCCTCGTCTACGCCGCCGGCGACGCGTTCGCGCCGTTCGACACCCCGCTGGGCCGGATGGGGATGCTGATCGACTACGACAAGACCTTCCCGGAGGCGGCGCGCTCGCTGGCGCTGGACGGCGCCGCGATCATGGCCTGCCTCTCCGCGTGGCCGGCCTCGCTCACCGACCGCGCGTCACGGCTGCCGCAGGACCGCCAGTCCCGGCTCTTCGACCTCTACGACTCCGCCCGCGCCGCCGAGAACCAGGTCGTCTGGGTCTCCTCGAACCAGACCGGCGTGATGGGCGGCCTCCGCTTCCTCGGCCAGGCCAAGGTGGTCGGACCCGGCGGCGACATCCTCGCCCGTACGTCGTCCAAGGGCGGCCTCGCGATCGCCGAGATCGACGTGGCGGCCGAGGTCGACCGGTCGCGGCGGATCCTGCACCACCTCAAGGAGCTCAACCCGGGCGCCTACACGCGACCGGGCGGCACGTCGTGAAGGTCGCGCTGCTCACCTACTCCACCCGTCCGCGGGGCGGGGTGGTCCACACGCTCGCGCTCGCCGAGGCGCTCGCGGGTCTCGGCGTCGAGGTCGATGTCTGGACGCTCGCCCGCGGCGGCGACGAGACCTTCTTCCGGCCGGTCGACCCGGCTGTCGGCGTACGCGCGGTGCCGTTCGCCGACGTGGAGGGCGAGGAGGTCGGGGCACGGATCGGGCGCTCGATCGACGTGCTCCGGTCGGCGTTCGCCACCGCGCGCGGGGGCTACGACATCGTGCACGCGCAGGACTGCATCTCCGCGAATGCCGCCTTCCCGTGTGTCCGGACGATCCACCACCTCGACCAGTTCACGACGCCGCAGCTCGCCGCCTGCCACGACCGCGCCGTGGTGGAGCCGATCGCCCGGATCTGCGTCTCCACGGCCGTCGCGCGCGAGGTCGAGGAGGGGTGGGGCCTGACTCCCACGGTCATCCCCAACGGTGTCGACGCCGCGCGCTTCGCCCGCGGCGCCGAGGACGTCGCCGGGCGGGCGCGCTGGCGGGGCGAGCTCGGCGCGTATGTGCTCGCGCTCGGCGGCATCGAGCCCCGCAAGGCCTCGATCGACCTGCTCGAGGCGTTCGCCCTGCTGCGGGCGGCCCATCCGGATCTCCAGCTCGTCTTCGGCGGGGGCGAGACGCTCTTCGACTACCGCGACTATCGCGCCGCCTTCGACGCGCGGGCCGCGGAGCTCGGCATCACGCCGCGGGTCGTCGGCGTGCTCGCGGAGGAGGACCTGCCCTCGCTCGTGGCGGAGGCGTCGGCCCTGGCGATGGTCTCCACCAAGGAGGGCTTCGGCCTCGCCGCGATGGAGGCGCTCGCGGCCGGCGTACCCGTGGTCGCGCGGGACCTGCCGGTGCTGCGCGAGGTGCTCGGGGACACGGTCGCCTATGCGGCCGACGCGCCGGGCATCGCCGCGGCACGACGCGGTCATCACCGCGCCACCGTCACCGGCCGACGGCCGCGCGCTCGCGGCCGGCTACACCTGGGAGCGAGCCGCTCGCGCGCACCTGGAGTTCTACAGCCGTCTCGCCCCGGCGGTCGCGAGCGCCTCGCCGAGGTGAGTGAGCAGGTCGGCGGGGTCGCGGTAGACGGCGACGGCGCCTGCGTCGCGCAGCTCCGCCTCGGCGTACCCGCCGGTGAGGAGTCCGACCGTCGGGACGTCGAGCCGCGCGGCGGCGGCGACGTCCCAGGTGGCGTCACCGATCATGAAAGCCCGCTGCCCCCGCACGCGCTCCAGGGCCGCCTCGAGCAGCTCCGGATCGGGCTTGGCGCTCTCGGCGTCCTCGGCCGTGGTCCAGGCGTCCGTGCGCCGCTCGGCGTCGAGGAGGCCGAGCGCGTGCTCGGCGTGCTCGGGGATCGACGAGCTGGCCAGCACGACCTCCAGGCCGGCCCGGCCCAGCCCGTCGAGGAGCGCGGCCGCCCCGGGCAGCAGGCGGGTCTGGTCGATCACCGCGTCGTAGGCGCTCTTCCACGCGTCCTGCAGCCGATCGCCGAGGCGCTCGGCGACCTCGGCGCCGGCCACCTCCTCGATCAGCCGCTCGCCGCCCATCCCGATGTGGCGGTGAAGCTCCCACACCGGCACCGGACGGCCGACCTCGGCGAAGGCCCGCGCCCACGCCAGCGCATGGTGGTAGGCCGAGTCGAGCAGCGTCCCGTCGATGTCCAGCAGGGCGACGTCGAGATCGGGCATGCCGACCACGCTACCGACCGGCGGATGGCTACTTGCGCTGCCTCTCCCGCTCGCGCTCGTAGGCGGCCTGGTAGGCGGCGCGGACGGCCTTGCGGCGTCGGGACCGCTCGGACTCCGCGCGCGCCGGACGGGTGGCGTCGCCGCGGCCGGCCTGCACGCGCGCCTCGTCCCACAGCAGGTAGCCGAACCCGAAGATCGCGAGCAGGCCGAAGAACCACCACTGGATCCCGTAGAAGAAGTGCGGCCCGTTGCCGAGGTCGGGCAGGCCGTAGGGCTTCGGGGAGGTCGCGGGGGCGGGGTCCTCGGACTCGAGCTGCAGCCATCCGCCGTACGTCGTCAGGCCGGTCGCCCGACCGATCGTGACCGACGACAGGCCGCGGGTGTTGAGGTCCGGGTCGACCCGCGTCGAGTCGCCGCTGCCGTCGAGCCGGACGTAGCCGGTGACGGTGACGGTCCCGCTCGGGGGCGCGGGCACGTCGGCGAGCTCCACGTCGCCGTCGGTCGCGACGAAGCCGCGGTCGACGACGAGCGCCGTGCCGTCGGCGGTGATCAGGGGCACGACGGTGTCGATCCCCGCCTCGTCGTACTCGTCGCTGTTGCGGTAGCGCCACGTGACCATGTGCGTGGTGTCGTAGGTGCCGGTGGCGGTGACGAGCAGCCACTCGTCCTTCTTCGGCGCGGTGACGCCGGGGGAGAGGACGTCCCCGACCGCGACGGGCGTGCGCTGCTCGTTGGCGCGGACGATCGCGTTGTCGGACTTCCGGTCGGCGAGGCGGCCGAACTGCCAGGTGCCCAGCCACCACGTGCCGATCACGACGATCACCACGGCGAGGAAGAAGAGCAGCCAGCGACGGCTGACCAGGAACCTCAGGTCAGGCATGGGGCTCGGTCTCCCGGAGGAAGCCGCGCGCGCTGAGGAAGGAGCCCAGGGTCGGGCGATGCTCCTCGCAGGCCAGCCAGACCTTGCGCCGGTCGGGGGTGTGGATCTTGGGGTTGTTCCACCGCAGCTCCCACACGGCGGGCGCAGTGCAGCCCCTGGCCGAGCAGATCGGCTCGCCCGGCGGGCCGGTCATCGAGTCGGTCACCGGAGGTCGTGCCGGCTGGGCAGCTGGCGCAGCCGGTCCCGCTGGCTGGTGGGCATGCCGTAGGGGGAGGCCTCGCCGCGCTTGGGCGTCGAGGCGTTGGCCATGACGACGGCGACGTACGGCAGCACGATCGCCGCCAGGACGAAGATCATCGCCAGCCACAGCACGCCCGCGAGGCCCGTGACGCCCGCGAGGATGAAGCAGACCGTCCGGGCGAGCATCGCGGTGAGATAGCGCCGCTGCCGCACCTTGATGTCGTCCGCGCGCGCCGCCGGGGCGTCGGTGATCCGGATCGCCTCCGGTCCACCCTTCCTGCCCCGGGTCCTGCCGCCTGCCATGGAGACATCCTACGAACCAGGCGGGCGAATGTTGTCGGCGGCGTCGACCGGTCTGCGGGCCGCTCGTCCCTACCGTCATGGTCATGCATCTCGAACGCCCGGCCAGATCCGTCCTCGTCACCGGCGGCAACCGCGGCCTGGGCCGCGTGATCGCCGAGGCCTTCGTCGCCCACGGCGACCACGTCGCGGTCACCACGCGCAGCGGCGGCGCTCCCGAGGGCGTGCTCGAGGTCAAGTGCGACGTCACCGACCAGCACCAGATCGACGACGCCTTCGCCGAGGTCGAGGCGGCGCACGGCCCGGTCGAGGTGCTCGTCGCCAACGCCGGCATCACCCGCGACACCCTGCTGCTGCGGATGTCGGACTCGGACTGGGCCGAGGTCATCGACACCAACCTCACCTCCGCCTTCCGGCTCGCCCGACGGGCGTCGAAGGGCATGCTGCGCGCCCGCTCGGGCCGGGTCATCCTCGTCTCCAGCGTGGTGGGACTGCTGGGCAGCGCCGGCCAGGTCAACTACGCCGCGTCCAAGGCCGGTCTGGTCGGCCTCGCCCGCTCCCTGGCCCGGGAGCTCGGTCCGCGCGGCGTCACGGCCAACGTCGTCGCGCCCGGCTTCATCGACACCGACATGACCGCCGCGCTCTCCGACGAGCAGCGCGAGGCGATCCGCGCGCAGGTCCCGTTGGGGCGGTACGGCGACCCGGCCGAGGTGGCCGACGCGGTGCTGTGGCTCGCCGGCGCCTCCTACGTCTCCGGGGCCGTGATCCCGGTCGACGGCGGACTCGGGATGGGGCACTGACATGGGCTCACTCCTGGAAGGCAGGACGATCCTCGTCGCCGGCGTCACCATGGACACCTCCATCGGCTTCGCCACCGCCCGCGTCGCCCAGGAGCAGGGCGCGACGGTGCTCATCTCCAACTTCGGCCGGGCGCTGGGCATCACCCGCCGGATCGCGAAGCGGCTGCCGGCCGAGGCGCCGGTGCTGGAGCTCGACGTGACCGACCCGGCGCATCTGGCGGCGCTGCCCGACGCGATCCGCGAGCAGCTCGGCGAGGACGCGACTCTCGACGGCCTCGTGCACTCGATCGCGTTCGGCAACCCGGAGACGGTGCTCGGCGGGCGCTTCGTGGGCGCTCCGTGGGCCGACGTCGCGCAGGCGATCCAGGTGTCGTCGTACTCCCTGATGAGCCTGGCGCACGCGGTCCGTCCGCTGCTCTCCCCGGGAGCCGGGATCGTCGGGCTGACCTTCGACGCGAGCGTCGCGTGGCCGGCGTACGACTGGATGGGGGTCGCCAAGGCGGGCCTCGAGTCCTGCGCGCGCTATCTCGCCCGCGACCTCGGCGCCGACGGGATCCGGGTCAACCTGGTCAGCGCCGGGCCGCTCAAGACGCTGGCCGCGAAGGCCATCCCCGGCTTCGAGGAGATCGAGTCGGGATGGAAGGAGCGAGCGCCGCTGGGGTGGGACAACACCGACGCCGAGCCCACCGCGCGGGCCGTGTGCGCGCTGCTGAGCGACTTCTTCCCGGCGACGACGGGTGAGATCGTTCACGTCGACGGCGGTTATCACGCGATGGGGGCCTGAGCCTCCCTAGGCTGGCGCTCATGACTCGGACGCTCGTGATCGTGCGGCACGCCAAGGCCGAGCAGTTCGGTCCGTCGGACCACGAGCGCCCCCTGGCCGCGCGGGGCCGGGCGGACGCGGCCGCTGCCGGGCGCTGGCTCGCGGCCGCGGGGATCGTGCCGGACGAGGTGCTCGTCTCGACCGCGCTGCGCACCCGCGAGACCTTCGCCGCCATCGCCGACGCCGCCGGCTGGGAGGTCGAGCCGTGGATCGACACGACGCTCTACAGCGCGGGCGTCGACACCGTCCTCGAGCTGCTCCACGCGGTGTCCGAGGAGACCCGCACGGCCGTGGTCGTCGGCCACAATCCCACGGTCTCCATGGTGGCGCAGCTGCTCGACGACGGGTCCGGCGTGCCGCTCGGCGAGCTCGCCACCGGCGCCGTCGCCGTCTTCGCGTACGACGGCGCGTGGGCCGACCTCGACGTCGGCTCGGCCACGCTCCGGGCCTTCGAGGCCCCGCGCGGCTGAGCTGCCTCTTCGTCGCCCGTCCGGAGGTGGTGGTCGACCCCTCGACCCTCGTGACGCGGTGGCACCTCGCAGCGGCCGGGCGGGTCCGCGTCGCTCGGATCGCGCAGGGTGCGCCGTCGCCGTCGCGAGCGGGGGTCAGACCAGGGGAGCGGGGGTGACGTAGCCCTCGGCGGCGTCGGCGGCCTCGATCTCCTCCCGCTTGATGCCGAGCAGGTAGAGGATCGTGTCGAGGTAGGGCACGTTGATCGCCGTGCCGGCCTGGGAGCGCACGAGCGGCTTGGCGTTGTAGGCGATGCCGAGCCCGGCGGCCGACAGCATGTCGAGGTCGTTGGCGCCGTCGCCGATCGCGACCGTGGCGGCCTCGGGGATGCCGATCTCGGCGGCGATCTCGCGCAGCGCCGTCGCCTTCCCGGCGCGGTCGACGACGGGGCCGACGATGCCGCCGGTCAGCACGCCGTCGACGATCTCGAGCTCGTTGGCCCGCGCGTAGTGGATGCCGAGGTCGCGCGCCAGGCGGTCGGTGATCTGGCTGAAGCCGCCCGAGACGATGGCGAAGCGGTAGCCGAGGCGCCGCAGCGTTCGCACCAGTGTGCGCGCGCCCGGGTTGAGCTGGATCCGGTCGTAGACCTCGTCGATCGCGCTCGCCGGCACTCCCTTGAGCAGGGCCACGCGCTCGCGCAGCGACGCCTCGAAGTCGATCTCGCCACGCATCGCCCGCTCGGTCACCTCGGCGACCTCCGCCTCGCAGCCGGCGTGCGCGGCGATCATCTCGATCACCTCGCCCTGGATGAGGGTGGAGTCCACGTCCATCACGATGAGCCTGCTGCCGTGGCGGAGGAGGCTCGCCGGCTGCACCGCCACGTCGACGCCGCTCGCGGTGGCCTCGACCGCCAGCTCGGCCCGCAGCCGGTCCACGTCGGCGCCCGAGAGCGCCAGCTCGAACGCGGTCACGGGGTAGCGCGCCATCCGCTCGATCCGGTCGATGTTCGCCCCGGCGTCGCGGATCCGCCGCGTCACGCCGGCCATCGCGCCGGCGGTGAGCGGCACCCCGATCACCGTCACGTGGCAGCGGCCCGAGCGCTCCCGCTGGGTGTCGCCGGTGCCGTGCTCGATCTCGATGTTCATGCCCAGCTCGGCCGCCGCGGTGGCCATCGCGCCCTGGGCGGCCGGCAGGTCGGCCGGGACGGAGGTGAGCACGCCGAGGATCAGCCGCCCGCGGAGCACGATCTGCTCGAGGTCGAGCACGTCCACCCCGAAGGCGGCCAGGGTGGAGAAGACCTTCGAGCTGACGCCCGGCCGGTCGCGTCCGGTGAGCGTGAACAGCAGGGTGTCGGGACGTTCCATGGCGGCCGTGAGTCTAGTGCTCGCCGGCCGCGAACCGTTCGTGCGCCTCCCTGCGGCGACACGCCGGTGGTGTCGGCGCGTCCGGGGCGGCGGGCTCACGTCGTGTCCGGCCAGGCCTCGGGAGAGCCGGCGGCGACGAGGGCGCGGCGGGCGG
>NZ_JASGDD010000179.1:0-2650 GCF_047607365.1 Nocardioides sp. | reverse complement strand
GCGAGGCGGCCCGCTTCGCCGCCGCCTCCGCCTGACGCCCGGATCCATCGCGCGCAGGCACCCCCCCCCCGACCCCGCCCAGGCGATCCGCGTCCCGGGGCGAGCGTCCGCGACGAGCGGACACCACGAAAGGAAGCACCACGATGACCCAGGCCACCTACGCCCTGGACGAGCTGAACAAGGAAGCCCGGATGGGCCAGCTCGGCGTCGAGAAGGTCGCCGACGGCGACGCCATCCCGAAGATCAGCCTGCGGGACTTCGACGCCCGTCGCGCCGAGATCACGGACCAGCTCTGGGCCGCGGCCACCGAGGTCGGCTTCTTCCAGCTAGTCGACCACGGCCTGCCGCAGGAGCAGATCGACGAGGCCTTCGCCTGGTCGGCGAGGTTCTTCGACCTGCCGCGCGAGGTCAAGGAGAAGACCCCGCTGCGCAAGGCCGACAACGTCGGCTGGGAGTTCTCCAGCCAGGTGCGCCCGTCGGTCGGCGTCCCCGACCAGAAGGAGAGCTACCAGATCACCAAGCCCCGGATGGACGGCCTCTGGCCCGCCGAGGAGGACCTCCCCGGGTTCCGGGCGTTCATGGACGGGTTCGAGACCCGCTGCTGGGAGGTCGCGATGCAGGTGCTCTCCTGCTTCGCCGACCGCCTCGGCTTCGAGCGGGACTTCTTCGCCGCGGCACACGACCCGTCCAGCCCGGAGTACCAGTCGACGCTCCGCCTGGTCCACTACTTCCCGCTCACCGAGGAGCAGGTGGCCGCGCCGGGGCTGTGGCGGGCGGGCGCCCACACCGACTTCGACTGCCTCACGCTGCTCTTCCAGCGCGAGGGGCAGCACGGCCTGCAGGTCTGCCCCGGCCGCGACCTCGACGCCCCGGAGTGGACCCCCGTCCCGCCCGGCGACGACGCGATCACGTGCAACATCGGCGACATGCTGATGCGATGGAGCGACGACCAGCTGCTGTCGAACTTCCACCGGGTCCGGTCGCCCCTTCCCGGGGAGTACACCGGAGCGCGCTACTCGATCCCGTTCTTCGCCCAGGCCAACCGCGACGTCGTGATCAGGACGCCGCAGGGGAAGTACGAGCCGATCACCGCCCACGACTACCTCTGGCAGCGGATCACGGCGAACTACGGCACGCGCCGCGAGCCCACGGCATAGGTTCACCCCTGTGAGTGAAGCCCAGCTCCTCGGCGACGCCGTCTATGCCCAGCTCGTCGACCGGATCTTCACCGGCGCCCTGCCGCCGGGTGCTCCGCTGAGCGTCCCCGCCCTCGCGGCGGAGCTCGCGGTCAGCCGGAGTCCGGTGCGCGACTCGGTGCAGCGGCTCGTCGCCGAGGGGCTGGCGGTGAGCGTGCCCCATGCCGGGGCGCGGGTCATCGAGGTGGACGACGAGGCCATCGTCCAGGTCATGGCCGTACGCCGGCGACTCGACGGCCTGGCCGCACGGGAGGCGACGGAGCGGGCCACGGCCTCCGAGGTCGCCGACCTCCGGGCCCTGCTCGACACGCAGGCCACCCAGATCGGGTCGAGTGCCGACTCCCTGAGCGACGCTCGTCTCGATCTCGAGTTCCACACCGCCGTACGCGACCTCGCGGGCAATCCCACCCTCAGCGACGCCCTGCATCGCCTCGACACCAAGGCCCACCTGCACAACTCCGGGCTGTGGGCGGACCCCGCGAGCCGGGCGACCGCGCTCGCGGAGCACCAGCGCATCGTCACGGCGATCGAGACCGGTGACGCCGCCGCCGCCGAGGCGGCGGCGGAGGCGCACGTCGCCGCGGTGCTCGTGCGGATGCGCCGCCATCGCACCTGAGCGCTGCGCTCAGCCGGCCACCGTCATGACGACCTGCGCGCGCCGCCCCGGATCGACCCAGCCGTCCCTCGTGCGCAGCAGCCGCGCCACCGACCAGCCCGCCAGCGGGGCCGCGACGAGGAGCGACAGCGACCACGCGTCGACCCGCGCCAGCCCGCTGAAGACCATGCTCGTCAGCGTGGTCGTCACGGCGAGCCTCGCGGAGTAGCCCACCATCGCCGACGGCGGCGCCGGGGTCGCCCGTGCGGAGCGCAGGTCGACGGAGTACGGCGAGCGGGCACTCCACCGCAGCGCGGCGGAGACCACCTGCAGGAGCACGACGAGCCAGGCGCACCCGACGGCCGCGAGCTGCGCGGCGGTCGGAACGCCGGCGCGCAGCACCGCCAGCAGCAGTGCGGCGCCCGAGGCGACGAGGAGGAACTCGAGGAGCACCCAGGCGCGGGCGGCGAAGACCGTCGCGGCGGCGACGGGCAGCGACTCGCGCCACAGGACCCCGCGTCCCTCGAGCGTCCACGCGTTGATCCCGAAGAGCAGCGCGCCGCCGGAGGCGACCAGGCCGGGGAGGATGGTGACCTGATCCCAGCGCAGCGCCCCCGCGAGCCCGACCAGACCGGGCCCGATGGCCAGGACGGCGATGCCGCGACGCATCGGCACCGCCCGCCAGACCGAGCCCCGGTCGATCCGGACGAGCATCGCCAGGTCGCTGCGCGGGGTGGGGCGGGCGCGCACGTGGCTGCTCTCGGCCGCCGTCTCCTCCCGCGCCGGCCGAGAGCAGCCACGTGCGCGCCCGCCCCACCCCGCGCAGCGACCTGGCGATGCTCGTCCGGATCGACCGGGG
>NZ_JASGDD010000178.1:0-2560 GCF_047607365.1 Nocardioides sp. | reverse complement strand
GTCGCGAGCACCTCGTCGCGGTCGCGGCCGTGGTGCGCGGCGATCGCGCGGTGGGCGGGTGCCGCGTCGGGATAGGCGCCGACCTGGGCGAGGGAGTCCCGGAGCGCCGCGTCGAGCCAGCCGGGCCGGGGACCGTCGTAGACGTTGACCGCGAAGTCGAGCAGCCCGGCTCCGGTCTCCGCGTCGCCATGGTGTCGCAGGGGGTGTCCCACGGGGTGGAGGGGGCGGTGCGGCGGGCCGGGCGACGCCCTCCCGCCATCCTCATGGGCGTGTACGGCGTCGGCGAAGCGCTGCGCGAGCCGCGGGTGCCCCGCCCAGTGGACGTGGAGATAGGACGCATGCAGGCTCGGGCCGGCGAAGCCGATCGTCTCGCCGTCGACCTCCCAGGCCGGCCGCCACGCCGGGCCGCTGCCGACCGTGGGCGTGGTGCGGGTGCGGTGGAACTCGTGGCCGGTGACCTCCTCCCCCGCCCGGGCGAGGAGCGAGTCGGAGGCAGCGACCGCAACGGGATAGCGGAGCGTCAGCCGCTCGCTCATCGCGGCGGTGACCGGCAGCGCCGCGGCCATCGGCGCACCGTCGAGGGTCTCGGCGAGGTAGAGCAGCCCGGCGCACTCGGCGACGGTCGGCACGCCGGACGCCACCGCGGCCCGCAGGTCGCGCAGCAGCGGCCCGTTGGCGGCCAGCTCGCCGGCGTACACCTCGGGGAAGCCGCCGCCGAGGTAGACCCCGCGCGTCCCCGCGGGCAGGGACACGTCGCGGAGCGGGTCGAAGGCGACGACGTCGCATCCCGCGGCGCGGAGCAGCTCCTCGGTCTCGGGATAGCGGAACGTGAACGCCCGCCCGCCGGCCATCGCGACCACGGGCCGTCCCTCGCCGGCCGGCCGGATCTCGGCGGTGGGCTCCCACGCGGTGCCGTCGAGGTCGGGCGCGCTGTGGGCCACGGCGAGCAGCGCGTCGAGGTCCAGGTGGGAGGCGACCCGCTCGCCGAGCCGCTGGATCAGCGCGACGGAGCCGTCGCGCTCGGCGGCGGTGACCAGGCCGAGGTGGCGCGAGGGCGTGGCGAGTTCCTCGTCGCGCGGCAGCATGCCGAGGACCGGCAGCCCGGCGCGCTCCATCGCCCGGGCGATCTCGGCGTCGTTGCGTGCCGAGCCGGTGCGGTTGAGCACGACGCCCGCGATCCGGGCCTGCCGGTCGCCGTCGTCGTACGCCGCCATGCCGGCCGCGATCGCCGCCGCCGTCCGCGACATCCGCGCCACGTCGACGACGAGCACGACCGGCGACGACGTCAGCCCCGCCACGTGGGCGGTGGAGGCGAAGCCGTCGGTGCCCAGCCGCCCGTCGTAGAGCCCCATCACGCCCTCGACGATCGCGACGTCGGCGCCCCGGGCGCCGTGCAGGAGCAGCGGGACGATCCGCTCCTCCCCCACCAGATGCGGGTCGAGGTTGCGACCGGGACGGCCGGTGGCGAGCGCGTGGTAGCCGGGGTCGATGTAGTCCGGCCCGACCTTGTGGCCGCTCACGACGGTGCCGCGCGCGGCGAGGGCGGCCATCAGACCGGTCGCGATCGTGGTCTTGCCCTGACCCGTGGAGGGGGCGGCGACGACGAGGCGCGGCAGCCGGGTCGCCGTCACCACTCGATGCCCCTCTGGCCCTTCTGGCCGGCGTCCATCGGGTGCTTCACCTTCGTCATCTCGGTGACGAGGTCCGCGGCCTCGACCAGCGCCGGGTGCGCGCGGCGGCCGGTGACCACGACGTGCTGGTGCCCCGGCCGGCCGCGCAGGACCTCGACGACCTCCTCGGTGTCGACCCAGCCCCACTCCATGACGTAGGTGAACTCGTCGAGGATCAGCAGGTCGTGGCGCTCCTCGGCGAGGGCGCGCTTGATCTCGGCCCAGCCCTCCGCGGCCGCGGCCGCCCCGGTGTTGTTGCCCTCGGCGTCCTGGGAACTGCGGGTCCACGACCAGCCGGAGCCCATCTTGTGCCACGCGACCGGACCGCCCTCGCCGGTCTCCTCGTGCAGCCGGCCGAGCCGCTCGAGCACGGTCTGCTCGCCGATCCGCCACTTGGCCGACTTCACGAACTGGAAGACCCCGATGCGCCAGCCCTGGTTCCAGCCGCGGAGCGCGAGCCCGAAGGCCGCCGTCGACTTCCCCTTGCCGTCGCCCGTGTGAACGGCGAGCACGGGCCGGTTGCGGCGCTGGCGCGTGGTGAGCCCGTCCTCGGGTACGACGGTCGGCTGGCCCTGCGGCATGGTCATGACTCCTGTCGTGTCGAACGTCGCGCAGCAGCCGAGGCGGAGGGAGCCATGACTAGGCAGCCCCCTTCGCGGCACCGGTGAGCGCCTCGGCGCTCACCTCGGCGACCGGCAGGTGCTCGGCCCGCAGGTGCTCGGCGAGGGTCCGGGCCAGGCCGAGCCGCAGCGGGCCGCTCTCCCCGTCGACGACGACCGTGGCGATGCCGAGACCGGCGAGATGCTCCGCGGCCTGCCGCGAGCGCGCGACCGGATCGCCCGCCCCGGCGCCGCCGGTCGCCCGCCCGTCGGTGACGACGACGAGCAGGG
>NZ_JASGDD010000177.1:0-6273 GCF_047607365.1 Nocardioides sp. | reverse complement strand
GCCGGCCGGCCCGGAGCGCGCGGGCGGGCAGCCGGGCCTCGGGATTGGGACGCGCGGCGGCCTCCTCGATGGCGGCGGTCGCGGCGATCGTCATCAGCCGCAGCGCGCGCCGCAGGCGGAGCTCGTCAGGGTCCTGCCAGTCCTCCGCCGGGGGCGGCGGGCGAAGCTCCTCCAGGTCGCCGACGACGTCGATGCCGGCGTTCTTGACCCAGTCGATCCACTGGTCGGCGAGGTCCGAGACCCAGCCGTGGAGCGAGGGCGGCGTGCGGATCGGCTCGGGCTCCTCGATCGCCTCCAGCAGGCGCGGCACGATCGTGTCGAAGACCAGGTCGCGGTGCACCTCGGTGGTGACGCCGTCGCGCAGCAGCGCGGTGTTGAGCTTGCGCAGCGTCTGGGCTCCCACGACGCCGAGCGACTGGTTGGACCGCTGGGCGTCCTCGGGCGCCCAGGCGGGGTCGATGCCGGTGACCTCGCAGAAGCGGGTCCACAGCGCGTCGGAGCCGCCCCGCGGCACGGTGATGAGATGCACCCGCTCGGGCGGCAGGCTCGCCGACCACAGCATGAGCGAGCGGGGCAGGTGCTGGGCACGCCAGAACCAGAACTTCGACCTCATCGGGTCGTCGGCGACGATCCGGTCGAGGAAGCGCGCGAAGCTGCGGGAGTTGTAGGTCTTCATGCTCTCCTGCCAGTCGGCGGAGAGCTGGCGGTCGGGGTCGCGCGCGGTGAAGACGACGTGGACCTCGAGGCCGGCGAGGTCCTCCAGCGCTCGCGCGATCCGCACCGGCCCGGTGACGGCGAAGACCTCGTGGCTGACGATCACCGTGCCGCGAGCGGCCTTGATCCGGCGTACGAGCGCGTCCCACTCGCCCGCCGCGCGCTCATGGAATCCGGGCCACTTGATCCCGGTGAGGTCGACGGCGGCGAGGAACATGCTGTCGTGGGCGCCGACGGGGTACTTCACCCCGTGGCGCGCCAGGCTCGCGCGATTGCGCGCCAGCCGGTCCTGGAGGTAGGTCGTCCCGGTCTTGGGCGCGCCGACATGGAGAAACACCCTCTGCACCACGAGAGCGAGTCTGCCCGCCCTTGCTGAGCGCTGCCTATGGGCTCGATCTGTGAAGGGTGACAAGATCGCGGAGCTCGGCGTTCGAGAGCTCGGTGAGCGCGACCTCGCCACGCCCGAGGATCGCCTCCGCGAGCGCGCGCTTGCGCTCGAGCAGCAGGGCGATCCGCTCCTCGAGCGTGCCGCGCATGACCAGCCGGTGCACCTGGACCGGCCGGGTCTGGCCGATCCGCCAGGCGCGGTCGGAGGCCTGGTCCTCGACGGCGGGGTTCCACCAGCGGTCGACGTGGACCACGTGGTCGGCGCGGGTGAGGTTGAGGCCGGTGCCGCCCGCCTGGAGCGAGAGCAGGAAGACCGGCTTCTCCCCGGCCTGGAACCGGGCGACCATCCGCTCGCGCTCGGCGACCGGGGTGCCGCCGTGGAGGAGCTGGTGGTCGATCCCGGCCTCGGTCCAGTGCGTCTCCAGCAGGCGGGCCATGGCGACGTACTGCGTGAAGACGAGCACCGCCCCGCCCTCGCTCGTCGCGGTCTCGATCACCTCGTCGAGCAGGTCCAGCTTCTGCGACCTTCCGCCGATGCGCCCCTGGGTCTGCTTGAGGAAGTGCGCCGGGTGGTTGCAGATCTGCTTGAGCCCGGTGAGCATCATCAGGATCAGCCCCCGACGGGCGGGGTCGTCGCCGGGAAGCCGCTCGATGCGCTCCATCGTGTCGCGGACGTAGGCCTCGTAGAGGACGGTCTGCTCCTTGGTGAGGCTGAGGAGGTGGTCGGTCTCGGTCTTCGGCGGCAGCTCCGGCGCAATCCCCGGATCGGTCTTGCGGCGCCGCAGCAGGAAGGGCGCGATCAGGTCCGAGAAGCGCCGCGTCGTCACCTGGACCCCGGCCTCGATCGGCGCCGCCCACGCCTTGCGGAACGCCCGCCGGCTGCCGAGCAGCCCCGGAACGCACCAGTCGAGGATCGCCCACAGCTCGGTCAGCTCGTTCTCCACCGGCGTGCCCGTCAGCGCGACGCGGGCGCGGCTCGGGATGAGCCGGATGCTGCGCGCCGTCGAGGACGCCGGGTTCTTCAGGTGCTGAGCCTCGTCGGCGACGACGAGGTCCCACGGCACCGCGGCCAGCAGCCGGGCGTCGCGCCGCATCGTGCCGTAGGTCGTCAGCACGAATCCGTCGACGACGTCGGCCAGGTCCCGCGACCCGCCGTGATGGCGTCGTACGCCGACGCCGGGCGCGAACCGCGCGATCTCGGCCTCCCAGTTGCCCATCAGACTCGTCGGGCAGACCACCAGCGTCGGCCCACCCCCGCCGAGTGGGGCCTTGCGCGCCGCGAGAAGGGCCTCGCGGCGATGGAGGTGGAGCGCGATCAGCGTGATCGTCTTGCCGAGGCCCATGTCGTCGGCGAGACAGCCGCCGAGGCCGAGCGCGGTGAGGTCGGCCAGCCAGGTCAGGCCGCGGCGCTGGTAGTCACGCAGCTCCCCGGCCAGCGCCTGCGGCACCGGCACGAGGTCGCCCCTGCCGACCTCGACGACAGTGTCGCGCAGCCGCTCCAGGCTCGCCCCGACGATCACGTCCCCGCTGGTCACTCCCGACTCCGGCACCAGCGGCGCGGCGCCGGTCAGGGCGACGGCCAGCGCCTCCACCGTCGGGACCGGGCGGAGCAGCCGGTTGCGGGCCTTGCGGGCGATGCCCGGATCGACGATCGTCCACGCGCCGCGGAGCTTGAGGATGGGGCCGGCCGCCTTGGCGAGCTCCTCCATCTCCTCCTCGGTCAGCGACTCCTCGCCCAGGGCGAGCTGCCAGCGGAACGCGAAGAGGTCGTCGTGTGCGAAGAGCCCGGTGTTGAGCGCCTCCTCCCAGGCATGCTCGTCGTGCCGCCCGGGCGCTCCCGCGGGTGGGGCGCGGTCGACCACGACCGAGGCGGTGAGCTGCCGGCCGAGCGCGCGCGGCCACATCACGTCCACGCCGATCGCCGTGAGCGCCGCCACGCCCTCGCCGAGCAGGGCGCCGATGTCGTCGGTCTCGAGGATCAGCTCGGTCGGCGACGCCTGGAAGCGCATCCGGTCGAGGACCGGCCAGGCACGCGCCGCCTCCGCCAGCAGGGAGGCGATCTGGGTCCGCACCCGTGGCCCGAAGCCGTGCAGCCGCGGGTCGTCGCGCCACAGCACCGACGCGTCGGCGAGGTGCAGCGGATCGGCGGCGTCGTGGACCTGGAGCACGATCCGGACGACGCCCTCGGTCAGGGACTCCTCGTCGGCCTCGACCCGCAGCGAGATCGAGATCTCCTCCGGCTCGTCGGGCCCCGGCGGCCGAGCGGAGACGGCTGCCCGTTGGCGATCGGCGATGCGGGCGCGGAGCCGCTCGGCGAGCGCCTGCCCTCCGCCTTCGCCCGCTCCCGAGGGGCCGGAACGGCCGGCCAGCGACGAGGTCGCGCGCCGGGCAGCTCCCTGGGCCGAGCCGGCGGGCATGGCGTCGATCGTCGCGGACACCATCGCCCAGGTCAGCCGCTCCGCCTCCTCCTCGTCGACGCCGAGATACACCCGCGACTCCGCCTGCATCCGCAGTCGCTCCACGTCGTCGCCGACCACGACCGGGGCCCAGCCGGCCTCGCCGCCGAAGGACGCGCCCTCGAACTTTCCCTCCGCCACGAGCCGGAGCCCGAACAGCGCGGCGAACCCCAGGAGCCCGACCGACGGGTGGACGGCCTCCGTGCGGATCGCCTTGGTCAGCACCGGCACCGCCGCCACGATGGGGAGGGACACCGAGCGGCGGGAGTCGCTGAAGGTGACCGAGCCGTCCCGCGGCCGAGCACCGACGCTCAACGTCGCGTGCCCGGTCAGAGGGATGAAACTCATGCGCGTACTCGCTCCGCTCCGTGCGCGCATGAGGCACACACGCGCTGTGTCGAATGGCTCGCTCGCTGTCGCTCGCTCACGCCCCGAACCTAACCGCCCCTGCCGACACTCCCGTCGCCCGGCGTACGCTCGCATCGTGAGCATCCTCGACGCGCCGATCGCCCAGCTCGACGGCACCCCCACCACCCTCGGCGCCCTGACCGCCGGCAAGCCGGCCCTGCTGGTCAACGTGGCCAGCAAGTGCGGACTGACGCCGCAGTACGAGGGGCTCGAGCGCATCGCCGAGTCGACCCCCGGGCTGGCCGTGGTCGGCTTCCCGTGCAACCAGTTCCTCGGCCAGGAGCCCGGCACGGCCGAGGAGATCCAGGAGTTCTGCTCGACGACGTACGGCGTCACCTTCCCGCTCACGGAGAAGATCGAGGTCAACGGGGAGGGCCGCCACGCGATCTACGAGGAGCTGACCCAGGCGCCCGAGGCGTCGAGCGGCGAGGCCGGCGACATCACCTGGAACTTCGAGAAGTTCCTCGTCGACGCCGACGGCACCGTCGTGCGCCGGTTCGGGCCGCGCACCGACCCGGAGGACGCCGAGGTGCTGGAGGCAATTAACACTCTTGTCGGTTGAGCCGCATAGGGTCGGACCGTGACCGATGAAACCGTAGTCGACGCGGCCGACGACAAGATCACCAAGGACATCCTCGTCATCGCGGGTGTCGTCGTGCTCGGCATGATCATGTCGATCCTCGACATCACCGTGGTGAACGTCGCCCTTCCGACCTTCCAGACCGCCCTGGCGGACACGGGCGAGACCATCGCCTACTCCACCGTGGCGTGGACCGTGACCGGCTACACCCTCGCCCTCGCGATGGTGATTCCGATCACCGGCTGGGCCGCCGACCGCTTCGGCACGAAGAAGCTCTTCATCGGCGCGGTCGTCCTCTTCACGCTCGGCTCGGCGCTCTGCGCGACCGCATGGAGCATCGAGTCCCTGATCGCGTTCCGCGTGCTCCAGGGCCTCGGCGGCGGCATGCTGATGCCCCTCGGCATGACGATCATGACGAAGGCGGCCGGCCCGCACCGGATGGGCAAGCTGATGGCGATCCTCGGCGTGCCGATGCTGCTCGGCCCGATCCTGGGCCCGATCCTCGGCGGCTGGCTGATCGACGCCGCGTCCTGGCACTGGGTCTTCCTGATCAACCTGCCGCTCGGCGTGATCACGATCGGCTATGCGCTCGTCGCGCTGCCGGGCGACAACGCCAACGGCACCGAGACCTTCGACTTCGTCGGCTTCCTGCTGATGTCCCCCGGCCTGGCGGCGTTCCTCTACGGCGTCTCCAAGATCCCGGGCACCGGCACCGTGGGCTCGGCGGAGGTGCTGGTCCCGGGCCTCCTCGGCCTGGCACTCATCGCCGGCTTCGTCTCCTGGTCCTTCCGACCGAAGCACCCGCTGCTCGACCTGCGACTCTTCCACGATCGGCAGTTCACGACGTCGATCATCATCATGTTCCTCTTCGCGGGCGCGTTCTTCGGCGCACTGCTGCTGGTGCCGACGTACTTCCAGCAGGTGCGCGGCGAGTCCACGCTCAAGGCCGGGCTGCTGGTCGCGCCGCAGGGTCTCGGCGCCATGCTCGTGATGCCGATCGCGGGCACCCTGGCCGACAAGATCCCCGTCGGCCGGATCGTGCCCTTCGGATTCCTGGGCATCATCATCGGCTTCCTCGGCCTGTGCACCAGCACGTCGCCCGACGCGCCGGTGTGGCACATCTGCGCCTGGCTGTTCGTCACCGGCCTCGGGATGGGCGGCACCATGATGCCGGTCTTCACCGCCGCGTTGCGCACCCTCACCGACCATGAAGTGGCGCGCGGGTCCACGCTGCTCAACGTGATCCAGCAGATCGCCAGCTCGGTCGGCGTGGCCGTGATCTCGGTGGTGCTCACCAACAGGCTCAACGACTCCGACGCCATCGCCACCAACCCCGGCTCATCGCAGGCCCTGTCCGACATGGGCGGCGCCTTCCAGACGAGCTACATCGTGGCACTGGTCATCATCGTCGTGACGCTCATCCCGGTGGCGCTCCTGCCCCGCAAGCAGGAAGAGGGGCTCAACGCCCCGCAGCAGCCGACGATGATGCACTGACAGGCGCGGGGACTCGTCCCGCGAGCTGTCACGGCGACAGCTCGCGGCCGGTTACGACTCCGAGGCGAGGGCGAGTGGAAGCACGGCGGCGGCGCCGGCGCGCCGGAGGGCGACCGCGGCGCAGGTGAGGGTCCAGCCGGTGACGACCCGGTCGTCGACGAGCAGCAGCCGCCCGCCGGCGGGAACGTCGGCGCGCAGCGCCCCCCGCCGGAGCACCGCGGCGACCCGGTGGGC
>NZ_JASGDD010000176.1:0-2954 GCF_047607365.1 Nocardioides sp. | reverse complement strand
ATCACGCCGGGCGCGGTCGCGCCGCCGCCGACGAAGACCGCGTCGGGCGCCTGCGTGCCGGCCACGCCGGCGAGGGCGTCGGGGGCACGGCCGGTGACGACCTCGAGGCCGGGCACGCCGAGGCGGCGGGCGTTGCGCGCGATCCTGAGCGCCCGCTCGGGATCGGCCTCGATCGCCGTCGCCGTGCAGGTGGGATGGGCGCGCATCCACTCGATCCCGACCGAGCCTGCGCCCGCGCCGACATCCCACAGGTGCGCGCCGGGGACCGGGGCCAGCCGGGCGAGGGCGGAGGCGCGGAGGTCCCGCTTGGTGAGCTGGCCGTCGTGCTCGAACGCGTCGTCGGGGAGGCCCGCCGTCCACGAGGCGTGCGCCGACGAGCCGGTCGCCTCGATGGCGAGGACGTTGAGCCGGGGCGAGGGGCTGACGCGCTCGCTCGCCATCCAGGTCGCGCGCGTCTCCACCGGCGTCCCGAGGTCGCCGAGCACGGTCACGATGGAGTCGCCGTAGCCGGCGCGGCAGAGGAGGTCGGCCACGGCGTCCGGTGTCTCCTCGTCGGCGGACAGGACGAGGATCCGTCGCCCGGGCGCGAGCTCGCGGTGCACCAGCGATACGTCGGCGCCGGTCGCGCGGACCGTGGCGTGCGACTCGGCCGGCCACCCCAGCGCGGCGCGCGCCAACGCCACCGAGGACACCGCGGGCACCACCCGGACCCGTGTGGGGCCGAGCAGCTCGACGAGCGTCGTCCCGACCCCGGCCACCAGCGGATCACCGGAGGCGAGGACGACGACCGGCCGCTCGGCGTACTTCTCGACGACGGCGACGAGCCCCTCGCGCAGCGGCGCGGGGAGGGGCAGCCGGAGCTGGCCGGGGACCTCCGGCAACAGATCGAGGTGGCGAGGTGCCCCGACGACGACCGCGTCCGCGCGGAGGGCGAGATCCGGGTCGGCGAGCGCTCCGTCGGCGGCGATGCCGACCACCGCGACGGGGATCATGACGGCAGACGCTATCGTGGCGGCCAACAGCACGAGGTGCCCCTCACGGGGAGAATCTGGGAAGCCGGTGGGATTCCGGCACAGGCCCGCTGCGGTGAAAGTCCGAAGACCGGCCTCGCGCTCGACCTATTCATGGCCATTTGAGCGGGAGCCTCACATGCCGGTGCACTACCCCTTCTCGGCCGTCCTCGGCTGCGACGCCGACCTCGACGACGGCGTGGAGCTCGACGACATGGGCCTGGCCCTCGTCCTCACCACGATCTCGCCGGAGATCGGCGGGGTGCTGGTCCGCGGGGAGAAGGGCACCGCGAAGTCGACCGCCGTCCGCGCGCTCGCCGGGGTGCTGCCGCCGATCGAGGTCTACGCCGCCGACCGGTTCTCGATCGACCCCGCCGACGCCGGGGCTGTCTCGCCGGACGGGCCCTTCGACGCGTCGGCCGCGATCGGCACGCGTCCGGTGCGGCTCGTCGAGCTGCCCGTCGGCGCGACGGAGGACCGCGTGCTCGGCTCGCTGCACCTGGAGCGGGCGCTGTCGGCGGGCGCGGTGGAGTACGAGCCCGGCCTCCTCGCCCGGGCGCACCGCGGCATCCTCTACGTCGACGAGGTCAACCTGCTGCACGACCACCTCGTCGACCTCCTCCTCGACGCGGCGGCGATGGGCCGCGCGACCGTCGAGCGGGACGGCGTCTCGGTCGAGCACGCCGCCCGCTTCGTCCTCATCGGCACGATGAACCCCGAGGAGGGCGAGCTGCGCCCGCAGCTCCTGGACCGGTTCGGGCTCACCGTCGAGGTGGCCGCGCCGCGCGATCCCGCACTGCGGGCGGAGGTCGTCCGGCGGCGGATCGCCTACGACGCCGATCCCGCCGCCTTCGTCGAGCGGTACGCCGAGCGCGACCGCCTCCTCACGGAGCGGATCTCGTCGGCGCGCTCGCGGATCGCCGACGTGCGGCTCGCCGAGCCGGCGCTGCTCACGATCGCCGAGATCTGCGCGGCGTTCGAGGTCGACGGCCTCCGCGCCGACATCGTCACCGCCCGGACCGCCGTCGCCCACGCCGCCTGGGCCGGCCGCGACACGGTGACGAGGGCCGACATCCGCCGGGCCGCCCTGCTCGCGCTGCCGCACCGGCGCCGGCGCAACCCGTTCGACGCCCCCGGACTCGACGAGGAGCTGCTCGACCGGATCCTCGGGGACGAGGAGCTGCCGCCCGAGCCGCCCGAGCCGCCGGAGAGCCCCGAGCCACCGCAGCCGCCGGGCCCGACAGGACCCGGCGAGCAGCCGGAGGGCGACGCCTCCGACCCTTCCTACGCCACCGATCCCTCCGATCCCTCCGACCCCTCCGAGGCGGAGGCATCGGACCGCACAGCCCCGCCACCCGCGGGCGGCGCGAGCGACTCGGTCGTCAGCGCCTCGACGCCCTACCGTCCCCGCCTCCTGGCGGTCAGGGGCGTGGGCACCGGGACGGCCGGGCGCCGGAGCCGGGCGCTGGCGACCAGCGGCCGGCGGATCGGCGCGACCCCGGGCGACTCGGGCTCCCTCGACCTGGTCGAGACCCTCAAGGCGGCGGCCGGCAAGCAGGCGACCCGCCCCCGGGCCGCCCGGCGGGTGGAGGTGCGCGCGGAGGACCTGCGTGTCGCCGTACGCGAGGGCAGGGAGGCCAACCTCGTCCTCTTCTGCGTCGACGCGTCCGGGTCGATGGCCGCGCGCAAGCGGATGACGCAGGTGAAGACGGCGGTGCTGTCGCTGCTGCTCGACGCCTACCGGCGGCGCGACAAGGTCGGGCTGATCACCTTCCGCGGCTCCGAGGCCGAGCTCGTGCTGCCGCCCACGCACAGCGTCGAGATCGCCGCTGCCCGGCTCGAGGAGGTCGCCGCCGGCGGCCGGACGCCACTCGCGGAGGGCCTGCTCGAGGCCGCCCGCGTCCTCCGTCGCGAGCGGCTGCGCGACCCGCGCCTGCGGCCCCT
>NZ_JASGDD010000175.1:0-18406 GCF_047607365.1 Nocardioides sp. | reverse complement strand
GCTCCCCGCGCCGGCGGCGGAGGAGCCCCGTCCGCCGCGCACGCCGGCCGGGCCGCGGGTCAAGGGCGGCAAGCGAGCCGCCCGCTAGTGATCGTCGCCGAGCCGGCCCTCTTCGAGCGTCGGGAGGGGGTCCAGCGCCGCCCGGGTCGAGGGGACGGCGCTGGACAGCTGAGGGTCAGCGCGAGGCGGTCGGGACGCGAAGCGTCTGACCGGCCTCGAGCGCACCGCTGTCGAGGTGGTTGAGCTCCTTGATCTGCTCGACCATGTCGCCGGTGTGGCCGTCGACGGCCACCGAGGAGGCGATGTCCCACAGCGTCTCGCCGCTGCCGACCGTGATGGTGGCGAGCGACGCCGGCCGCTCGGTCGCCGTCGAATTGGCGGTCACGCCGAGGGCCAGGGCGAGGGTCGCGAGGAGACCGGCGCCGAACACCACAACGCGGCCGCGTCGCGTGAGGCGCACCTGCGAGCCCTGCCGGACGGGCTGGGGGCGGGCCGGGCGGCTCGTCGTGAAGGGCGTGTCGAGGGTCATCGTCGTCATGGCTTGCTCCTGGGGAAGGACGGACTGTGCTAGCTGACTGAAGTTCTAGACGTGCCCACCGACAGAAGCTCCGGTCGAGGAGCCCGTCGTTCGAACACGTGTACGAGATTAGATCAGGTGTTCGAACGATTTCAAGCGTGTCGCCGCGATTGGTCGAACACTTTTTCGAAGAACCGCGCTAGAGTCGCCGCCATGAGCAAGAAGATCCCGGACATCGCGGTGCTGCCCGACGGGCCGGCGGACGCGACGGGCCTCACCCCGCGCCAGCAGCGGATCCTCACCTGCCTCAAGGACTCGATCGAGCAGCGCGGCTACCCGCCGAGCATGCGCGAGATCGGCGCCGCGGTCGGACTGACCTCGACCAGCTCCGTGGCCCACCAGCTCCGCGTCCTGGAGGAGAAGGGCTTCCTGCGACGGGACCCCCATCGGCCCCGCGCGCTCGAGGTCTTCCTGCCCGAGGTCATGGCCGCCCGCAAGGCGATCGGCTCGGCCGACGACAGCGCCACCGTGGACGAGACCGGCATCGGCGACACCGTCTCCCCGGCTCAGTACGTCCCGCTCGTCGGCCGCATCGCCGCCGGCGGCCCGATCCTCGCCGAGCAGCACACCGAGTCGGTGATGCCGCTTCCGCGCGAGCTGGTCGGCGACGGCGAGCTCTACATGCTCGAGGTCCGGGGCGACTCGATGATCGAGGCCGCGATCTGCGACGGCGACTACGTCGTCGTGCGGCGCGAGCAGACCGCCGAGAACGGCGAGATCGTCGCCGCGATGATCGACGGCGAGGCGACGGTCAAGACGTTCCAGCGCAAGGACGGCCGCGTCTGGCTGCTGCCGCACAACCCGGCGTACGAGCCGATCGACGGCACGCACGCGACCATCCTCGGCAAGGTCACCGCGGTTCTTCGCAGCCTTTAGAGATTTCGCGGATAGGTGGCGCCTGCTGCGACGACGACACCTATCCGCGAAACCTTTTAGTCCTTAAAGTCGATCATTGTTGTAGTCTTTAGGGCGTGTCGTACGCCCTCCCCTCCCGTCAGCTCTCCTCTGCGGAGCTCCGCGCCCTGACGCGGCGCTACGCCGCGGAGGTCCACGAGGGCCTGCATCCGGTCCAGTCCGACCCCACGCGACGCTGGCACGTGCGCCTCCACGCCGACGACGACGTCGACGTCTGGCTGATCAGCTGGACCCGCGAGCAGGGCACCGAGCTGCACGATCACGGCGGCTCCACCGGTGCCTTCACGGTGGTCGAGGGAACGCTCGCGGAGTACGTCTGGAGCGGACGGCGCGCCGACGGCCCCGGCGTCCTCACCCGGCAGTCCCGCGAGGCCGGCGACACCGTCGTCTTCGGGGATCGCTACGTCCACGACGTCCGCAACCACGACGAGACGGTCGCGGTGAGCGTGCACGCCTACTCGCCCCCGCTGCGCCGGATGAACTACTACGACGCCGAGGGTGGCACCCTGCTCAAGTGGGCGGATCAGTGGACGGACGACCCGGAGGCTCCGAGCCCGGCGCGCGACGCGTCGTGAGCCCGGCCGTCTTCGCCTCCGTCGACGACCTGCTCGACGCGGCGCGGGCGACGCTGAGGCGGCTCTCTCCCGACGACGCCCGCGACGCCGTACGCCGCGGCGCGCGCCTGGTCGACATCAGGCCCGCCTGGCAGCGCGAGCGCGATGGCGAGATCCCGGGGGCGCTGATCGTCGAGCGCAACCACCTCGAGTGGCGGCTGCACCCGGCGAGCGAGGCGCGCCTCCCGCTCGCGGACACGACCGAGCGCTGGATCGTCTACTGCACCGAGGGCTACACCTCGTCCCTCGCCGCGGCGAGCCTGGTCAGCCTGGGCATCGACGCGACCGACGTCGTCGGCGGGATCGAGGCATGGAAGAGGGCCGGCCACCCCGTGGTGCGCGGGGCGACCGGCCCGACTCCGATCGAGCAGCTGGTCGCGGAGGCCGACTGAGCGCGGATCAGTCCAGGTCGTTGTCGCTGAGGAACTCCGCGGCGACGGTGACCGGGTCCTTCTTGTCGACCTGGACCTCCGCCACGGCGGCGGCGAGCTTCTCGGTGGTGAGCGCCGCGGAGACGGCGTTGAGCGCCTCCTTGACCTCGTCGGTCGCCACGTCGGACTTGATGAACGGGACGACGTTCTCGGCGAGGAACAGGCTCTCGGTGTCCTCGAGGCTCACCCAGTCGTTCGCGACGATCGAGGAGTCGGTGGAGAAGACGTCGGCCGCGTCGATGTCGCCGTTCTTCAGCGCCTCGATGGTGAGCGGGCCACCCGCGTCGAGCGACTTGAACGTGCCGAACTCCACGCCGTAGATGCTCTTCAGCCCGAGCAGGCCCTGCTGACGGGTCTTCCACTCCGGCGGGCCGCCGATGGTCAGCTTGCCGGCCACCGGCTTGAGGTCGGCGATGGTCGTCAGGTCGTACTTGTCGGCCGTCTCCTTGGTGACGGTGATCGTGTCGACGTCCTGCGCCTCGGCGCTGTCGAGGATCTCCGAGCCTTCCGGGAGCACCTTGGCGAGCTGCGCGTCCACGGTCTCCGTCGAGGAGACGCCCTCGGGGGTGCCGTCGGGCATGAGGTAGGCCAGCAGGGCGCCGTTGTACTCCGGCAGGAGGTTGATGGAGCCGTCCTCGAACGCCTGGTAGTAGACCTCGCGGGAGCCGATGTTGAGCTTGGTCTCGACCTTGACCCCGGCAGCCTTCAACGCGCCGGCGTAGATGTCGGCGAGCAGCTCGCTCTCGGGGAAGTTGGCCGAGCCGATCGTGATCGTGTCGCTCGAGCTCGACGAGCCGCCGTCCGAGCCCGACGACAGCGGGTCGCCGTCCGACCCGCCGCAGGCGACCAGGGTCGAGGAGGCCAGCAGCAGTGCCGCCGCCGAGAGCGGCAGACGGAGAATGCGGTGCATGGGCGTGCCTTTCGTGTTGCGTGACCGAGCGTCACGACGTCTGGTGGGTGGAGAGGCGCAGGCCGGGTGAGACCGACCAGCGCCCGAGTCCGGCGATGAGGAGGTCGAGCGCGATCGCGAGCACGGCCACGACGACCGAGCCGGCGACCACCTGCGGATAGTCCCGCACGGCCAGGCCGTCGAAGAGATAGCGGCCGAGGCCGCCCATCCCGGCGTACGCGGCGATCGTGGCCGAGGAGACGACCTGCAGGGTGGCGTTGCGCAGGCCGCCGACGATGATCGGCAGCGCGGCCGGGATCTCGACGCCGACCAGCACCTGCAACGGGCGCATGCCCATCCCGACCGCGGCGTCGACCGCGCCCGCCGGGACGGCCCGCAGGCCGGCGTACGTCGTCGTGATGAGGGGCGGCACGGCGAGGGCCGCCAGCGCGATGATGACCGGCAGCAGGCCGAGGCCGAGCAGCGCCAGCATGAGCATCAGCAGGCCGAGGGTGGGGACCGCCTGACCGGCGTTGCCGAGGTTGATGGCGAGGACGGCGGCGCGATTGGTGTGCCCGACGTAGAGGCCGATCGGCAGCGCGATCACCGCGGCGATCAGCAGCGCGAGCGAGGTGTAGCCGAGGTGCTCCAGCAGGCGGTGCGGGAAGGAGTCGCTGGACGACCACGCCCAGTTGGCCCCGTCCGTCAGGTAGTCCAGGTTCATGCGCGCACCCACGGGGTGACGAGACGCTGGAGCGCCACGATGAGGAGGTCGAGCACGATCGCGAGGCCGACGCAGAGGACCAGGCCGATGACGATCGGCGGGGCGTAGAAGCCGAGCTGGAAGCCCCGGGTGAACAGGCCGCCCAGGCCGCCGATGCCGATCAGGGACGCGACGGTGACGAGGCTGACGTTGGCGACGGTCGCGACGCGGACGGCGGCGAAGACGACCGGCAGCGCGAGCGGCAGCTGCACCGTCGCCCAGCGCCGCACCGGCTTGTAGCCCATCGCCGTCGCCGCCTGGAGCACCAGCGGGTCCACGGAGTTGAGCCCCTCGGCCACCCGCGGCACGAGCAGCGCGAGGGTGTAGATCGCGAGCGCCACGATGACGTTGGTCTCGTCGAGGATGCTCGTTCCCAGCAGCCCGGGGAGCACGAGGAACATCGCCAGCGACGGGACGGTGTAGAGGATGTTGCCGGCGGTGAAGAGGGTATGGCGCAGGGCGACGTGGATGGTCGCGATCCAGCCCACCGGCACGGCGAGCACGACGGCGACCAGCACCGGGATCAGGGAGAGCCGCAGGTGCTGGAGCAGCGCGGTCCCGATCACCCCGTGGTTGACCTGGATGTAGTCGCCGATGTCGTGCAGCAGGCTCATGCGGGACCCTCCAGCCGGGCCCGCTGCCGCTCGGCGAGGACCACCGCGAGGTCGGCCTGGAGCACCAGCCCGTCGGCGCGACCGTCGGCGTCGACCCGGACGGCCGCGCCGGCCGGGGAGAGGATGACGAGGTTGGTGACCGCGCGCAGCGTGTGCGAGGCGTCGAAGGTCCCCTCGACGGGAAGCAGGGCACCCTCGCCGGAGCGCCACCCGAGCGGCCGGCCGGCGTCGTCCAGCTCGAGCCGGAGGCCGTCGATCTCCGTGGAGACGGGCTGGACCGGCACCAGCGAGCTCGTCGCGAACGACAGGCTGCGGTAGCCCCGGTCGCGACCGACGAATCCCGCGACGAAGTCGTCGGCCGGGTCGGCGAGGATCTCGGCGGGCGGCCCGAACTGCGCGAGCCGTCCACCCTCGGCGAAGACGGCGACCTGGTCGCCGAGCCGGATCGCCTCGTCGATGTCGTGGGTGACGATGACGATCGTCTTGCGCAGCTCGTCCTGGAGGCGGAGCAGCTCGCTCTGCAGCGCCTCGCGTACGACGGGGTCGACCGCGGAGAAGGGCTCGTCCATGATCAGCGTGGCCGGGTCGGAGACCAGCGCGCGGGCGACGCCGACACGCTGCTGCTGGCCGCCCGAGAGCTGGGCGGGATAGCGCTTCGCGAGCGCCGGGTCCAGGCCCACCCGCTCCAGCGTCTCGGCCGCCCGGGAGCGTGCCTCGCGCCGCGAGACGCCCTGCAGGACGGGCACGGTCGCGACGTTGTCGAGGACCGTCCGGTGCGGGAAGAGGCCCGCGGCCTGGATGACGTAGCCGATCGAGCGCCGCAGCTCGGCGGGGTCCCGCCGGGCGTTGTCGACGCCATCGATCGAGATCGTGCCGCCCGTGGGCTCGACCATCCGGTTGATCATCCGCAGCGACGTCGTCTTGCCGCAGCCGGAGGGACCGACGAACGCGGTGATCTCCCCGGTCGGGATGACCATCGACAGGTCGCCGACGGCCAGGGTGCCGTCGGCGTACTCCTTGCTGACGTGCTCGAACTCGATCACGAGGACACCCTATTGTCTAGTGCGCTGGTCATATATGCCTTTCGGACTTCGAGACCTCTACGTTGCCCACTACCGTGCGTTTCATGAACCTCTCCGCCCTCGCCGCCCAGGCCCGCGGCGAGCGGCGGGTCGAGGCGATCCTGACCCCCGCGGCCCGCGCGGCGATCGAGGCCAGCCACGCGGACCTGCTGCAGGCAGCAGATCACGGGACGGTCTACGGCGCCACCACCGGCGTCGGCGCGCTGCGCGCGGTCGCGATCGATCGCCAGGCCGGCGAGGACGGCGATCAGGGCGGCGCGGGCGGTCAGGGACTGCGGCTGTGGCGCAGCCACGCCGGCGCCTTCGGCCCGCTGCTGGCCGAGGAGGAGGTCCGCGCCACCATGCTCGTGCGCCTCCTCCAGCTCGCGCAGGGCTCGACCGGCGTGAGCCTCCCGCTCGCCCTCGCGCTCGAGGAGGCGCTGATCGCGGACCGGCTGCCGCCGCTCCACGGCTACGGCAGCATCGGCACCGGCGACCTGCCCGCGCTCGCCCAGCTCGCCCTCGCGCTGCGCGAGGCGGCCGGCCACGACCCCGACGAGGTCGAGGCGCTGCCGTTCCTCTCCAGCAACGCCCTCACGATCGGCCTCGCCGTCCTCGCGTACGACGCCCTCGCCGGTCTCCTGCGCGCCGCCGAGCGGGTCGCGGCCCGCAGCTTCGGGGCGCTCCACGGCAACGCGGAGGCGTTCGACCCGGCGGTCTTCGGGACCGGCGACGCGGCAGGCGCCGTGGCGGCGCGGATGCGCGACCTGATCGCGGTCGACGGCGCCGGCCGGGAGGCGGCCGAGCCGCTGCGGGTCCAGGACCCGTTCGGGCTGCGGACGATCCCCCAGGTGCACGGCGCCGCCGAGGAGGCGCTCGCCGAAGTCGCCGCGGTGCTCACCGCGATGATCGCCACACCGTCCGAGAACCCGCTCCCCCTGCCCGGAGGGACGGTCCGCCACCACGGCGCCTTCCTCGCCCACCGGCTCGCGGTGGCCGTCGACCGGCTGCGGGCCGCGGTCCTCGGCGTGGCCGAGCTCTCCCAGGCGCGTCTCGCGGCGCTGATGAGCCCGCAGCTCACCGGCGAGCGGGCCTTCCTCGCCGGCGGGACGATGAGCAGCTCGGGCCTGATGATCGGCGAGTACCTCGCCGCCGACGTGCTCACCCGGATCCGGCACGAGACCCTGCCCGCGACGCTCCACCGCACCAGCGTCTCGCTCGGCCTCGAGGAGCTCGCCAGCCACGCCACCCAGTCGGTGCGTGGAGCCCGGGCGATGGCCGCGCTGCTGCCCGACCTGCTCGCGATCGAGCTGCACGCCGGCGTGCACGCGGGGCGGGAGCGGCCCGACCGGGTGCTCGGCGACGAGCTCCGCGCGGCCGCCGCCGAGATCGCCGGTTACCGAACGTTCACGTGACCTGACCGTCACCTCCGCCGGGCCTGCGTAGTTTTCCCCACTGTGATGTCGTTCGCGCGGTGGAAGCGCATCCACAAGCCGGTGTGGCACTCGGACATCCCCGAGGCGCCGCTGCCGGCCAAGGTCCGGAAGCGCCACCAGTGGCTCCACCAGCACATCGCCTACGACCAGTGGCGCATCCGGCACACCCGTTCCAAGGCCGCCAAGCGCCGCCTGCGGAGGCTGATCGCGGGACACCGCCGCGAGATCGCGAGGATCCACGCCGCGTACGCCGCCCCGGCCTCCTCCTCTCCCGGCTCGACCTCGACCGGCTCGGCCTCGACCGCGGTCATCCCGCCTCCGCAGCCGAACGCCCCCGAGGCGGGCTTCGCCTTCTTCCAGCACGGCGTCGCCTCCGGCGACCCGCTGCCCGACCGGGTCGTGATCTGGACCAGGGTCACGCCGGCCGCCGACGCGACGCCCGCCTCCGGGCTCGGTCCGAGCGCGACCGTGCTGTGGCACGTCGCCCTCGACGCCGGCTTCACCAGCATGGTCGGGTCGGGCAGCTTCGTCACGACCGCCGACCGCGACCACACGGTGAAGCTCGACGTCACCGGCCTCAGCGCCGCGACGACGTACTTCTATCGCTTCGTCTTCCAGGGCCCCTGGCGCGACGCCCAGGTCAGCCCGGTCGGGCGCACCCGCACCACCGTCGCGGCCGACGCGACGCCCGCCGGCCTGCGGCTCGGCGTGGTGAGCTGCGCCAACGCGCAGGCGGGCTGGTTCAGCGCCTACCGCCACCTCGCCGCCCGGGACGACCTCGACGTCGTGGTGCACCTCGGCGACTACCTCTACGAGTACGCGCCGGGCGCCTACGGCAACGGCTACGCCCAGACCGACATCCGCTCCCACGAGCCGCCCGAGCAGGCGACCACCCTGCGCGGCTACCGCCTGCGGCACGCGCAGTACAAGCGCGACGCCGACCTCGCCGCGCTCCACGTGCGCTACCCCTTCATCACCACCTGGGACGACCACGAGTTCGCCGACAACGCCTGGCGCGACGGCACCACCGGCGACTCCGCCGACGCGATCACCGACTGGGCCGCCACCAAGGCCGCCGCCCAGCGCGCGTACGACGAGTGGATGCCGATCCGCCTCGAGGGCACCGTCGCGCTGGGCGACGGCTCCACGATCTACCGGCGGTTCCGCTTCGGCCAGCTCGCCGAGCTCACCATGCTCGACCTGCGCAGCTACCGCGACGAGCAGGTCGCCACGCCCACCTCCGCGGAGGTGAACGACGCCGACCGGACCATCACCGGAGCCGACCAGATGTCCTTCCTGCGCGACGGCCTGAGCGTCACGGCGCCGCAGTGGCGGCTCGTCGGCAACCCGGTGATGATGGCGCCGCTGCAGGTGACGAGCCTGCCGCAGAGCGTTCGCGACCTGCTCGACAGCCTCGGCGGCGGCGCCTACCTGCCCGAGACGCAGGGGCTGAACACCGACCAGTGGGACGGCTACACGCACGACCGCTCCCTGGTGCTCGACCACATCGTCGACCAAGGCGTGCGCGACGTCGTCTTCATCACCGGCGACATCCACACCTCATGGGCGATCGAGGTGCCCTACCCCGTCACCGACACCCTCACCTACGGGCTGATGGGCTCGACCGCGGGCGTGGAGTTCGTCTGCCCCTCGGTGACCTCGAACAACATCAAGGACGCCGTGCCCGGAGACCCGACCAGCGCCGCGAACCTCGCCGCCGGCACGACCGCCGCGGCGGCGGTCCGGGCGGCCAACCCGCAGATCAAGTACCTCGACTTCAACAACCACGGCTACCTCGTCGTCGACGTGACCCCGGCGCGGGTGCAGAGCGACTGGTGGTTCATCTCCGATCGCGCCGATCCCCGGGCCACCGTGGCGTGGGGCCAGTCCTGGGCCACCAGCACCGGGACCGGCCTGGTCCACCAGCTCACGGAGCCCGTCGCATGAGCGCCCCCGCGAACGCCCCGCTGAGCGCCGACCCGGCCCGGATCAGCGCCTCCCGTCGTACCGTGCTGAAGGCGGGCGCCGCCGGACTGGTCGTCTCCGCCGCGGCCGGCGCGGTGGGCACCTCGGCCGCCGACGCCGCGGTCACGACCTCGAAGCGGTGCGTCGTGCTCGTCCTCGACGGCTGCCGGCCCGAGGAGCTCGACCTCGGGATCACCCCGAACATCACCGCGCTGCGCGACGGCGGCATCCGCTACCCGCGAGCGCTGTCGCAGCCGATCATGGAGACGATCCCCAATCACATGATGATGATGACCGGGGTGCGGCCGGATCAGAACGGCATCCCGGCGAACACCGTCTACGACCGCACCGTCGCCGCGACCCGCGACGCCACGTGGTCCGACTTCGCGGCCGCCCGCACGGCGTACGGCAGCGACACCCTGCTCCACCACCTGCGCGGCGCCGGCCTGACGACGGGGTCGGTGCTCTCCAAGACCTACCTCTACAACGCCTTCCTCGGCGAGGCGACCTACCAGTGGGAGCCGACGCTGGCGCTGCCGATCACGGGGCACGAGGTCGACGCGCTCACCGTCCCGGCCGCCATCCAGATGATGACCGAGCAGGATCCCCACCTCCTGTTCGTCAACCTCGGAGACATCGACCGCTTCGGCCATGCGGACATCGTCGGCGGGCTGACGACCGGCCTGCTCGGCAACCAGTCCCTGCCCGTCGTACGCCGGACGGCGCTGGCCGACACCGACGCCCAGGTCGGCCGGCTGGTCACGGCGCTGAAGAGCGCCGGGCACTGGGACGACACGCTCCTCCTCGTCCTGGCCGACCACTGCATGGACTGGAGCGCGGTCGGCTCGGTGGTCTCGCTGACCTCGGTCTTCGACGCCGACACCAGCCTCGCGGGGTCCTACGAGATCGCCTGCAACGGCGGCGCCGACCTCGTCTACTGGACCGGCTCCGCGGCCGGCCGCACGGCCGGCCTGGCGAGAATGCGCGAGCTCGCCCTCGCCACCACCGGCGTGCTCTCGGTGCACGACCCCGCCGACCTCGGGCTCGGCGCCGGCGCGCTGGCCGGCGACCTCGTCGCGTTCTGCCGCAAGGGCTACCGCTTCAGCGACCCGACGCTGGTCTCCAACCCCATCCCGGGCAACCACGGCCACCCCACCACCCGGCCGATCCCGTTCTTCCTCGCCGGAGGCGCGGTCACGTCGCCCTCGGTCCGCTCCCACCTCGTCGCGACGTACGACGTCGCCCCGACGGTCGGTGCCTTCTTCGGCGTCGCCGCCCCCGCCTCGGGGTGGGTCGGCACGTCGCGCCCGTGACTCCCTGTCAGCATCGCCACGGGCGTTGCGGAAGTGTCGCCGCGACTGCCTATAGTCGAGCCCATGCGTCGCTTCGTCCTGATCACCGTGACGGCGACTGCTCTCCTCTCGGGCATGACTCCTGCCTGGGCCGAGGACAGTGCGCCGGCTCCCGCCCCCTCCGCCGAGAGCGGTGCCGCCGACGGCCTCGCCGAGCGGGTCGCCGCGGCCGGGACGGCCGGTGAGACGGCGGCCGAGGCGAAGGACGCGGCGGGCGACGCGCTCGACACCGTGCAGGACCTCTTCGCGAAGAAGTCGCGCGCCGAGGCGGTCGAGCAGACCGAGAGCGGCGCCGACCCCACGCTCGCCCTGCGCGAGCTGTCGCTGCGACTGAACGCGCTCTCCCGCGCGGACCGCAACTCGGCGTACGCGCAGTTCCAGCGGCCGTGGGACGACGGCGGCAGCGGCGAGGCGACCCTCTCCTCGGGCAACGTCAAGGTGCACTACCTGCCGACCTCCAACCACCCGGGCAACGCCAACGCGACCACCGCCGACTGGGCGCAGCAGACGCTCGCCGTGCTGGCGAACGTCTCGGCGACCTACACCGCCGCCGGCTACCGACAGCCCATGGCCGACGCCGCCACCGAGAGCGACCCCTACTCCGCCTACAACGGCCAGGCGGTCAACTGGGGCGGCAGCAACCAGACCGACATCTACCTCGCCGACCTCGGTGACCAGGGCATCTACGGCTACTGCGCCTACGACATCGACGACAGTGGCCGGGTCGTCTACTACCCGCCGACCAACAAGAGCAACGTGCCGGCGTTCTGCGTGCTCGACAACGACTTCTCCCTCTCGCAGTACCGCGCGACGTACACCGGGGAGACCTCCTCGGACATCCTCAAGGTGACCGCCGCGCACGAGTACTTCCACGCCGTGCAGTTCGCCTACGACGCGCTCGAGGACGCCTGGATCATGGAGGCCACCGCGGTGTGGGCCGAGCACCAGCTCTACCCGGAGATCCCGGACAACCGGCAGTACCTCCCCTACTCCCAGCTGCGCTACCCCGGCATCTCCCTGGACACCTGGAACGGCGCCGGCGGCGCCCTGCAGTACGGCGACTGGATCTACTTCGAGTACCTCACCGAGCGGGTCTCGACGACCCGCACCGGCACCCTGCCCAACCTCGTGCGGAGGATCTGGGAGTACGCCGACAGCCTCGGCGCCGACCAGTACTCCATCCAGGCCGTGACCAGCGCGCTCGCCGAGCGCGGCAAGAGCTTCGCCACCACCTTCGGGCAGTACGCCGCCGCCAACCGCCACCCTGCGACGACCTACGCGGGCGGCTCCTCCTACCCCGTCGCCTCCCCCCGCCGCACCTACCGGGTGAAGTCCGGCAAGCGCCGCGCCGGCTCGATGACCATCGACCACCTCGCGTCGGGCACCATCCGGCTCGTGCCGAAGAAGATCACCAAGAAGAGCCACCGCGCGACGATCAGGGTCAACCTGGCCAACCGCTCCCTCGGCTCGGTCGCGGTCGCCACGATCTTCCTGCGCAACGGCAAGCAGACGACCAAGGTCATCAAGCTCAACAAGAAGGGCGACGGCAAGGTCCGGCTGGCCTTCTCCAACCGCAAGATCCAGTGGGTCGACCTGACCCTGGTCAACGCGAACACCACCTACAGCGGCTGCTCCAACAACACCGCCGGCTACTCCTGCGGCGGCACCCCCGTCCACGACGGCCTGAAGGCGAAGTGGTCCCTCAGCTCCTAGCCCCGGCGGGAGAGGAGTCACCGGTTAACCGGCGACTGTGGAACTTCTCGGGGGGCGCACTGGCCGAGAAGTTACCCAGTTACCGGTTAACCGGTGACTCCTCACCCCGCGATCTCAGCCGCCGGCCAGCCGCGCGAGGGCCTGGCGGACGACGGCGGGGTCGGTGGTGGGCCACATCGGCGGCAGGCTCGCCTTGAGGAAGCTGCCGTAGCGCGCGGTCGCCAGCCGGGGATCGAGTACGGCGACGACACCTCGGTCGGACGTCGTACGGATCAGGCGGCCTGCTCCCTGGGCGAGCAGGAGCGCGGCGTGGGTCGCGGCGACCTGCATGAAGCCGTTGCCCCCGGCCTGGTCGGCCGCCCGCTGCCGCGCGCTCATCAGCGGGTCGTCGGGGCGCGGGAAGGGGATCCGGTCGATGATCACGAGCTGGCAGGTGTCGCCCGGGACGTCGAGACCCTGCCAGAGCGTCAGCGTGCCGAAGAGCACCGTGTGCGGGTCGGAGACGAACTGCTGCGCCAGCTCGGCCAGCTGCGCCTCGCCCTGCGCGAGCGTGGTGAGGTGGGGCAGCTTGGCGCGGACGTGGTCGGCCGCCTGCTCGGCCGCACGGCGTGAGCTGAAGAGGCCGAGCGCCCGGCCGTCGGCGGCGTCGATCAGCTCGACGATCTCGTTGAGCGCCTGCTGGGAGAGGCCGTCGCGCCCGGGCTGGGGCAGGTGCTTGGCGACGTACAGGATGCCCTGCCGGCCGTAGTCGAACGGGCTGCCGACGTCGAGCGCCCGCCAGGGCAGGACCGTCTCGGTCCGCTCGGTCGGAGCGTCGCCGGTCTCGAGCTCGCTGGGCTTCAGCCCGAGTGTCGAGGCGATGCCGGAGAAGTCGCCGCCGAGCTTGAGGGTGGCGCTGGTGAGCACGGCCGTCTTCTCGGTGAGCAGCTTGTCGCGCAGCTGGCCCCAGACCTGCAGGGGCGCGACGTGGAGCCGAAACCCGCCACGGTCGCCCCCGTCGCTGAGCCACAGCACGTCGCTCTGCGCTCCCGCGGCCATCCGCTCGGCGACGTCGAAGACCTCCTGGACCATCCCCTTGGCCTGCTTCGCCCCGGCGTCGCCGTCACCGTCGTCCTTCTGCTTGGGGAAGGCGCTCAGCGCGGCACGAGCCGCGTCCCGCACGCGGGCGAGCGCGTCGAGGAGGTCCTGGGGCAGCGCGTCGATCCGGCCGACCGCGGTCTCCCGCAGCGTCAGGCCGAGCTCGTCGGAGGCGTCGGCGAGGTCGTCGGCCGCCTGGCCCTCGCTGACGTGCCGCCGTGCCCGGCGGGCGGCCCGGTCCACGTCGCCGGCACCCAGCTCGTCGGTCGCCGCCTGGGTCACCCGCGCCACGAGCTCGTGGGCCTCGTCGATCACGACGGCGTCGTACTCGGGGATCATCGGGATCCCCTCGATCGCGTCGATCGCGAGCAGGCTGTGGTTGGTGACCACGAGGTGCGACTTCGCGGCCTTCTCCTTCGCGCGCTCGGCGAAGCACTCCTCCCCGAACGGGCACTTGGCCGCGCCGAGGCAGTCGCGGGCCGAGACGCTGACCTGGCGCCACTCGCGCTCGGTGTGGCGGGGCGCGGAGTCCTTGTCACCGGCCTCACCCGCCGAGCTGGCGGACTCGGCCCACTCGCGCAGCTCGAGCACCTTCTTGGCCATCCCCCCGATCTGGACGTCCATCGACAGGGTGCCGGTGTCGTCCGGCACGCCCTCCCGGATCCGGTGCAGGCAGGCGTAGTTGGAGCGGCCCTTGAGCACGGCGTACGTCGTGGGGAGCTCCCTGCGGTGCTCCAGTGTCCCCATCAGCCGCGGCAGGTCGCGCTCGACCAGCTGGTGCTGCAGCGCGAGGGTCGCCGTGGCGATGACGACGCGGTTCCTGTGGAGCAGGCTGGGCACAAGGTAGGCGAGCGACTTTCCCGTGCCGGTGCCGGCCTGGACGACCAGGTGGCGCTCGTCCTCCAGGGCGTCGGCGACCGCCTCGGCCATCTGGATCTGACCCTCGCGCGTCGACCCCCCGAGCGCCTCCACCGCCTCGGCCAGCAAGGTCCGGACGGCCGAGTCAGTCACCGCTGCAGCCTATCCCGCGGCACCCCCACCCTGCCCTTTCACACGGTCGCCGGGACCGTCCCGGCCCCACCCGGCGCCCACCAACGGCCACGACGTCCCTGCCGACGTGTGACAACGGGGGGGCAGGAGGGTCAGGAGAGGTGGGCGGCGACCCAGTCGCCGAACTGGCGGTGACCGGCGGCGGTGAGGTGGAGGCGGTCCTGGAGGTAGGGGAGCCTCAGGTGGATCGCGCTGAGGTAGCGCACGTCGTGCTTCGCGGCGAGGGCTGCGAGCCAGCGGTCGACGCGCTGGGCGCCGCGAAGTCGCCGAGGGGCGGGGGCGGGGCCGACGATGACGACGTCCTTGCCCGCGAGCCGGGTCAGGAGCCGCTCGAATCCGGCCTTCACGGCGGCGTGGCTCTGGTCGTAGTCGTTGAGGCCGCCCTCGACGATCACGAGGTCGGCGCCCTTGGCCGAGGCGGTGCGGGTGGCGAAGGAGTACGCGCCGCACTCCGAGGCGCGGGCGCTGAAGCCGGAGCCGGAGAAGCCGTTGACCGTCACCCGGCCCGGGAGCCGCGAGGGCCAGGACCTCGAGAGGTCGGCGAGCTTGTGCCCGACCGACCACGAGTCGCCGATCACCGTCACGGCCCGGCCGGTGCCCTGGACCTCCCGCAGCCGGACCGCCTGCTGGTGCTCGAAGGTGCGGCAGATCCGCTTCACCGCGGCCGCCTCGGCGCGCCCGCGCAGCACGACGGTGCCCGCGAGCGCGAGCGCGAGAGCAAGGACGAGGACGCCTGTGACCGAGAGCGCGGTCCGGCGGGAAGCACGGAGCACGACGTAATGATGCGGTCGCGTCCGCGATTCCGCAGCATTTCCGCGGAACCCGCTGTCCCACGGGGTCTCCGCCGCTCTCTGGAGGCCCGGATCAGGCCCGGATCAGGTGCGGATCAGGCCCTGGTCGGCCTCGGAGCCAGCGCCGGGTCAGACGGCGAAGTCGGCCAGCTCGGCGGCCAGCAGCTCCGACGTCCGGCCCTTGATCCGGGTGCCCTCGGCGGTGTGCTCCAGGCTGTCGATCTCGCCGGCCTGGTGGATCTTGTTGACCAGGTCGCCGCGGCTGTAGGGCAGCAGCGCGTGGAACTCGACCGCCGGCCGCGGCAGGTCGGCCTCGACGGCCGCGATGGCATCCTCGATCCCGGCCCCGGTGCGGGCCGAGACGACGACCGAGTGCGGCTCGCTGCGCTGGATCCGGCCGACCACGATCGGGTCGGCGAGGTCGGCCTTGTTGATCACGACCAGTTCAGGGACGCCGATCGCTCCGATTTCATGGAACACCTCGCGTACGGCGGCGAGCTGGCCCTCCGGATCGGCGTGCGACCCGTCGACGACATGGACGATGAGGTCGGCGTCGGCGACCTCCTCCAGGGTGGAGCGGAAGGCCTCGACGAGCTGGTGCGGCAGGTGCCGCACGAAGCCGACCGTGTCGGACATCGTGTAGACCCGGCCGTCGGCGGCCTGGGTGCGCCGCGTCGTGGGGTCCAGCGTGGCGAAGAGCGCGTCCTCGACCAGCACCCCGGCGCCGGTGAGCCGGTTGAGCAGCGAGGACTTCCCGGCGTTGGTGTAGCCGGCGATGGCGACGGCGGGCACCTGGTGGCGGCGCCGCTCCTGGCGCTTGGTGTCGCGGGTGCCCTTCATCTCGGCGAGGTCGCGGCGCAGCTTGGCGATCTTGGTGTTGATCCGGCGGCGGTCGGTCTCGATCTTGGTCTCGCCGGGACCGCGGCCGCCGATGCCGGCGCCGCCGGCGACCCGGCCACCGGCCTGGCGGGAGAGGTTGCCGCCCCAGCCACGGAGGCGCTGCTTCATGTAGTTCAGCTGGGCCAGCTCGACCTGGACCTGGCCCTCGCGGCTCTTGGCGTGCTGGGCGAAGATGTCGAGGATCAGCGCCGTCCGGTCGACGACCTTGACGCCGATCCTGTCCTCGAGGTTGCGCAACTGGGAGGGGGCGAGCTCACCGTCGCAGATCACCGTGTCGGCCCCGCTCGCGGCCACGATCTCCTTGATCGCCTCGACCTTGCCGCGGCCGATGTAGGTGGCCGGGTCGGGCGCCTGGCGGCGCTGGTAGATCGCCTCGAGCACCTCCGAGCCGGCGGTCTCGGCGAGCAGGGCGAGCTCGGCCATCGAGTTCTCCACGTCGACCTGCGACTGCTCCCCCGACGACCAGACGCCGACGAGGACGACACGCTCGAGCCGGAGCTGGCGATACTCGACCTCGGTGACGTCCTCGAGCTCGGTGCGCAGCCCGGCGACGCGCCGCAGCGCGTGCCGCTCGGCGAGCTCCATCGCGCCCAAGGAGTGCTCTTCGGGATCGTCGCCATCGGCAGGGACGAGAGCGACGTCGTCCCAGTCGTCGGTCTGCTCCAGCTCGGCGCGGAGCGAGAAGTCGGTGAGGTCAGGTGCGTTCGTCATACGGCCTCCAGCGTACGTCGGGCGGCGGCGTACGTCGTACTGCTTATCCAGGAGGCTCCGGATCGAACGAGCGCGTCCACAGCGGTCCGTCCCCCACGGAGTGGAGGGTGACGGTCAGCCGGCCGTCGACGGCGATCTCCATCTGACCGACGAACTGGTTGCCGGCGGCGGGCGACATCGGCATCGTGTCGGTCCGGTTGCCCTTCGCGAACACCACCTCGGGACCGAAGGTCGCGTCCGGTGTCGTCGTCTCGAACGTCCCCGCGTGGATCGGCCCGGAGACGAACTCCCAGAACGGGTCGAAGCCGGTGAACGCCGCCCGCTCGGGCGCGTAGTGGTGGGCGGCCGTGTAGTGCACGTCCGCGGTGACCCAGACGACGTTGCGCACGCGGTTCGCCCGGAGCCCGGCCAGCAGCCGCGCGATCTCGATCTCGCGCCCCCGCGGAGCGCCGGGATCGGTCTGCGCGACCGAGTCCCGGTCGTCGGCGTGCGAGGTGGCGATCGAGAGCGGCATGTCCGCGGCGACGACCTTCCACGTCGCGGTCGAGGCGCTCAGCCCGGCCAGCAGCCACCGCGCCTGCTCGGCCCCGAGGATGCCGTGCGACGGGTCGGTGGACAGGTCGAAGCCGTTGGCGTCGCGGTAGCTGCGCATGTCGAGGCAGAAGACGTCGAGGTGCGGCCCCCGCGCGATCCTGCGGTAGATCCGCCCGGACCGTCCCATGACCGACGGGGCGATCGGCATGTACTCCTGCCACGCCCGCCGCCCGCGCGCCGCGAGCACGTCGCAGCGCCGCTCGATCCGGTAGGCGGGGTCGTCGACGATCTCGCCGGGGTACCAGTTGTTGAGCGTCTCGTGGTCGTCCCACATCGCCACCGTCGGCACCTCGGCGTAGAGCGCGTCCACGTTCCGGTCCTGGAGCGGATAGCGGTGCCGGCCGCGGAAGTCGGCGAGCGTCTCGGCCACCTTGGTCACCGAGTCGTCGAGGACGTTGGTCCACCCGTTGCCCCACGCGTCCCGGTCGTGCTCGGCCATCGGCATGTCGGCGTAGACGTTGTCGCCGCAGTGGAGGAAGAAGTCCGGCCGCAGCGCGCGTACGGCGGCGTAGCCGGTCATCCCGCCCCGCGACTCGTCGATCCCCCAGCCCTGGCCGCAGGTGTCGCCGGACCAGACGAAGCTCGTCGGCGTCGGCACGTCGGACGCCGTCGTGAACCGCGTGCTCCGGGGCTGCCCGGTGGTGCCGTCGGGGTGCGCGAACCACGTGGTGGCGACGTACTCGCGCCCCGGCTGGAGCCCGGTCAGCACCAGCCGGGCGGTGTGGTCGTTGCCCGGGTTGGCGACCCCTCCCCGCAGCGAGGCGACGCGGAGCCCGTTGGAGGTGAGCCGGCAGTGCAGCCGGCCCACCTCGTCGCCGCTGCGCGCCCACACGACGGCGGAGTCGGTGGTGACGTCGCCGGCCCGGGTCGAGGTGGGCTGGGTGATCCGGCTGCGGACCAGCGCCGCGGCACGGCGGCTCCCGGCGGCGCGGCCGCCGTCGCCGAGCAGGTGG
>NZ_JASGDD010000174.1:0-21575 GCF_047607365.1 Nocardioides sp. | reverse complement strand
GCGCCTTCGGCCGCGACCGCTTCGCGCGGTCGCCGCCCTGGGCGGCGGGTCGCGCCACCGCGACCTGCCGCGCCCCCGAACCGGCCCCCGGACCAGCAGGCCCCGTCGTCGTCATGGCGCCGATCCTCGCACGTCCGGCGACCGATCGGCGTCAGATCACTCCTCGGTCGAGGTCTCCTCGACCGTGTCGCCGATGCTGCCGTCGGGCTGGAGGCCCTTGAGCTCCACGACGTTGCCGTCGCTGTCCTTGACGGTCGCACCCTCGACGATCTGGGCGAGCGCCTTGCCGCGGACGATCTCCGCGGCGTACTCCTGCAGGTGGTGCGGGTGCTCCTGGATGTGCGCGAAGGCCTGCTGCGGGTCCTGGCCGGAGTTCTGGGCGCTGCGGATGATGTGCTGCGTCAGGTCCTGCTGGGTGACCTCGAACTGCTCGCCCTTGGCGATGTCGTCGAGGAGCAGCTGGGCGGCGATCGCGTCACGGACGCGGCGCTCGAGGTCGGCCTCGAACTCCTCGATCGTCTGGCCCTCCTCCTCGAGGTACTTCTCCATGGTGAGGCCGGCCCACTGCAGCTGCTGCTCGAGCTGGCCGCGGCGGTTGGTCAGCTCGTCGGCAACCAGCGCGTCGGGGAGCGGGATCTCGACCTGGGCGAGCAGCGCCTCGAGGACGGCGTCGCGGGCGGCGGCGGCCTGCTCGAGGCGCTTGCCGCGGCCGAGGCGCTCACGCACGTCGGCGGTGAGCTCCTCCAGGGTGTCGAACTCCGAGGCGAGCTGGGCGAACTCGTCGTCGAGCTCGGGCAGCTCCTGCTCCTGGACCTGGCCGACCTTGACGTTGACGTCGACCTCCTGGCCGACGAGGTCGCCGCCGACGAGGGTGGACTGGAACGTCTTGTCGTCACCGGCGGAGAGGCCGGTCGCGGCCTCGTCGAGGCCGTCGAGCATGCCGCCACGGCCGATCTGGTAACTGAGTCCCACGGCCTCGGCGCCCTCGACGGGCTCGCCGTCCTTGGTGGCGGAGAGATCGATCACGACGAAGTCGCCGTCGGCGGCCGGGCGCTCGACGTCCTTGAGGGTGCCGAAGCGCTCGCGGAGCGCCTGGACCTGCTCGTCGACGTCGGCGTCGGTGACCTCGACCGCGTCGACGGTCGCCTCGATGCCGGCGTAGTCCGGAACCTCGAAGACCGGCTTCACGTCGACCTCGGCGGTGAACTCGAGCGGGCCGTCGGCGTCGTACTTGGTCACCTCGACCTCAGGCTGCGCGAGAGGCGTGATGTCGTTGGCCTGGATGGCCTCGACGTACTTCTCGTTGAGGATGTCGTTGAGGGCCTGGTCGCGGGCGGCGCCGGGGAACTGGCGCTCGATCACGGCGGCGGGGACCTTGCCCTTGCGGAAGCCGGGGACGTTGATCGACTTCGCGATCTGCTGGTAGGCCTTGTCGAGGCTCGGCTTGAGCTCCTCGAAGGGCACCTCGACGGTCAGCTTGGCCCGGGTCGGACCCAAGGTCTCGACAGCGCTCTTCATCTTCTGCTCTTTCATCGTGGACGGAACTGCGGGAGTGCGTGGTGGGTGCGTGGGACCGCACCGAACAGGAGTCGGGGCGACAGGACTCGAACCTGCGGTCTCCTGCTCCCAAAGCAGGCGCGCTAGCCACTACGCTACGCCCCGCGGACCTCTTCGAGGGGATGACGGGAATCGAACCCGCGTGGCCAGTTTGGAAGACTGGGGCTCTACCATTGAGCTACATCCCCGCTCGCCGCCCCGCGGCCGTTCGGCCCCGTTTCAGCGGGCCCAATCGTGCCACAGCGCTCCATCCGGCTCACAACCGGTGGACGACCACCATCGTGCGGTCGTCGTTGCGGGCGCCGAGCCGGTCCACGAGGCGCTGGGCGGCGCCGACGAGGTCGACCTCCATCTGTGCGGTCGCGACACCGGCCAGCAGGTCGATGCCGGCGTCGATGTCGCGTCCCGGCTCCTCGACCACGCCGTCGGTGTAGAGCATCACGGCACCGCCCTCGACGAGATTGCCGGTGACGCCGTCGTACTCCGGATCCTCGACGAGCCCGAGGAACGGCCCGGACGTCTCCAGCCGCACCCAGGAGTCGTCGGCGAGCCGGCGCAGGGCGGGCGGGTGGCCGGCGGTGCGCAGCTCGTAGTCCCCGGTCGCGAGGTCGACCGAGAGGTGCACCGCGGTGGCGAACCCCTCGTCCCACTCCTGCCGCAGCAGGTAGTCGTTGGCCGCCGGCAGGAAGCCGGCCGGGGGCACCGAGCCGAGCAGGCCCCCGAGCGCGCCGCACAGGAGCAGCGCGCGGGTGCCCGCCTGCTCGCCCTTGCCGGAGACGTCGACGAGCACCACCTCGAGGCGGCCGTGGCTGCGCTCGGCGAGGATGAAGTCGCCGGCGAAGAGGGTGCCGCCCGCGGAGGTGAGCGCCGACTCGACCAGCCACCCGGGCGGCAGCTGCGGGATGCTCGCCTGGCGCAGGATCCGGTCGCGCAGGTCGACGAACATGGTCTCGCCCTGCACGCCGCCCACCCCGAGACGGGCCCGCCGGAAGGCGGTCAGCAGCACGATGAGGCCGAGCAGGAACACCACCGCGATCGCCGAGACCGTCTTGGGCGTCGTGTTCTGCACCTGGCTCACGCTGACGAGCTCGAGCGCGAGGATCCCGATGACGAACCACGACAGCGTCCGCGGCGTCAGGATCAGGCTCCCGATCACCATCGGGATGAGGAGCAGGTTGAGCGAGGCCCAGGAGTCCTGCCAGGCGATGAGCACGGCGCAGACGATCGCGAGCAGGCTCAGCTCGACGGTCAGGCCACGCTCACTGACGAGCCGGTCCCTCCAACGCATCTCAACCCCTCCCCGAACGAGTGTGTGAGCTCTGAGTCTGTGAGACGACTGTGCGGGAACGGTAGGGTCTTTGGCACTCAGAACACCAGAAGAGGTTCCGTCCCTCGACCTCCGCGGTCCGCACGGCCGCGCCGCAGACCAGACACGGCTGACCCGCCCGACGATAGACGTAGACCTCTCCCCCGTGGTCGTCGCGCCGTGGCTCGCGCCCCATCGCCTCCGGCTCGTGCTCGGGTCGGACGGTGTCGATCCGGTTGCGCTCCACCCCCTGGCGCATCAGCGCCACGAGGTCGTCCCACAGGGCGTCCCACTGCCGTCGTCGCAGGCTCCGCCCCGGGCGCCGCGGGTCGAGCCGGTGCCGGAAGAGCAGCTCTGCGCGGTAGACGTTGCCCACGCCCGCGAGCACCGACTGGTCCATGAGCAGGCTCGCCAGCGAGCGCTCGGTGGCGCTGATCCGCGCCCACGCCCGCCCCGGGTCGGCGTCCGCGCGCAGCGGGTCGGGTCCGAGCCGCGCGACGCAGGCCTCGACCTGGGCCCGCGTCCAGAGGTCGCAGGCCGTCGCGCCGCGCAGGTCGGCGACGTGGGTGCCCCCGACGATCCGCAGGCGGACCTGGCCGACGGCGGCCGGCACGTCGCCGTCGTACGCCGTCAGCGCGAGCTTGCCGTAGAGCCCGAGGTGGACGTGGACGAATCGTGGGGCCTCGCCGGGTCCGTCGAACTCGAGGACGAGGTGCTTGCCCCAGGCATCGGCGCCCAGGAGGACGGCGCCATCGAGCCGGCGCGCCTCCGCCTCGAAGCGCCCCTGCGGCGACCCGACCCGCACCCGCTGGCCGGCGAACGCCGACGTGAGGTCGTCGGCGAGCCGGTGGAGGGTGTGACCCTCGGGCACCGGTCAGTCCTGGTCGTCCGCCGGCCCGAGTCCCCGCGCGGACTCCGGCAGCGGCGGACGGACGCCGTCGGCGTCGTACGCGGTGAGCTGGCCGATCCTCCGGACGTGACGCTCGTCCTCGCTGAACGGCTCGGCGAGGAAGAGCTCGACGAAGCGGGTCATGTCCTCGAGGCTGTGCATCCGCCCACCGACGGCGACGACCTGCGCGTCGTTGTGGTCGCGAGCGAGCTTGGCCGTCTCGTCGCTCCAGGCCAGCGCGGCGCGGATGCCCTCGACCTTGTTGGCCGCGATCTGCTCGCCGTTGCCGGAGCCGCCGATGACGACGCCCAGCGAGTCGAGGCCGGCGTCGCGGTCGCGGCGGACGCCCTCGGCGGCGCGGATGCAGAAGACGGGGTAGTCGTCGAGCGCGTCGTAGACGAAGGGGCCGTGGTCGACGACGTCGTAGCCCAGCTCGGTGAGGCGGTCGGTCAGGTGGGCCTTGAGGTCGAGACCGGCGTGGTCGCAGCCGAGATGAACGCGCATGCGCCCATCCTCTCAGGCGAGCTCTCAGGCGAGCGAGTCGAGGAACGCCCCGGTCTGGCGCATCGCCAGGTCGTTGGCCGCCGCGAACTCCTCATTGCGCCAGAAGGCGTGCGGCACCCCGAGGTAGCGGGTGCCGACCGCGTGTACGCCGGCGGCCCGGAGCACGCCGAGGAGGTGCTCGCCCTCGTCCCGGGCGATGTCCTCCTCGGCGGTGAGCATGAGCGTCGGCGGCAGCCCGCCGAGGCCGGGAGCGGTGAGCGGCGCCACGTCGGGGTGGGTGGCGAGCGACGGGTCGGAGGCGAGGTCGAGGTACTGCCCCCAGTACCACTGGGCCTCCTCGCGGTCCCAGGTCCAGTCCGTGGCGTCGTAGCTCGGGAAGGCGCTCGCGGGGTCGAGGAACGGGTAGACGAGCACCAGCGCGGAGACCAGGCCCGGGTTGCGCAAGGCCCCGACGAGGGCGAGGTTGCCGCCGGCGCTGTCCCCGTGCGCGACCACGAATCGGGTCTGGCTGGCGGCCCACGCGAGCGCGTGGTCGACGTCCTCGACGGCGGCCGGGAACGGATGCTCGGGGGCGAGGCGGTAGTCGACGCTCAGGACCGAGCGCCCGGTCCGGTTGGCGAGCCGCCGGGCGGGCGCGTCGTGCACCTCGACGTCGTTGAAGACGAAGCCGCCGCCATGGAGATGGACGATCAGCCCGTTGTCGTAGGGCTTCCGGTCGTCGATGCCCGCCGGGATGTAGAGCCGGGCCGGCACGCCGGAGGCGTCGAGGTCCTCGACCCAGGCGACCTCCTCCTTGGCCTGCGCGGAGGCCTCGACGCGGCTCGCCTCGCGGTCGGCAAGGGTCTGGCGGTAGTCGTCGTCCTCGGGCACATGCACGGCGTGCAGCCTGTCAGAGGTGCTCGGCGATGCGCGAGGCGATTTCGCGCATCGCCCTGCCGCGGTGGGAGATGGCGTCCTTCTCCTCGACGCTCAGCTCGGCCGACGTACGACCGTCGGGGGTGTCGTCGGCGACGAAGAGCGGGTCGTAGCCGAAGCCGCCCTCGCCCGCCGGCGCGCGCAGCACCCGGCCCGGCATCCGGCCCTCGACGACGAGCTGGCCGTCCGGCCCGTCGGCGTACACGAAGGCGACGGCGCAGGTGAAGTGCGCGCCGCGCCGCTCGTCGGGGACGTCGGCGAGCTGGTCGAGCAGGAGCCGGTTGTTGCGCTCGTCGTCCTTGGGCGGCCCGGACCAGCGGGCGGAGAGGACGCCGGGCATGCCGTTGAGCGCGTCGACGCACAGGCCCGAGTCGTCGGCCACCGACGGGATGCCGGTGGCGGCGAAGCCGGCACGGGCCTTGATCAGGGCGTTGCCCTCGAAGGTGGGCGCGTCCTCGACCGGCTCGTCGTAGTGGACGCCGACGTCGTCGAGCCCGAGCACCTCGACCCCCGGGACGAGCGGCGCGAGGATCCGCTCCATCTCCTCGATCTTCTTGGCGTTGCGCGAGGCCACGAAGACCCGTGCCCCACCGGTCACCGGGCCAGCGCCTCGCGCTGCAGCGCGGTCAGGTCGGCGCAGCCCTTGGTGCCGAGCGCGAGCAGCGCCTGGAGCTCCCCCAGGTCGAAGGCGGCGCCCTCGGCGGTGCCCTGGACCTCGATGAACTTCCCCTCGCCGGTCATGACGATGTTCATGTCGGTCTCGGCACGGGAGTCCTCCTCGTAGGGGAGGTCGAGCCGCGGGACGCCGTCGATGATCCCCACGGACACCGCCGCCACGGAGCCCGTGATCGCCTGTGAGACGCCCAGCTTGGCGGCGGCGTCGGCCAGGGCGACGTACGCGCCGGTGATGGAGGCGGTGCGGGTGCCGCCGTCCGCCTGGAGGACGTCGCAGTCGAGGTTGATGGTGTTCTCCCCCAGCGCCTCGTAGTCGATCACGGCACGCAGCGAGCGCCCGATGAGCCGGGAGATCTCGTGCGTGCGACCGCCGACGCGGCCCTTCATCGACTCGCGGTCCGAGCGCTCGTGGGTGGAGCCGGGGAGCATGGCGTACTCCGCCGTCACCCAGCCCAGGCCCGAGCCCTTGCGCCACCGCGGCACACCCTCGGAGGCGGAGGCGACGCAGAGCACGCGGGTCTTGCCGAACTCGACGAGCACCGATCCCGCCGGGTGGTCGAGCCAGTTGCGGGTGATCGTGATGGGGCGCAGCTCGTCGTCGGCGCGGCCGTCGGCCCTGCCGGATCCGGGGGAGGTCGTCATGTGCCCGACCCTAGAGCCCGGCGCCGACGGAGCCCTATTTGACCTCGGCGCGCAGGATCCGGCGCAGGCCGATCGCCAGCGGCAGCGCCACCCAGATGACGGCCGCGACGAGGAAGTGCGCCCACTGCTCACCGGTCATGCTCGACAGCTCGTAGAGATGGGACTGCGCGTCGAGGAAGTTGATCCACGGCGCGATGTCGGCGAACCAGCCGATGTTGGCCGACCCGATCGCGATGATGCCGGGCAGCACGTAGGAGTAGGCGAAGTAGACGACGATGGCGGCGGCCGTGTTGAGCAGCAGCGACGCCAGCGCGAAGCCGGTGAACATCGCGAGCGTCTGGGTGATCGCGAAGCCGATCAGGCCGTCGGTGAAGTCCCGATCCCACCATGTCGCGTCGCCGCCGGCGGCCACGAAGATCACGCAGCAGACCAGGCCGACGAGCAGCGCGAACACGATGGTGGCCGCCGCGAGGAGTACGCCGACGAGCAGCTTGGCCGCGATCACCCGGCCGCGCCGCGACTCCAGCGAGAAGGTCACCATCGCGGTGCGCTGGGTCCACTCGGTGGTGACGAGCATGATGCCGAGCACCGGCAGCAGGACCGAGGTGATCATCGCCGCGATCTGGGTGAAGACGCCCCAGGTCACGTCGGTGGTGTCCTGGGTCAGGAAGACGATCAGCGAGATGACCTCGGCCGCCGCGACCAGCAGGCCGATGACGGCGAGCAGCCAGAAGCCGGCCCGGGTGTCGCGGGTCTTGCGGAACTCGACCGCGAGGAGGCGGGCGAACGGGACCGGCTGGTCGGCGGGCGGCAGCGCGGTGACGGGAGCGATCGCTCCGGCGGCTCCGGTGGTGGTCATGCGGGGTTCCCCTCTCGCTGGGTGTCGGCGGTGAGCTCGAGGAAGAGGTCCTCGAGACCGGCGCCGCCAGAGCGCAGGTCGGTCAGGACGATGCCGGCGGCGAGGGCCGCGCGGCCGACGGTCTCGGTGGAGGCGTGGACGCGCAGCCCGGTGCCCGCCACCTCGCTGGCGACGCCGTCGGCCTCGAGGGCGGCGGCGAGCGCGGGGTTGTCGAGCGAGGTGACGAGCGCCTGGCTCGGTCCGGCCTGCCTCAGCAGCGTCTCGCGGTCGCCCTGGGCGACGATGCGCCCACGGCCGATGAGGATCATCTCGTCGGCGACCTGCTCGACCTCGTGCAGCAGGTGACTCGACAGCAGCACGGTGCCGCCACGGTCGGCGTAGGACTTGAGCAGTCCCCGCATCCAGCGGATGCCGGCGGGGTCGAGCCCGTTGGCGGGCTCGTCGAGGATCAGCACCTTGGGGTCGCCGAGCAGCGCGTGCGCGATCCCGAGCCGCTGCTTCATGCCCAGGGAGTAGTTGCGGATCTTCCGCTTCGCCTCCGAGGGGGTGAGCGAGACGAGCGTGAGCATCTCGTCCACCCGGCTGTCGGGCAGGCCCATCATCCGCGCGCCGAGGGTCAGCACCTCGCGGCCGCTGCGGCCGCCGTGCTGGGCGCTGGCGTCGAGGAGGACGCCGACGTGCCGGCCGGGGTTGGGGATCTGGTGGAAGGGCAGGCCGTCGATCGTCACCGTGCCCTTCGTGGCCGCCGTCAGGCCCACCATGATCCGCATCGTGGTGGACTTGCCGGCCCCGTTGGGGCCGAGGAAGCCGGTGACCCGGCCGGGCTCGCATCGGAAGGTGACGTCGTCGACGGCGGTGAAGCCGCCGTACGTCCTGGTCACGCCCTGGACTTCGATCATGCCCCCACCCTCTCAGGCGACTCCCAGGACCTCCATCCGGAAACACCCTGAATCAGCCCTGACGAATGTCACTGGCCGGAAACAGCTCCTAAGGTTAGGCATGCCTTGGTCTCTTGTCATGTGCCACCGGTCCCCTCGCACGATCGCGGCGCCGCTCCTGCTTGCCATGACGTTGAGCGCGACCCTCCTGAGTGCCGTGGTCGCAGCGCCCTCGCCGGCCGCGGCCGCCACCACCGACTCGGTGGAGACCACGACGGGCTGCGTCGCCAGTGTCCCGGATCCCGGCTCCACCGAGCCGGTCCAGATCTGCTGGTCGCTGTTCCGGCCGGTCTCCGCGACCGCGAGCCATCCGGTGCCGCTGGTGATCCAGAGCCACGGGTGGGGTGGCTCCCGCACGACCGATCCGACGTGGCTGCTGCCGCTGATCGACTCCGGCTACGGCGTGCTCTCCTTCGATCAGCGCGGCTTCGGCGACTCCGGCGGACGGGCCCAGATGCAGGACCCCGACATCGAGGGCAGGGACATCGCCGAGCTCGTCGACCTGGTCGGCCAGCTCACCTGGGTGGCGCAGGACGGCGACGGAGATCCGCGCCTGGGGGCTATGGGCGGCAGCTACGGCGGCGGCTTCCAATACCTGGGCGCCTTCACCGTCGAGCGGAACGGCAAGCCGGTCTTCGACGCACTCGCTCCGGAGTACACCTGGTTCGACCTCGAGGAGAGTCTCGCTCCCAGCGGCGTCGTGCGCACCCAGTGGGCCAGCTTCCTCGCCGCGACCTCCTCCGACGCGCTGGAGCCGGCGGTCGCCCTGGCGTTGGCGGAGGGCATCGCCGCCGGCGAGTTCCCCGCCTCACTGCACACGCGCTTCGAGCGGAACGGATCGAAGTGGCAGGTCTCCCAGGGCAAGCGCCTCGACGTACCCGTGCTCATGGGGCAGGGCACCACCGACACCCTCTTCGACCTGCGCCAGGCCCTGTCGAACTGGCACCTCGCGCTCACCGACCGGGCCCGCGCGCGGAGCATCCTGATCGGGTACGACGGCGGCCACACCATCGGCGCCGTCACCGGGCAGACGCCGCCCATCGCCTCGGACCCCTGCAGCAAGGAGCTGGCGGGAGGCGACTTCCTCGCGCTCACGGTGAGGTTCTTCGACGAGCAGCTCAAGCACAGGCAGACCGGGCTGGGCGGCTACGGAAGGATCCACCTCGGGACGCCGGGCCAGGCATGCGCGACCGTCGACGACGATCGGCCGACCAGCGCATACGACGCCGGCACCGTGGTGACCCCGGTCTCGGCGGGGCCGCAGGTCGCCACCCCGATCGCGACCGGGCCGCTCCGCGTCGCCGGCTCGCCGTCCGTGACCGCGGACGTCACCACGACCGGCCCGGATGCCCGCATCTTCGCTGGGCTGGCCGTCGGGACCTCCCCGCAGAACGCCACGCTGGTGCAGGACAACGTCCTGCCGCTGAGGGTCGCGACCCAGGTCACGAGCCAGCGCCTCACCTTCGACCTGCCCACGGTCGCGGTCGACGTCCCCGCCGGGCAGTCGCTCTACCTCCTGACGTCCCCGACCAACACCGTCTTCGCCGCCATGGCCAGCCGCGTGCCGGGCCTGGTGACGCTGAGCAACACCCGGGTCGACGTCCCGGTGCGGGACGCGCGGGCCGACCAGCCCACCGCGGCGTGCCGCGACACGCAGGCGCCGACCACCACCCCGGCCAGGCGCCACGTCAGGAAGCCGGTCGGTCGCCGGCTCCGGCTGCGCGGGATCGCAACCGACGCCGCACCTGCCGGTTGCGTCGCCTCGGTCGCCTCGATCCAGGCCGTGCTGAAGCAGGTCGTCGGCGAGCAGGGCTGCCGCTACATGTTGCCCCACGGCCACTGGACCCGTGTGCTCACGAAGAGGAAGTGCCGGGCACAGACCTGGCCGGAGCGCCGGTCGCTGCGCGTCGCCGGCACGACGACGTGGACGTTCCTCAGCCCGGGTCGGCTGCGCAGGCGCGCGACGTACGTCCTCACGATCCGGGCGATCGACCGCGCCGGCAACCGCGAGCCCCTCGGCGCCCGGAAGGTCGTGATCCGCACCCGGTAGCCGGTCCCGTCACAGGGTGTAGACGGCTCCGGCGGTGGCCAGCTCCGGCGCGCCGTCGTACGCGCTCTTGGCCTCGGCGAGGATCTCCTGGCTGTCGTGCCACGGGGGGATGTGGGTCAGGACCAGCCGGCGGGCACCGGAGCGAGCCGCGACCCGGCCGGCCTCGAGGCCGGTGAGGTGGAGGGCGGGCGGGTTGACGTCGGCCTCGCGGAAGCTCGCCTCGGCGAGCAGCAGGTCGGCGTCGCGGGCCGTCTCGAGCAGCGTGTCGGTCGGGCCGGTGTCGCCGGTGTAGGCGAGCACGGCGCCGTCGGCCTCGATGCGGAAGGCGTACGCCGGCACCGGATGCTCGACCTCGTAGGCCGTGACGGTGAACGGGCCCACCTCGACGCTCTCGCGGTGGTGGTGGCGCCGGAAGGTGAACTCCTCGCGCATCCCGGGGGTGCGCGGAAGGTCGTAGGCGCGGGCGAGCCGCCAGCCGGTGCCCTTGGGGCCGTAGACCGGAATCTTCGGCTGCTGCCCCCGCGGGTGGTACTTCCGCATGACGTAGTAGGACGTCATGTCGAGGCAGTGGTCGGCATGGAGGTGCGACAGGAAGACCGCATCGACGGCCAGGGGGTCGGCGTACCGGTGAAGGGCGCCGAGCGCCCCGTTGCCGAGGTCGAGGAGGATGCGCCAGGTGCGCGTCCCCCCGGAGCCGTCAGGCCCCTCGGCCTCGACGAGATAGCAGCTGGCGGGAGAGTCGGGGCCGGGGTAGGAGCCGGAGCAGCCGACGACGGTCAGCTTCATGTCAGGCCTCCTGCGAACTGTGCGGCGGCCACCATCTCCGGACCGAGGAACCGGCGTCCGATCGTCTCGAACTGCTCGGGTGCCCCCGTGGTGAGGAACCGATACGTCGGGTCGCCACCCTGCCGCATCAGGCCCGTCGTGGCCAGCATCTTGTAGACGTCCTTCGCGCACTCCTCGGCGCTGGACACCAGCGTGACGTCGTCGCCCAGGATCGAGGAGATGATCCCGGTGAGCAGCGGGTAGTGCGTGCAGCCGAGCACGACGGTGTCGACCCCGGCCACGATGAGCGGCGCGAGGTAGTCGTGCGCAGCCTCCGTCAGCTCGGGGCCGCTGGTGACTCCCGCCTCGACGAACTCCACGAACCGGGGGCACGCCCGCGAGGTCAGCTCGATCCGCGGAACGGCCGCGAAGGCGTCGTCGTAGGCCATCGAGCTGATCGTCGCGTGCGTCCCGATGACGCCGATCCGGCCGTTCTTGGTCGCCCGCACAGCGCGTCGCGTCGCGGGCAGGATCACCTCGACGACCGGCACCGCGTAGCGCTCGCGCGCGTCGCGCAGCATCGCCGCCGAGGCCGAGTTGCAGGCGATGACCAGTGCCTTCACGCCCTGGTCGACGAGATGGTCGAGGCACTCGAGCGCGTACTCGCGCACCTCGGCGATCGGCTTCGGCCCGTACGGCGCCCGCGCGGTGTCGCCGACGTAGGTGATCGACTCGTGCGGCAGCTGGTCGATGACGCTGCGAGCGACGGTGAGACCACCGAACCCGGAGTCGAAGATCCCGATCGGAGCATCCACGTCGACCACGGTTGAGAGTGTACGGCCGCCCACGGGGTGGGCTACGCCCAGAGCTGGCCCTCGAGGGACTCCTCAGCCTCGTCGATGGTGCCCTCGTAGGCGCCGGTGGAGAGATACTTCCAGCCGCCGTCGGCGACGACGAAGGCGATGTCGGCGGCCTCCTGGGCGGCGAACGCCTTGGCGGCCTGGCCGAGGGCGGCGTGGAGGATGGCACCGGTGGAGATGCCGGCGAAGATGCCCTCCATCTCGAGCAGCTCCCGCACCCGGCGTACGGCGTCACGGGGGCCGACAGAGAAGCGGGTGTCGATCAGCGAGGCGTCGTAGAGCTCCGGCACGAAGCCCTCGTCGAGGTTGCGCAGGCCATAGACGAGCTCGCCGTAGCGTGGCTCCGCGGCCACGATCCGGACGTCGGGCTTGGCACCCCGGAAGAAGCGGGACACGCCCATGAGCGTCCCCGTCGTGCCGAGGCCGGCGACGAAGTGGGTGATCGACGGCAGGTCGGCGAGCAGCTCGGGACCCGTGCCCTCCTCATGCGCGAGCGCGTTGGCGGGGTTGCCGTACTGGTAGAGCATCACCCAGTCGGGGTGCTCCGCGGCGAGCCGCTTGGCGTTGCGCACCGCCTCGTTGGAGCCGCCGGCCGCGGGCGAGGAGACGATCTCGGCGCCCCACATCCGCAGCAGCTGGCGGCGCTCCTCCGAGGTGTTCTCCGGCATCACGCAGACGATGCGGTAGCCCCTGAGCTTGGCCGCCATCGCCAGCGAGATGCCGGTGTTGCCCGACGTCGGCTCGAGGATGGTGCAGCCGGCGCGCAGGGTGCCGTCCTTCTCCGCCTCCTCGATCATCTTCAGGGCCGGGCGGTCCTTGATCGAGCCGGTCGGGTTGCGGTCCTCGAGCTTCGCCCACAGGCGCACCTCGGGCCGGCCGGGCACGTTGAACGGGCTCGCGAGCCGCGGCAGCCCCACCAGCGGGGTGTTCCCCACCGAGGCGACGAGGCTGTCGTAGCGCACGGCTCAGCCGCCGGCGACCGCCGGCAGCACGACGACATTGTCGCCGTCCTTGAGCGTCGCCTCGAGGCCGCCGAGGAAGCGGACGTCCTCGTCGTTGACGTACACGTTGACGAAGCGCCGCAGGTCGCCGTCCTGGATCAGGCGGTCCTTGATGCCGGGGTGGTTGCCCTCGAGGTCGTCGATGAGCGCGGACAGCGTGGCGCCGTCGGCGGAGACGGCCTTCTCGCCGCCCGTGTAGGTGCGCAGGATGGTCGGGATCCGGACCTCGATGGACATGTCTCTCCTCAGTAGTTCAGTCGACGCTTGCGGCGGCGTCGTGAATGGCGACCTCTTCTTCGGTCACCTCACCGTCGACGATTCGGTAAGAGCGAAACTCGACCGGGCCCTCGTTATTCCCGTGCTCGCGCGTGCTGACCAGCACGTAGTGCGCGCCGGGCTCGCTGGCCAGCTTGATGTCGGTGACGCTCGGGTAGGCCTCGGTGGCGGTGTGCGAGTGGTAGATCACCACCGGCTCCTCGTCGTTCGCCCACATCTCCTTGTAGAGCTCGAGCAGCTCGGTGCTGTCGTACTCGTAGAAGGTGGGGCTGCCCGCGGCGTTGATCATCTCGACCACACGGGCCGGACGGTCGCTGCCCTCGGGGCCGACGACCATGCCACACGCCTCGTCGGGGTGATCCCGCTTGGCGTGCGCGACGATGCGGTCGTACGTCGCCTGGTCGATGGTCAGCACGCGAACAAGCGTAGGGGGTCGGGGTCGGCCGGTCGTCAGCCGCCCAGCGACTGGACGAGGGTCTCCTGCAGATAGCCGACCCAGTCGTAGATGTCGTGGGCCTGCGCGGTGGGGTCGTCGTCGGGCAGGGCGAGCCAGTAGTCCTCGTCGCCCTCCTCCACGCCGAGGCGGGTGGCGAGGGCGAGCCGGATGTCGGTGAAGGAGCGCAGCCAGGTCAGGGCGGCGCCCTCGTCGAGCTCGACGTCGATCATCAGGCCGTCCTGGCTGAGCTCGGGAGGCAGGCCGGCCTCCTCGAGCGTGTCGATGATCAGCGAGGCGGCGTCGGCCTTGCCGTCGCGCAGGCCCTGCTCGGTGAAGCGGCGGAAGTCGGCGGCGGACTCGCCGTCGTCTCGGTAGGCCGTCGGGAAGAGCCGCGCCAGGACGGGATCCTCGGGCTCGGTGGTGGGGCCACTGAAGTCGAGCAGCGCCTCGAGCGGATCGGTCTCGACCTCGGCGGCGCTCTCGTTGCGGAGCAGCTCGACCAACTGCGCCGCGAGCGAGCGGAGCAGATCGGCCTCGAAGCCGCTGAAGGTCGCGAAGACGACACCGGAGCGCCGGTGCCGGGAGAAGCCGGTCATCGGGCCCGCTTCACTCTTGCTTCTCGAGCGTCGCCCAGAGGCCGTACTCGTGCATCGCCTGCACGTCGCGCTCCATCTCCTCGCGACTGCCGGTCGACACCGCCGACTTGCCGTCCTCGTGGACCTCCATCATGAGCTTCTCGGACTTCTTCTTGGAGTAGCCGAAGTGCTTCTGGAAGACGAAGGTGACGTAGGACATCAGGTTGACCGGGTCGTTCCAGACGATCGTCACCCATGGCATCGCCGGCGCGGTGACGTCCTCGGCGATGGGGTCGTCAAGCTCGGTGGGACTCGGCGCGGTCACGACTCAAGGATGTCACGGAGGACGCCCACCGCGGTGGCAAGCTCCTCCTCGGTGCGCCCCGCGGCGCGCAGCCGCTCGCTGATCGTCGCGGCATACGTCCCGCGGTACGCCGTCAGCGCGGTGACCCCGGCCGCCGTGAGCGACACCACCGACCCGCGCGCGTCGGTCGGATGGGGCGCCTTGCTCACCAGACCTCCCTCGACCAGCTGGGAGACGGCGGTCGACATGGTGGGCTGGGAGCAGCCGTCGATGCGGGCCAGATCGGTGACCCCGAGCGGCCCGTTCTCCTCGAGCACCGACAGCACGCGTACGCCGGCGGGCGCCTCGTGCCGGCGCCGCAGCGCGCGAACCAGGCGCGCCGCGTAGATCGCGATGTCGGCACTCAGCGCCATGGGAGTCTCGACGTCGTGGGCGGAGCTCATGCGGGCGAGCCTAGCGAGTTGATTTCCATAGGTTGACTATATAGTCTGAGGGCAATCGAAAGGACTCCTGTGAACCTCCTGAAGCAGCCACGTGCCGTCCTCGCGGTGGCCTTCGCCGCCGTCATCTCCTTCATGGGCCTCGGCCTCGTCGACCCGATCCTGACCTCGATCGCCGCCCAGCTCGACGCCTCCGCCGGCCAGGTGTCGCTCCTCTTCACGTCCTACATGGCCGTGACCGGGGTCGCGATGCTCATCACCGGCTTCGTCTCGAGCCGGATCGGCGCCAAGCGCACCCTCCTGGCGGGCCTGGTCCTCATCGTCGCCTTCTCCGCGGTCGCGGGCCTGATGGACAGCGTGGGCGGGATCGTCGCCGCCCGCGCCTTCTGGGGCCTGGGCAACGCGCTCTTCATCGCGACCTCGCTGGCCACGATCGTGCAGTTCGCGTCCGGCGGCCTCAAGGGCGCGATCCTGCTCTACGAGTCGGCCCTGGGCATCGGCATCGGCCTGGGGCCGATCGTCGGCGGACAGCTCGGCGAGATCTCGTGGCGCGCGCCGTTCTTCGGTGTCGCGGTGCTGATGCTGGTCGCCCTCGTCGCCACCGGAGTCTTCACGCCGGCCACTCCCCCGCCGGCCGAGAAGACCTCGATCGCCGACCCGATCAAGGCGCTGCGCTACCCCGGCCTCCTCGTCGTCGCGGTGACGTCGCTGCTCTACAACTTCGGCTTCTTCACGCTCATGCTCGCCGCGCCGTTCCCGCTCGACACGACGGCGTCGAACGTCGGCTGGATCTTCTTCGGCTGGGGCCTGCTGCTCGCGGTCAACTCGATCTGGGGCGCTCCCTGGCTCGAGTCGCGGATCGGCACGGTCGCCGCGATCGTGGTCGCCCTCGTCGGCTTCGCCACGCTGCTGGCGATCATGGCGATTTGGACCGAGCACAAGGCGGTCATCGTCGTCTGCGTGATCCTCGCCGGCGCCTTCCTGGGCATCAACAACACGGTCATCACGACACTGGTCATGGGATCGGCCCCCGTGCCGCGGCCGGTCGCCTCGGCGGCGTACTCCTTCGTGCGCTTCGCCGGCGGCTCGGTCGGCCCCTACCTGGCCGGCAAGCTGCTCGAGCACAATCTGCACGCGCCGTTCTGGATGGGTGCCGGCGCGACCGCGCTGGCCGTCGTCGTGCTGCTGGCCTTCCGGCGCTTCGTGCCCGCGACGAGCGCGCCGGCCCACGGCTCGGAGGACGAGGCGCTCGTGCTGGAGACCGCCGACGCCGACTAGGGTGTGTTGATCGATTCGGCGCCGTCGCGAGCGGCGTCCAGCGCGTGCGCTGGCAAGGCGGAGCGAGGAGCGATGCCGGAGGCATCGCGACGAGTGACAACGCCGCCAGGGCGCGTGCTGGGCGACGCGCAGCAGGCGTCCGAATTGATCAACACGCCCTAGCGACGGCGGGGGGCGTACGTCGGCGCGGTGCGCTTGAACGCGGCCTCGCGCGCGGCCTTGGCGTTGGCCCCGAAGAGCAGCAGGAGCTGCTCGACCCGCTCCCGCGCGAACGTACGCCGGGGGCTGCTGCCCCAGGTGTCGTTGAAGAGGCGCTTGGCGGCCGCGAGGGCGTCGGGCGACTTGGCGCTCAGCCTGTGGGCCAGGGCCGTCGCGGCGGCGACCGGGTCGGGGGCGAGCTCGGTCACCAGGCCGAGGTCGTGGGCCTCCTTGCCGCTGAAGGACTCCGCGGTCATGGTGAGCAGCTTGGCGCGGTCGATCCCGACCAGCTCGGAGAGCGACTGGATCCCCGACATGTCGGGGATGATGCCCCACTTCCCCTCGAGCACCGACCACGTCGAGTCGGGGGTGGCGATCCGGAAGTCGGCGCCCAGCGCGATCTGCACGCCGCCGCCGAGGCAGTGGCCGTGGATCGCGGCGATCACCGGGACCGGCACGCTGCGCCAGGCCCAGGAGGCCTCCTGGAAGGTGTTGGTGCCTCCGCTGCGCCAGGGGCGGGGCAGGAAGGCCGTGGCGATGTCGGTCGGCTTGCGCAGCACGCTGGCGAAGTCGAGCCCGGCACAGAACGCGTCGCCCTCGCCCGCGATGACCACCGCGCGCAGGGCGGTGTCCTTGCGGAGGCGGTGGGCGGTCGCGACCAACTGGTCGAGCAGGGGCAGCGTGAGCGCGTTGAGCTTCTCCGGCCGCGTGAGACGCACCTGGGCGATGCCGTCGGAGATCGTGCAGGTCACCAGATCCATGTCGAGGATTCTAGGACGTGCCCTCGCGACCCGATCAGCGCGCGGCGCGGGCCTCGAGCTCCTTGAGCATCCGGGTCCGGTCGCGGCCCTTGGCGCGGACGATCCGGCCGAGCTTGAGCAGCTGCGACGGCAGGGTGCGCGGGGTGGTGGTCTGCCACCAGCCGTTGGGGAAGGAGAGCCGCAGCGTCTTGTGCCAGGCGCTGCCGACCTGCTGCGGCAGCGGGCGGGTGTTGTAGGGCAGGCCGTAGCGCTCGAACAGCGCGCGGACGCGGGGGGCGACCTCGGCGTACCGGTTCGACGGGAGGTCGGGCCAGATGTGGTGCTCGATCTGGTGGGAGAGGTTGCCCGAGAGCAGGTGGACCGCCTTCGAGCCGGAGATGTTGGCCGAGCCGACCATCTGGCGGACGTACCAGTCGCCGCGGGTCTCGTTCTCGGGGAGCTCGTCGAGCTCGAAGGTCGCCACGCCCTCGGGGAAGTGACCGCACATGATCACCGAGTGCGACCAGACGTTCCGGCCGAGGTTGGCGAGCACGTTGGCCGCCAGCGTGAACGGCGCGCTCGGCCCCGACAGCAGCGGGTGGACGACGTAGTCCTTGATCGCCTGCTTGCGGATCTTCGCGAGCGTCGCCTTGACCTCGGCGACGTGCTCGGGCGAGCGCTCCTCCTTGGGTGCCCGGAGGTAGTCGCCGAGCTTGAGGTCGTAGGCGGCGATGCCGTACTCGAAGAAGAGCATGTTGAGCGTGTTGTACGCCGTCTGCCAGAGGCACTTGGGCGTCCACTCCTGGCTCTCGTCGACGCGGACCAGGCCCCAGCCCAGGTCGTTGTCCATGCCGACGATGTTCGTGTAGGTGTGGTGCTCCTCGTTGTGCGACCTCTTCCAGCCCTCGGCGGTCGCGGCGTTGTCCCACTCCCAGGTGGTCGAGTGGATCTTCGGGTCGCGCATCCAGTCCCACTGGCCGTGGAGGATGTTGTGGCCGATCTCCATGTTCTCGAGGATCTTCGCGATCGCGAGCCCGGCCGTGCCGGCGACGAAGGCGGGCGGGAAGGCGCTCACCAGGAGCACCGCGCGGGAGCCGAGCTCGAGGTAGCGCTGGCTCTTGATGACGCGGCGGATGTAGGCCGCGTCGCGGGCGCCGCGGCTGTCCATCACCTCCTTGCGGATGGCGTCGAGCTCGCGGCCGATCTCCTCGATGTCCGCCGGCGTGAGGTGGGCGATCGGGTTGTCCGGGTCCGCGACGAGGCGGTTGTCGTCGGTGAGGGTCATGTCGGTCTCCTGGTGGGATCAGGGAGTCAGTGGTCGATCACGCAGGCGCCGGCGGCGGCGCTCACGCAGGTCTGGACGTTGAGGCCGTCGGTCTCGCCCGGGATGGCGACGATGAGGTCGCCGTTGCGCAGGTCGCGGACGGCCCCCTCGCGCAGCGGCAGGACGCAGCCGAAGCAGATGCCCATCCGGCACCCGCTCGGCATGAGGACGCCGGCGACCTCGGCGGCGTCGAGGATCGGGGTGGCGGCGTCGAGCTCGAGCTCGACGTCGCTGCCGGTGTCGGCGCCGGTGAAGCGGACGCTGCCGCCCTCGCCGACGACGACCGTGGTCGCGCGGAACTGCTCGGTGTGGAGCTCGCGGCCGAGCTCCCGGTGGTGGTCGCCGAGGGCGTCGAGCAGGCCGGCCGGCCCGCAGGCGTAGGTCGCGCGCTTCGCGAGATCCGGGACCAGCTCGTCGAGGTGCGCGGTGTCGAAGACGCCGCGCTCGTCGTCGTACCAGCTGACGAGGTCGATGGCGCCGGCGGCGTCGAGGGCCTCGAGCTGCTCGACGAAGATCGAGTCGGGGCGGCTGGGGGCCAGGTGGATCAGCGTCACGTCGACGTCGCTGCGCGTGATCACACCGGCGTCGGTGACCGGGAAGAGGTTGCGCAGCATGCCGATCACCGGCGTGATGCCGGAGCCCGCGGTGACGAAGAGGAATCGCTGGTCCGCGAGCGGGTCGGGCAGGACGAACTCGCCCTGGGCCTGCTCGATGTGGACGATCGTGCCGGGCTCGGTCTGGTGCACGAGGTAGGGGCTGACCTTGCCGCCGTCGACCGCCTTGACGGTGATGGAGATATGGCCGTCCGCGCGAGGGCCGTGCGTCAGGGAGTAGGCCCGCCAGTGGCGTACGCCGTCGACGTCGACGCCGATGCGGAGGTACTGCCCCGGCACGTGACCCGCCCAGTCCCGGCCCGGCCGCAGCACGAGGGTCGCGGCGTCGGCGGTCTCGGGGTGGACCTCGACGACCCGCGCGCGCAGGTCGGCGCCCTTGCGCAGCGGGTGGAAGAGGTCGAGGTAGTCGCTCGGCACGAGCGGGGTCGCCAGCAGCGCGGCCACCTGGCCGGCGCGCTCGCGGAGCCTCGTTCTCATGCTTCCATGGTGAACCGTCACCGGGAGTAAACTCATGTCCAGATGACGTGAAGATCGCGATGTCAATTGTTCGCAGGAGATAGAAATGGCCCGTTTCGCCCTGAAACGCTCCCCGAATGCGGAGCTCGGGCTCACCCCGCCGATCGTGGAGCGGCTCGAGGCGATCCTGCCGAAGGTCGGCGAGGACGTCGTCAACGCGGTCATCGCCGAGGTGCCGAGCTATCAGGACGCCTGGGCGGACGGGAAAATGGCCGGCGTCATCCAGACCGCCGTGGAGGTCGCGCTCTCCGGCTTCCTCGCCGTCGCGGCGGGCGGCGGGCTGGAGGAGATCGCGTCCGCGACCCCGGAGGCCATGCAGGGCGCCTTCGAGCTGGGCCGCGGCGAGGCCCGCAGCGGGCGTACGCCGGAGGCCCTCCTGGCCGCCTACCGGATCGGGGCGCGCACGGCCTGGCGCGAGCTGTCCGCCACGGCTCTCGACGCCGGCCTGCGGCCCGAGACGCTCGTCGAGTTCGCCGCGCTGGTCTTCGCCTGGATCGACGAGGTCTCCGCCGCGTCGGGCGCCGGTCACGCCGAGGAGCTGGCGTCGGCCGGCCGGCTGCGCCAGCGCCTGCTCGCGCGCCTCGGACGCCATCTCGTCGAGGGCGCGGCCGTCGAGGTGATCGACGACGACGCCGCGCGCGCGGACTGGAAGCCGCCCTCGACGCTGACCGCCGCGCTGGTGCCCAACGCCCAGCTCGCGCCGGTGCTCTCGGCGATCTCGCCGGCCACGCTCGAGCTCGACTCCGGGCCGGAGACCGAGGGCATGACCGTGCTGCTCGTCCCCGACATCGACGGCCACCGGCGCGGTGCGCTGCTCTCCGCGGTCGGCAGCCGCGGCGGCGTGGTCGGGCCGGCGAAGCCGTGGCGCGAGGCACGGCTGTCCTTCCAGCGCGCGCTGCGGACCCACGCGGCGGGGTGGACCGGCGACACCGAGGAGCACCTCGTCGACCTGGTGCTGGGGGCGGACGCCGACGCGCTGGCCGACCTGCGGGCCGCCGTGCTCGCGCCGCTGGCCGAGCTGCGCGCCGGAACGGCCGAGAAGCTGACCGAGACGCTGCGCTCGTGGCTGCTGCACCAGGGCCGCCGCGACGACGTCGCCGCCGAGCTCTTCGTGCACCCGCAGACGGTGCGCTACCGGATGGGCCAGCTCCGCGAGGCGTACGGCGACCGGCTGGACGACCCACGGTGGGTGCTCGCCCTGACGGTCGCCCTCGGGCACGCGCAGGCGCCCTGAGCGCCCGCCCGGATCTCAGCGGAGGAGCGTCGGCAGGCGGCGGATCAGGAGATCCAGGGCGATCGCGGCGATCAGCAGGAGGATCGCGAGCACCACGAAGGGCCAGGGGCTCCACTGGTCGACGCAGTGGAGCCCGTCGTCCCCGAGCGGCTCGCACACCGTCCCCGGCCCCTGCCTGTTGAGCCACGCCGGGTAGAGCACCGCCAGGCCGACGCCGGCCAGGGCCGCGGCATGGCCGGTGCCCCTGAGCCGGCCCCACGCGAGGCCGACGACCACCAGGACGCCCGTGCCGAGGAGGACGAAGGGGCCGATCGTCAGGATGCTCAGGGCCCCGATGCCGGCGGCCGCCCCGCACGCCGCCCACCACGCGTACGCCAGGAGCGCCCCACCCCGGCTCACCCGGCGACCGCGCGGGTGCCCGTCCACCTGCTCCACGCTCGGCCCCTGCCCTCGTCCTCGGGTCGTGCCCCCGATGCATCGGTACTGTAGGACGACTCCGATGTCGTCGCGCGGTGTTCGACTGCTCCTTCGGCACCTTGGTCGGCCGCGCCGGGACGTCCTAGGGCAGGATCGGAGCGTGCGCGGAGCCCTCGTCCTGCTGATGGCCCTGGTGCTGGCCTGCGCCGGGTGCGGCGGCGCGCGCCAGCCGGCGGCGACCACCTCGCCGAGCGCGTCGGGC